>QIFG01000094.1 GCA_003228735.1 Zetaproteobacteria bacterium
TATCGGCATAAAATCCATGAATATCTACACGGTTTCAATGCCTTACGCCTGCTCTAATGTTAAATTTACCCACACGCTTCCGCGGAGACCCTGAAAAGAAACCCCGCCTTGATAATGATATCCACGGAATCCTAGATTAAATGGCGAAGAACCCTTTTCTTCTTGCAATCCCGGTCTGCTATCGGCCCAGAGGATGCGCCTTGTTAACGACATCATGCAGCCGTGCGCGGCTGACATGCGTATATATCTCGGTCGTGGAGATGTTGGCATGGCCCAGAAGCATCTGCACGGCCCTGAGGTCGGCGCCGTGGTTCAACAGGTGTGTGGCAAAGGCATGCCTGAGCGTATGCGGTGAAGGCAGCTGCCTCAGGCCTGCCTGTCTGGCGCACAGTTTGATCCGCTGCCAGAAGTTCTGGCGTGTCATGACTTTTCCGCCACGCCCCGGAAACAGGTGCGAGCTTGGCCTGCTGACGAGGCTGCTCCGTTGTGTGAGCCAGCGCTGCAACCAGATGCCTGCCTCCTCGCCAAACGGCACCAGCCGCTCCTTATTGCCCTTGCCGATCACGCGCACCAGACCTGCCGCCATATCCACACACGCCAGTTGCAGCCCGACAAGTTCGCTGACACGCAGGCCTGTGGCATACAAAATCTCCAGCATGCAACGATCACGCAGACCGATGGGGATTGCCACATCCGGAGCCTGCAATAACGCCTCCACCTCCGTCTCACTGAGCAGCTTTGGCAAAGCACGCGTAGGCCGCTGGGCAGGCAGATTCCTGGCCGGGTGATCCTCCCTGAAACCTTCCTCCTGCAAAAAGCCAAACCAGGTGGACAGGGCGCTGCGCCGCCGCCGAATGGTAGACTCCTTCATGCCTCGTCGGGACAAAGAGGCCAGGTAGCGCATGACATCGTCCTTGTCGGCATCAAAAAGGCTGCCTTTTCGATCGGCCATGAAGGCTTGGGCATCGAGCAAATCCCGACGATAGGAAACGGTTGTATTAGGTGACCAGCCACGCAGCATGGCCTGGCGCTGCAACATGCCGGTAATACGCTCCTCAGTACTGCTCATGCAGGCAGTATATGCCAAAACGACACGAACACAGTAGCGTTGCCCGGCAGATAAAATGAAAAGCCCGCTGCACAGGCAACGGGCTTATTTCTACTAACGCGCTCTTTTGGAGCTAACGCGCAATTGAACTAACGCGCGGTTCAAGCATTATCAATGCTTGAACCGCTTATTGGTACCGAGGACTGGAGTCGAACCAGCACGACCGTAATGGCCACTGGCACCTGAAGCCAGCGCGTCTACCAATTCCGCCACCTCGGCAGGGGCGGCCATATTAGAATGGAGCGATACAGTGTCAAGAAAGAAACCGATCAAGCCCGCCGCTGGCCGCCGCTCCGCAGATCCCTGGAAGAGGGCGGGGCATGCCCATTACCTGGATGCCTCTGTGCTGTCCCGTAAGCTATCGCGCGTCCTGAAAGACCTGCCGCAGAACAGCAGTAAATTCAAAGACTTGGCCCGCGAGCTGAATCTGCATTCAGCCTCAGAGCACCGTGTCCTGAAACAATGTATTCAGGACATGCTGAAAAAGGGTGAGATCGAATTTCGCGGCAAGAACATGCAACCGGTCCAGCGCCAGATCCAGATCGGCACACTGATAGCGCATCCGGACGGTTTTGGCTTTATCCGTACCGGTGCAGGCCGGGAATCCGATGCCTTCGTGCCGCCTGATCAAATGAACGGGTTGATGCATGGCGACGTGGTGCGCTTTTCCATGGCCATGCGGCGCGGCCGCAGTTACGCCCAGGTGCTCGGCGTTGAAAAGCAGGCAAGCGATACGATTACCGGCCAGTTTATCGTGCAGGGTAAAGGCGGCTTTGTGGAACCAAGAAACCAGCGGCTTCAACAGTTGGTGATGATTTCAAGGAAAAACGCCAAGGGTGCACATGATGGCGATTGGGTACGGGTGAAGATTGAACGAGGTTCCCAACCCCTGCGCGGTCTTATTATTGAAAAGCTTGGCGATGTGCTCATCCCCGAAAAGCTCATTGATTTGATTATTGCAGAGCTTGGTCTTCCGCATGGCTTCCCGGATGTGATTCAGGCCGAGGCGGAAAGCACGCCCGGCCGTGTGCGCGAAAAAGACCGCAGCGAACGCACCGATCTCACCGGACTCCCCTTTGTCACCATCGATGGCGAAGACGCCAAAGACTTCGACGATGCCATCTGCGTACAACCGCGCGGCGACGGCTTTGAAGCCTGGGTAGCCATTGCCGATGTAGCCGAATATGTGCAACCCGGCACATCGCTGGATAAGGAAGCACTGGCCAGAAGCAACTCGTTCTATTTTCCGGATCGCGTTATTCCGATGTTGCCGGAAAAGCTTTCCAACGGAATCTGTTCGCTGAAGCCCGATGTCGAGCGGCTGGCTGTTGCCGTCCGCATGCGCTTTGACGCAGGCGGGCGCCGGCGTTCCACGAACATTCATGAGGCCGTCATCCGCTCGAAAGCGCGGCTTACCTATACCGAGGTCAGCCGTTTCCTGGACGATGGCGACGAAACCACCATCGCTAATGCCGGCTTGCGCGACATGCTGAAAAATGCCGAAACGCTGTTCCAGGGCATGCTCCGGCTGCGTGAGAAACGCGGGGCGCTCGATCTCGACCTGCCCGAGGTAAAAGCCATCATCAAGGGAGAATCGGTAACCGAAATGCAGGTGCGGGAGCGCAATACTGCGCACCGGCTGATTGAGGAAATGATGCTGGCGACCAATACCGCCGTGGCCGGTTTTTTCGAGGAAAGGAAAACGGCCCAGCTTTACCGCATCCATGAGCCTCCGAAGGCGGAAGCCATCCATACGCTGAATGAGTTTCTGGCCCCGCTTGGCCTGAACATCCCGCTGCATGCGGCTCGCCCGGCACTTCCCGCCGATGTGCAGCGCCTGCTTGAGAAAACACACGGTACGGAGGTTTCGCATGTGCTGCACCGGCTCGTCCTGCGCAGCCTCCAGAAGGCCAGATACAGCCCGGACAACAAGGGGCATTTCGGCCTTGCCTACAAGTCGTACACGCATTTCACCAGCCCGATTCGAAGATATGCCGATCTCGTCGTGCATCGCCGCCTGAAGGCGATGCTCAGGGGTGAAAATCCGAATTCGGTGCAGCCTGCCAATACGCTGACTGACATCGGCGAGACAACCTCAAACCAGGAGCGTAAACAGGTGCGGGCCGAATGGGATACCGAGGCCATGCTGGCAGCGCTGTATCACCAGGAGGATGTGGGTAAAACCTTCGAGGCCGTTATTTCCGGCATCAGCGAACGGCGTGTTTTCCTGGAACTGCAACCAACCCTGGCCGAGGGATCGTTTTCCGTGGACGATTTGGGCGGGAATTATTCACTGGACAAAAAGAGTCACCGGCTGGTGGCGAAGCGTGGCGGCCATGCCCTGACTTTGGGTGAGCGCGTTTCCGTGCGCATCGACGCCACCGATCCGGTGCGCGGCCTGATCAAGGTCAGCCTGACTCAGTAGAAAATTCCCGCTTTCTTGTCATGCATTATGAATGCGCCTAATGTATGCGCATGAATTATACACGGTCAGCGAGGCTCAATATGGCAAGTACCCGAAAAAAACCTGTCAATGTAAGCCTTGATCAAAGCCTTGTGGCACAAGCCAGGGAATTGCAGATCAATCTTTCGCAGACGCTGGAAAAGGCCGTGGTGATGGAGCTACGCAAGGCCAGGCGTGAAAAGTGGCTCAAAGAAAATCGCAAGGCAGTGGATACATATAATCAGCGGATTGAGGAACAAGGCGTATTCAGCGATGGACTGCGCAGTTTCTGATGGCCCAGTTCGATGTATATGAAAACCCGCACCCGGAAACACAGGAGCAGTTTCCGTATCTGCTCGATGTGCAGGACGAGATGCTGGATATGCTCAGTACCCGTGTCGTCATCCCGCTCATGCCATTGGCTACCTCGCCCAGGCCGATGGATAAGCTGAATCCTGTTTTTGATATTGAGGGAGCCAGGTTCACGGCATCCGTGCCCGAGCTGGCTGGCATACCAAAATCAATACTCGGCCAACCGGTAAAAAGTTTGTCCGGCGAGAGAAATGCTGTCATCGCAGCACTGGATTTTCTGTTTACGGGGATATGAGACTTCCAGTCCGGTGCGTGGCCTAATTAGGGCCTACAGTAACTCTCTTCTTAAATCACAACCATGACAGGTAACGGCATGACTGACAGAGGTAATGGCGGCTGAACGGTAATAGACGCATCCACACGATCCGCTTAATCCTGACAGTATTCTTGCCCTTGCAGCGCGGGCAGGCTCCCGAAAAAGCTGTAACACCTTAATCTCCCCTTCCCAACATAACACCCACAACGCTAAGCATGGGGAAAGGCCCCCGATATACGTAATACTACGTATTGACAATCAGGCGTGGACTATCTCCGCCAGAACTCCGGTACGAGAAGCACGAAGAAGGTGAAGATTTCCAGCCGCCCAAGAATCATGCCGAACATCAGCACACCCTTGGCGGCATCGGGCAAAGCCGCATAGTTCGAGGCTGGCCCCACCCCGCCAAAGCCCGGACCCGTATTGGTCAGGCAGGCAGCGGCAGCGGATAACGAGGTCAGCATGTCCACGCCGGTAAAGGCAACCAGCGTAGCAATAATCGCATAGCAAACCATGTACAGCACAAAAAATCCCCACAGGGCCTGCATGACCTGGCCTGAAAGCGCGTGTTCGCCCATTTTTACGGGAATAATGGCATGCGGGTGAATCAACCGGCGTATCTGCCCCATTCCCTGCCGGAACAGGCACAATGCCCGCACGACCTTCATGCCACCGCCTGTAGAACCGGCACAGGCGCCGACAAACATGGCAATCAGAAGCAACAGGCCGGTGCCCGGTGGCCAGGCGCTGTAATCACTGACGGTAAAACCCGTCGTCGTGGCAATGGATACGGTGTTGAACACGACCTCTTCCAAGCTTCCGCTGCCGGTGGACAGCGTCAGAAAACCGATCAGCAACACCAGAATCCCGATCCATTTGGCATAAGCCCGGAATTCCTCATCCTGGACATAAGCTGCAATGGAAAAGCCCCGGCGCAGCGCTGCAAAGTGAAGCGTAAAATTGATGCCCGCCATCAGCATGAAGACCACGATCAGGTTGCGGATCAGCGGATCGGAGTAGTAGCCGATACTGGCATCATGTGTGGAAAAACCGCCGATGGCCACGGTGCACATGGCATGATTGATGGCGTCAAAGCCGCTCATGCCCGCCAACCAGAAACATAATGCCGTCACAACGGTCATGCCGAGATAGATATACCAGAGCACCTTGGCGGTTTCGGTGACGCGCGCCGTCAGCTTGTCTTTGACCGGCCCGGGTGTTTCAGCCCGGAACAACTGCATGCCGCCCACTCCCAGCAACGGCATCACGGCCACGGCCAGCACGATGATGCCCATACCGCCCAGCCATTCCTGCATCGAGCGCCAGAACAGAATGGAGGGCCGCATGGAATCCAGGCCGGATAAAACCGTAGCGCCGGTCGTGGTCAGGCCGGAAGTGGATTCAAAAAGCCCGTCAACAATGGAGTCGCAAACCCCGGTCGTCCAGAATGGCACTGCCCCGAGCATCGCCAGCACGGCCCAGGCCAGAGCCACAATCAGAAACCCGTCTCGGTGTCCAAGCTGCTTTGGAGCCGGGCCACAGAAACGCATCATGGACAGGCCAAGCAGGGAAACGAGACAACCGGCCAGAACAAAATGATGAGCTCCACCAGTGTGATAATATAAAGAAACAAACGCGGGCAGCATCATGCCTGCCCCAAACAGGGCCACCAGAATGCCGAGCGTCCATGTCACACCTTTAGGATTCACGAATGACTCTCAGCTAGGCTCTAAAAGAACTCAAGGTGGACTTCAAACAGCTTTTCGACTTCCTTCGTGGAGGCGGCAGTGGTAACAATCAGCACATGATCATGTGGTTCGATGCGCGTCTCGCCCGACGGAATAATGACTTCCTCTCCACGCACGACAGCGCCAATCACCGTGTTGGGCGGCAGGCGCAAATCACTTAAGGGCGTATCCAGAATGTCGCAGGTCTCCAGAGCCTCGGCCTCGAACACTTCCAGACTGCCATCACCAAGAGATGAAATTCCCAAGACGCGGCCGGTGCGCACATGGCTCAGGATAGAGGCCACTGTGGTCAACCTGGGCGATACCGTCACATCCAGGCCAATCTCGCGTACCAGATCGGAATAAATAGCGCGGTTCACCAGCGTAATAATATGCGGCACCATGTATTTCTTGGCGATCAGGCTGGCAAGAATATTGGTTTCATCATCGTTTGTCAGCGCCAGGAAATCGTCCATTTCTCTGATGTTTTCTTCCTCCAGCAGTTCCCGATCCAGGGCATCGCCGCAAATTACCACGGTTTCATTCAGGCGATCCGCCAGCCAGGACGCCCTGTCCCTGTTATGTTCGATGAGCTTAGGCGCCACACCGATCTTCTCCAGTTCCTGGGCGACGATATAGCCAACATTGCCGCCACCGATCAGCAAGACGTTCCTGATGCTGCTCATTTCGTCCTTCAGACCGATTAGGCGCGGGAAATCCGCCACATGCTTGCCGGCTATGGCCACATAAATACTGTCACCAGCCAGTAACACATCATCACCCTTGGGCACCCGCCAGCGATTATTGTGTTCGTGCGCCACGACATAGACCCGGAGAGCGCCCAGCACCTCATCGAGGCCATTAAGACACAGGCCCGCCAGCGCCCCCTTGGGTGGAACACGCAGGCCCAGCAGTTGCACACGGCCATCGGCAAACTCCTGGGCATCCATGGCTGAAGAGACCTGGAAGCGCTTAATAACCGCCTTGGCAGCCTCACGCTCCGGCGAAATAATGCGGTCAATCGGCAGGTCATCACGGCCGATCAACTCCGCCGCGCTGTTCACATAATCCGGCTCCCGCACCCGCGCCATCTTGGTCGGCACCTTAAACAGCGAATGCGCCACCTGGCAGGCCAGCATGTTTACTTCGTCATTGGTCGTGGCGGCGATTAACAGATCGGCATTGGCCGCACCAGCCTGCTTCAGTACGGAGGGGTGTGCGGCAAAGCCCGTGATGGTTTTAACGTCCATGGTATTAGCCACACGTTGCAAGCGTTCCGCATCCGTATCGATAACGACAACGTCGTTGCCTTCCGTGGCCAGTCGCTGAGCGATGCCGAAACCCACCTCGCCAGCCCCGAGAATGAGAACATTCATTTGAGCTCTGTATCCTTCTCCAGGCCATAGGCCTTGATCTTGCGGTGAAGTTGACTGCGTTCCATGCTGATATCCTCGGCCGTGCGGCTGACATTCCAGTTGTGTTTGTTCAGGTAGTATAGCAAATAGCTGCGCTCGAAGGTCTCACGGGCGATATGAAAGCTGTTTGAGAAGTCTGCCTCCGGCTGTGGAGCGGATTGATCCAGGGGCAGCATATTGTCCGGGCCGATGTGCTCACCCTGTTTGAGAATGTGGCAGCGTTCCATGTAATTGCGAAGCTCACGAACGTTGCCCGGCCATGGATAGGCCTGTAATTTCACAACAGCCTCCGTGGAAAAGGTAACCTGCTTACCGCCAAGCGTTTCGGCAAGCTCGGCCGCCAGACTGTCCACCAGTATCGGGATATCCTCTATGCGCTCACGCAAGGCAGGCATACGCACTGCCGCCACATTCAGCCGGTAATAGAAGTCCTCACGCAGACTCCCCGCCCGCATGGCGTCTTCGAGGTCATGGCTGCTGGCGGCAATCAGCCGCACATTGACGGACTGAGATGTGGGGCTGCCCAGGCGCTGGACAGAACGCTCCTGCAACACTCGCAGTATCTTGGCCTGCACGGCCAGACTTAAGCCTTCCACCTCATCGAAAAACAGGCTGCCGCCATCCGCCAACTCGAATCGCCCGGCCTGCGCATGCAGGGCGCCCGGAAAGGCCCCTTTTTCAAAGCCGAACAGCTCCGCATCCATTCGTAATTCCTGGATACTGGCTGCATTTACCTCAACGAAAGGCTTGCCGTTGCGCTTGGAACAATGGTGCAAAAGCCGTGCTGCCACCCCTTTACCCGTGCCATGTTCCCCCAGGATAAGCACCGGCACATCGGTGACCGCCACGCGCTGTATCAACTGTTCCACCTGGGTCAGCGGTGCACTGTCGCCGATCAGATCGCGGCGTATTTGCTGATCCAGGTTCTGCTTCAGATCAACATTCTCACGCGCAAGCTTGCGATTCTCCAGGGCATTGCGAATCAGAATCAGCAAGCGGTCGGAGGACAATGGCTTTTCGACAAAATCAAAAGCTCCCTGGCGCGTGGCGCGCACTGCCGTATCGATTGTGGCATGGCCAGACATCATCACAATCGGCAGATCTGCATCCATCTTCTTGAGCCTGGCCAGGGTCTCCAGGCCATCAATGCCCGGCATCCAGATATCCAGCAGCACGCAGTCAGCCGGTTGCTTTCGGAAGCGGGCCACGGCCTCCTCTCCCGAAGCAGCGCACTGCACCTGATATCCCTCGTCCTCGAACAGGCCCTGCAAGGATTCGCGGATGGGCTGCTCATCATCAACGATCATCAGGCACGCACTCATTTACGACCCCGCAACCGGCAATTGAAGACGGAAATGGGTGGGATGAGCCGCCGAAATCAGCAACAGACCTCCCTCGTTTTCCTCAGCAATGCGCTTGGCAATCGCCAGGCCCAGTCCCGATCCTTCTTCCTTGGTAGAGAAATACGGTTCGAAAATCTGCTCACGGCTGGCGTCATTGATGCCTTCTCCATCATCCTCGACGTGAAATTCCACGGCATGTTCAGCCTCCACCATGTACAGGCGAACCGGGGCATCCGCACCACTCGTAGCCGCCAATGCATTGTCCACCAGATTGATAAGCACCTGCCGCACCTGATCGCAGTCACACATGCAGGAGGTATCAGAGCCTGCCGCTTCCACCTGCAGGCGTGGGTAGGAGGCATACAGTTCGCGCATTTCCGTCAACAGGGTTTCGGCCCTGACCTCAGTCAGGCTGGGCTTGGGGAGCCTCGCCAGCGTGGAGAAATCCCCAACCAGCCGTTGCAATCGCTCTACCTGTCCGATAATGGCTCCCGTACAGGCGTCAAACACATCCCGATGCTTAACCTCGCTGCGAAAGCGCCGCTGCAGCCGCTCTGCTGCCAGCTTGATAGGCGTGAGCGGATTCTTGATTTCATGAGCCAGACGCCTGGCCACCTCTGCCCAGGCCCGGTGACGCTGCGCCTCAGCCAGACTGCTGACATCGTCCAACACCAGAATATGTCCGGTCAGGCCAGGAACATCTCCCGCGCTCAAATGGGCGCCACGCGCCAAAATATGCAGGTTTTGTTTACCTACGGCGACATCCAGTTCCCGTTGCAGATGGCCACCGCCCTGATGGCGCAACTCAGCAAAGAAATCGCCAAGCACATGCAGGCGTCCGCTGCACAGCCGATCCAGATCACGCCCCTGCCCCCAGCCAGGGGGTAACGCCAGCAGCGATTTCAATGCCTGATTGAACAGGTGAACTTTGCCATCCGCATCCACCAGCAGCACTCCCGTCTGCAGATTGGCCAAAAGGGTTTCCAGGATTTCCTGCCGCTGCCTGCTGCTGTCCAGTGCTTGCGTCAACTCTTCCTGCGCCTGTTGAAGCGCCTGCACATTTTCCTTCAGTCTTAGCGACATGCGGTTAAAAGAGCGCGCAAGCGAGCCAAGCTCATCCTGTGGCGCTTCGGAAATGGTCACATCCAGATCGCCCTCGGTGACACGGTGCAGCGCCTCGGCAAGTCCCCCAATCGGCGCTGTCAGGCGGCGGGCGAAAATCAAGGCCACCCAGGCGGCGACCAGGATGACAAGCAAGGTGACAATCAACAGGACGTTGGTGAACACGCCCCTGATGGCCTGGCGGTTGCGCTCCAGTTCCCGGTAAGTGCGAAAATCCGCCTCCACGGCTCGGGCGCTCTGCACCACTCCGGCCGGCAGGGTAACCTCCGCCCGCAGTATGCCGACGACATTCTGCTGATCCATCAGCGGCGCATAAGCCACGGCAACCTCACCGCCTTTAACCGTCTTGAGTTCGGCGATCACACGCCCCATGGATGTGCCCAGGCGGACATCCTGACCAAGCGGTTCCGCCTCCAGAGCACTTAGGCCACTCTCCTGAACACCGGTAATGAGGCGCTCATTAATATCGAATAACTGCAGCCTCTGCCAACCTTCCTTTTCCCTGATCTCGGCCAGTTGGTTATTCAATCGCACATACTGCACCGGAGCCTGCATGGCCATCGCCAGATCGGCATCATGCACATAAACCTGAAGGCTGTGTGTCAACTCCGTTTCCACCCGGGCGTAAAATCCACGCGCCAGATTCAGGGCGCGATCCAGCAAGGTATCCACGCGCACATCAAACCACACGTCCATGCCACGTTCGACCATCTGGTTGGCGGCAATCTGCAAGGTAACCGTTGGCACCAGCAGCATGGCAACCAAAGCCATGACCAGCTTGGCGCGCAGTCGCGAACCGGGTCTGCGCTCGCTGCGTTCGCGCAGCAGACGCACGCCATAATGCAGCACCACCACCGCAAGAATGACCATCAGAATGATGTTCAGCCAGGCAATCACGCCATGCGAACCACTGCTGGCGGTGTCCGGCCACAGGCTGATGGCCAGGGTGAGCAGCGCCATGGACATGATAACGGGCAAAAAACGCATCAGGCCAAGACTGTTCATGGCAGTTTAAATCCCGCTTCCACCTCGGAGGCCTCATACCCCCACCATGTTGCAAACCAGCCCTTGTCTTCCTCTGAGCCCTGCCGCTCTTCAAGCCGTATGGTCATGATGTAGGATTCCCCGGCCTCAAGCAGGCTGCGGTCCAGTACGGGGAAGTGATCCAGGTGGACAAGAAAATGTGCGGCAGCGTTTATGTCTGTCACCCTTTGCGTAATGCCGGTGGACATGTCGAACAATTGCCAACTCTGCGATACCAGGTCAGGAACGACGCGGCGGCGAACATGGATTACGGCCACCTCGCTGTTCAGCCAGAAACGCTGCACCTTTTCGATGCCAACCACCCAGTCAATCCCCACCTCGGTGCCATCCTTCAGCACCCGGGCAAGACGATCTTCATCAGCATTCAGGCTTGCCTCGCAAAAAACAACCTTTTCGCCAACATCCACCTGCATGGTAATGGCGGATTCCGCATACGCGGAATGGGCCACGAACAGGCCCAGAAACAACCCTGCTGCCACAGTTGTAAGCCACCGGAGAAGACTTCCACACATCATAAGCTCCGAGTGTAGCAGCGCCTGCCGCATTGTTCGATGCAATCCATTCACCGTAAAAGTCGCCACACTTGTAAAGTCGATGCTGCGCCCGGTTTGTCGGAGCGCCCGCAACAGGTTAACGTTAATTGATGCCAGGGTCTGTTAACATGATCGAAGCGCTACAGCCAGAATTAGTGTTAACAGGCTCTAATAATCCAAAGCGCTAAATAGGGGCTCATGATGGATATGCTTCTCATCGCTCTGCTTACCTGTGCCGTAGCGCTGCTGGCCTTGCTCATGGTACGGCTGCATGGACTCGGGAAAACCCTGGCGGAAAACAGCACCAGGGAAGAACAGGCCCGGCAGATTGAGGAAGCCAGACTGGAGACTTTACTTGCCAGGATAAGCGAGATGCTGGAGTCCAAACAGCGCCTGCTTTCAGAGAACCTGCGAGACGCCATGGGCGAAAATCAGAAGCGCATCGGCGACAGCGTGCAGGGATCTCTGAAAAATACGACTGACACGCTCAACCAGCGCTTTGCCGAATTATCTCAACTATCTGAACGCAAACTTGATGCCATTTCCGGGAAAGTGGACGAACGGTTGAATCAGGGCTTTGAGAAAACGCAAAAGGTTTTTTCCGATGTGCTGAGCCGCCTGGCTGTAATCGACAAGGCCCAGGAACGCATCGCCAAGCTGTCTGAAAATGTGGTTTCACTGCAGGATGTGCTTACCGACAAGCGTGCGCGCGGCGCCTTTGGCGAGGTGCAATTGCACCTGCTGGTGCGGCAGGTGCTGCCCGAATCGGCCTATTCGCTACAGGCCACGCTGTCCAACGGCAAGCGCGCCGACTGCCTGCTCAACTTGCCCGAACCTGTCGGCCATATGGCTATCGACGCCAAGTTTCCGCTGGAGAATTACCGGAAATTCACCGATCCGGATACGCACGAATCTGAACACAAGCAGGCACTGGCCAGTTTCAAGCAGGATATCAAAAAGCATATTGAGGACATCGCCAGCCGCTACATCATTCCCGGTGAAACCGCGGATGGCGCCATCATGTTCCTGCCTGCCGAGGCTGTGTTCGCCGAGTTGCATGCGCACCATCCTGACTTGATTGAACTTGCCCAGAAACGGCGGGTCTGGATCGCCAGTCCAACCACCATGATGGCCATTCTGACCACCATGGCTGCCGTGCTGAAGGATGCCGAAACCAAACGCCAGGTACACATCATTCAGGAGCATTTACAGGGTCTGGCCGAGGATTTCAATCGCTTTGGAAGCCGCTTTGACAAGCTGGCCACACACATCCGCCAGGCACATGATGACACGCAGAAGATTCATACGTCGGCAAAGAAAATCAGTGGCCGTTTTGCAAAAATCGAGAAGGTCGATTTGAAAAAGGATGAGATTCCACCCATAGATGCAGACTAGTGTTAACAGGCCCCAGTAATCCGGCCACTCTCCGGCTGGCCAGTTACAATATTCAGGCAGGCATCGGCAGCCACCGCCTGCGCCATGTCGTGACGCACAGCCACCGCTATGTCGTACCGCACCGCCATGCCACCACCAACCTGAACCGTATTGCCAGGATGCTTGAGGGCTTCGACCTTGTGGCGCTGCAGGAAGCGGATGCCGGCTCATTCCGTACGCGTTTTGTACATCATGTGCAGCACCTGGCGGAACTGGCAGGCTTTCCCCACTGGCACGCTCAGATCACGCGGGAAATGGGAAGTATCGCGCGTATGACCCTCGGCGTGCTGTCACGCCTTCCCTGGGAGCAAATCATCCAGCACCGGCTGCCGGCCTCCAGACATGGCCGGGTGGCGCTGGAAATCATCTATAAACTCGGGGGCTATCAGGTGGGGGTCTTTGTCACACACCTGTCCTTAAGAAAAGCCAGCCGCATGCATCAGGTTCAATTTCTGTCCAAGCTGATCAACAACCACCCTGCCGCCATCCTCATGGGGGATTTGAATTGCGATCCCGACTCGCATGAATTCGCTCACCTGCTCAGTCATACGCGATTGCAGGATTTTATGGCACGTCCGCTGACCTTCCCAAGCTGGCGACCCATCAAAGCGCTGGATCACATCATGGCCACGGATGACTTTGCCCTGGAGGATTTACGAACCATTCCGGTCAACTACTCCGACCACCTTCCGATCTCCGCCATGCTTCGCCTGCGCCCTTAACATAAGAGTTAAGCGGTTTTCAGAAATTCAGAAGCGATTTTGTCGAACCCGGCTTCTCATCCTGCCCCCAAAAGCAAAAAGGCCCACTCTTCGAGCAGGCCTTCGCGGACTGGTTGGGGGACAAGGATTACTCCGGGCATCCTGCCCTTCGCCCCTGTGGGGCCAGCCTCGCTTCGCTCCGCTGTTCAAAATCGCAAGCGATTTTGTCGAACCCGGCTTCTCATCCTGCCCCTAAAAGCAAAAAGGCCCGCTCTTCGAGCGGGCCTTGCTGATCTGGTTGGGGGACAAGGATTCGAACCTTGATTGACGGAGTCAGAGTCCGCTGTCCTGCCGTTAGACGATCCCCCATTTGGCGGCGAAACCTATGAATCACTGATGCTTAGTCAATATTGCGAATAACTACTCGCTTAACAGGGAAACGACTTGCTCCAGTGAGATCTGGCCCTGCTCAACATACTTCATGGCCCGCTCGCCCATGGTGACCATGCCTGCTTTACGCGCCACGGCAAGAATATCGTCCTCGGGAGCCTCCTTGGAAACAAGGGCGCTTATTTCCCTGCTGACTTCGAGAAACTCGTATACCATGATGCGGCCACCCACACCGGTATCGTCACATTCCTTGCAACCGGGAGAAAAACAATCCTTTAGGCCCTCTGTCTTGAAGCCATGCCCCTTGATGAATTCTACGACATCCCGATCCGCCTTCCGCTTTTTACGGCAATGTTCGCAGAGCCTTGGCAACAACTGCTGCGCGGCCACGCCCTTCAGGGTGGAGGCAACCATATAGGGCTCCACGCCCATATCCTCCAGACGCATGAAAGCACCGACTGCAGTGTTCGTATGTAGTGAGGAGATGAGTACATGGCCGGTAAGAGAGGCCTGCACCGCAATCTTGGCGGTTTCGGCATCGCGAATCTCGCCCACCATGATGACATCCGGATCATGGCGCAAAATATTGCGCAGGGCATTGGCAAAGGAAAAGCCGATCTTCTCGTTGATCTGGATCTGGTTGACGCCTGCAACCTGGGCCTCTACCGGATCTTCAAGTGAAATCAGATGCTTGGGCTGGTTGGTTAGATCGCGCAGCACCGAGAGCATCGTTGTGGATTTGCCGCTACCTGTCGGCCCGGTCACCAGCAACATGCCGTGATGTCCGTGCGAAATGCGCCGGATGCTGACGACATCGTCATGCTCAAACCCCAGTTCATCCAGCAGCTTCTGTTCGGCACCGATATTAAGGATGCGGAACACCATATTCTCGCCATGAACCCCCGGCATACAAGACACGCGAAACTCAATCTTACGGCCTTCCATCGTGATCATGATGCGCCCGTCCTGCGGCATGCGATGCTCGGAAATATCCATGCCCGAGATAATCTTGAAGCGCGCAATCAGGCTCATGTGAACCTTTTTCTCCAGCTTCAGACGCTGTTTCAGCAATCCGTGTGTGCGGAATGATACCTTCAGGCTTTTCTCGACGGGAAAAACATGAATATCGCTGGCGGCGGCATGGATCCCATCCACCAGAATCTTGTTGGCCAGGCGCACGATAGGAGCTTTCTCCGCCTCATGCTCCAGAACATTCACATCTTCATTGTCGTCATCATCATCGCGCGCTTCACTGATCTCTATAGCCAGTTGGGAGAGATCATCTTCAAATCCGAAGTGCTTATTGAGCGCTTCGGAAATGTTGGAAGGCGTAGCCACAACCAACTCCACCCAAAGCCCGGTATGGAACCTCAGGGCATCGGCAATGCTGACATTGGTCGGCTCGCTCGTAGCTACAACCACTCGCTTGGTGTCCACATCAATTGGGAAAACCCTTAGCCGCAAAGCCAGTTCGCTGGAAACGGCTTCCAGCGCCTCCGGCTTGGGCACCACATCATGCAAATCAACAAACTTCAGGCGGAACTTCATAGCCAGGCACATCACCAACTGCTCTTCGGTAATAAGGCCTTTCTCAATCAGCATATCGCCCAGATGCTTGCCGCCGCCTTTGCGTTGCTCCTGCAAAGCATCTGCAAGCTGCTTTTCCGTAATCAGACCGGAGGAAACAAGAATCCCCCCCAGTTGCATTTTTTTATTGGCGGGCGCCTTCTGCTGTTTCTTTTCGGCCTTTTCAACCGCTTCAGTTGGAACGCCGTGCTGTTCATGAATAATCTCGCCGATTTTCCGGCTTCTTAACTTCTTCTGCTCATCCAGGGCTTCCTGAACCTTTTGCTCCGGAACGATTCCCTCGTCCTGCAATATTTGGCCAATCTGCCGTTGTTCCTGACGAGAACGTACGCCCTGGTGGGTAAAAAAGATGCGCTGAACGCGTTCATCGTACTCAACCGGGATACCGTAGAAGCCCTCTTCCAAAGCCTGATTCTGCAAAACACGGGCCTTGATAGATTCGCCATCCACGGTCTGGACATTATCCACGACCTCACCCGGCAGGCGGACGCCAACCTCCCCCTTGCCAAGAAAAAAGATGTAGAGAATTTCCTCCAGTGGAAAGACATACGCCTCATCCTGCTTGCGGATGACAATCTCTTTTTCCATTGGACGGAAAGGGGTGGCCAGACTTCCGGCTTCGGTGCGTCCATTGCGCAAATGAATCTCAACCAGCTTGGTTTTTCCCACCATCAGCAGTCCCCACTCCAGAACATATAAACCGGCGACTGATTATTCGCCGGGAAATCTCTCATGAAAAACACACCAACATAAAGACATCGCCAAATCCGGCACTGTAATCACACACGGCCCTCGGACATTTCATCATATGCGCATCATAGGCAGTTAGGCCTGTTGTTGCACCTAT
The DNA here is from genome assembly GCA_003228735.1 of Zetaproteobacteria bacterium. Taxonomy (GTDB): domain Bacteria; phylum Pseudomonadota; class Zetaproteobacteria; order Mariprofundales; family Mariprofundaceae; genus SZUA-181. Next base: position 16,323 of record QIFG01000094.1, read on the forward strand.
CTGCAAATCTAAGGAAGGTCTGAATAAAAGTCTTGATGCAAAAAACACAATACCCGCCTTTGCGGCTCTATCAGCATGCGCATCGCCACATGATCGTATATCCTGTGCACATGGGGGCGCAGCCATGCCAGAAGACAGAGTTGAACACCGCAAATTTGAACGCCACGACATTGACTTTACCGTGTCGGTGGCGCTGCCGGAAGCCAGAGAAAATGTCATTGAAACATCCGTTGTAAAGGATATCTCCGGCAGCGGCATCAGATTTATCAGCTCACAGCCTGAGCGCTATGCCATCGGCCAGAAAATCCACCTGTTCATCCATCTTCCCGGGGCAGGAGAAGCATCCGCCTGCATGCAGGGTGCCGCAACGGTTGTTCGGATAGGTAAGGCTACGAAAGACCAGGATGTAACCATCAGCCTGCGTCTGGATCAACCACTGTCGTTTGATCCCACCAAACACGGATCGGCAACGGCATAGCATGAAGTCAAAAAATCCCCGCAGTTTTCTTGAGAACGCCCAGCAGATATTCGGCCTGTTGAGCGCCATTCCATATCTGCTTGCGATTTATGTTTTCATGCAGACCTCGACCAAGGTCACGCCAGAGGTGGCACTGGTTGCCGTAGCCGTGCTGCTCTTCCACCTGCTGGGATATTACAACCTGCGCCGCATTGCCGATCAGGTATGTGATCTTTCCAGACAGACAGATAGGGCAGTCAGTGAAAAGGAAAGCGTGAGCATAGAGAGCGGAGCGCCAGCCGAAATCGGTCATGTGGCGGAGCGCTTCAACCATCTGCTTGTCGATCTGACCAAATCCGACACGAAATACCGGGAAGTTACGACCCAGCTGATGCTTTACGCCAAGGAAATCGATGATTTTCAGAACAAGTTGAAACATGAAGCTCTGGTGCGGGAACGGCTGGGGCGTTATGTCGGCGTCAATGTGGTGGAGCACCTGTTAAGCGCCGGGGAAGACGTCCTCATAAAAAACCAGAAAAAGAATGCCACCATCCTGTTTGCGGACATCCGCTCGTTCACCCGGATTTCGGAAAACATGCAACCGGAAATGGTGATCGCCATGCTGAATGAATACTTCGATACCATGGTCAACATCATTTTCAGGCACAACGGCGTGCTGGACAAATTCATCGGTGATGAACTGATGGCCGTCTTCGGGCTGGTGGGTGATCCGGATCGAGGCGGCTTGGATGCCGTGCAATGCGCCATCGAAATGCGCCAGGCAGTGCATGATTTCATGTTTGAACGAAGCAAAGCCGGCCTGCCTGTGTTTGAAGTCGGTATCGGCATCAATACCGGCGAGGTTGTCGTTGGCAATCTGGGCTCGAAAAACCGCATGGATTACACCGTCATCGGCGATACGGTCAACGTGGCATCAAGACTGGTGAATATTGCCGGGGGACAACAAATCGTTACTGGTGAAGAAACCTTTCAGCAGTGCAAATCGGAAATCCCCATGCGGGCCAGGGAAAAGATCATGGTCAAGAACCGGACGGGGCCGGTCATGTCTTATGAAGTGGCCGGCTAGGCTGCTGAAAGACGCCATGACCAAAATGGTATATGCTATGAACAGACCGTCATCAGGAGGGCTTCCGGTTTGAGGCTTCGCAGCAAGAGCTATCTGTTTATTGGCGGCGCCACGTTGGTGCTCGTTGCCGTTTCGTTGCTGGCATTTCTTTATGCCTTCCGCTCTTTTTCCATCACCACCGTGGGTGACCAGGGGCAAATGGCCGCAAAGCTTGTGCTGGGCACGCTGACCCAGGAAATGATGAGCGGCAATATGGAAAACCATGAATCCCTCATCGCCGGCCTGAAAAAAACCCCCGGCCTGATGGATATTGAGATCATCCCCTCCGAGATCATCATCAAGCAGTTCGGCCAGCGTCCCGGTGATATACATGAACCCAGCCTGCTTGAGAAACAGGCCATGGAAACTGGCAGGGTGGCCGAAAAGCTGGACGAAACCCGCGACAGGGTGATCTATCACGTGGCCATCCCCTACATTGCCACATCCAAGGGCGAAGTAAACTGCATGCAGTGCCACGATGTTTCCGAAGGAACGGTGCTCGGCGCCGTTGGCCTCAGCATAGATATAACCGAACAGCGTGAGGGCGGGATCATAGCTGTTGCGCTGGTTGCGGGACTGATTCTTCTGTTTGGTGGATTCATGGCCATTGCCCTGAAGCGGTTGCTGAATCCCGTTGTCGACACCACCGAGCAGTTGCATACCGTGGTTGGCATGGCAGAACAGGGCGACTTCTCCGGCCGGCTGGCCAAACGCAGTAACGACGAAATAGGCGCCATCGCCGACCAGACAAACCGCCTTATGGCGGCTCTTGAAAGCAGCCTCGGCAACATTTTCAAGGAGGTTAAAACGCTGACAAAATATACGGCGGGCACTTCCGAGAAAAACCTGCTTAAATATACCGTCGAGGTGGTGCGCAACATGGTTGGCGCAGCACGCTTCAAACAAATGGCTGAAAGCGACCGGGATCTGGGAGAGGTCTATAAACGCCTGCACGATATGCTGGCCGGGCAATTCGGCCTGAAGCGTTTCTCTTTGTATGAAGTCTCGAACTCCAAAAACCGGCTGAGACTTATCTTCGCCGAGGGCCTGCCGGAAGGCAGCAATCTCTGGTGCGAGGCCGAGATAATGACCGAAGCAGAAGCCTGCCGCGCAAAGAGGACAGGGCTGGCCGTTTCCTCGATTGAGGAGGCCGACATATGCGCCTCATTCTGCGGCAACAGGATACAGGATAAACAGAATCTGATACATGTCTGCCTGCCCATGCTGCTGTCGGGCAGTATCGGCGGGGTGCTGCAAATCATCTTTGCCCCTGAAGAGGCAGACGAGGTTCAGGCCATACTTTCCACCATCCAGACCTATCTGGATGAAATCACGCCAGTTGTTGAGACCAAGAGGCTGATGGCCTCCTTGCGGGAATCGGCCATGCGCGATGCCATGACCGGTCTGTATAACCGGCGCTTTCTGGAAGAGTATCTCGACACGTTCACCGCCGATGTTGCCCGCAGGGCGGTTCCGGTCGGCGTCCTGATGTGCGACGTGGACTTCTTCAAGCCGGTGAACGACGCGCTGGGGCATGAAATCGGCGATTCCGTTCTCAAGGGCATGGCTGTCATCCTGAAACAATCGGTGCGCGCTTCCGACCTTGTCATCCGCTATGGCGGCGAGGAGTTTCTTGCCCTGCTCATCAATGCGGACGAGGAAAAGACCCTGGAAATCGCCGAGCGGGTGCGAGCGGCCGTGGAAGCCAATACCTTCCCGACAGCCTCAGGCCCGCTTTCCAAGACGCTCTCGATCGGCGTAGCCATGTATCCAGCCGACAACGAAGGCTTCTGGGGTTGTGTGAAATTTGCCGATGTGGCCCTGTATCAGGCCAAGGAAACCGGACGCAACAAGGTGCTGCGTTTCACCAAGGACATGTGGAAGGAAGACGATCAGGTTTAGAGCAAGGTCTTCAAGCTCAAGATAAATTATTGCAGCCAGTCGAGCAGTTGTGATTCATCCAAAACTTCAATATCAATCTAGCTATGTCGGCTTTTATACTCGCATCGCTTTTGCCAGTTGTTTTTTTGCAATGGAAAGCTTCTTCTTTGCTTCATCAAATTCATGCTGAGCTTCTGCAATATTATGAATGGCGATTTCAACGTCTGTTCCAGGCAACCAGGACTTCGCTATCAGTATATCTTCTTGATTACCGCTAACCACCGAACCTGACTCACCAGCCAAGATAGACAATCTGTGTTTACAATATTGGCCATTTTTCCCTGCTGGGCATGAGCAATATGCATTTAAATTGTTCCCATCGAGAGTGAATGTCACTTCATATGGTGACTCTGCGCTTCCTTGAACCAGAAACTTAAGCGTCTGAACAGTCATCTTGAGCTTTTCACGTAAGCCAGGCTAGCAGCTGACTCTCGTCTACCACTTTAACGCCCAATTCTTTTGCCTTCGCAAGTTTCGAGCCAGCATTGGGTCCGGCCACGACATAATCCGTTTTTTTCGATACCGATGAAGCCGGCTTGGCACCTAGCGCTCTGAGCTTCTCCTGCGCCTGCTGGCGGGACATCGAAGTCAGGCTGCCGGTTACAACCACGGTCTTGCCTGCCAGCGGATGGTCTGCGGTTGGCTTGAGGGCCTCCTGTTTCGGCCAGACGCCCCTATCTTCGAGTTCAAATAACACCTGCCGATTATGCGGCTCGGTGAAGAATACGATTATGCTGGTTGAGACATCTGGTCCTATGTCTTCAACTTTCATAATCTCTCCCAACAAAGAAAAGTACCTTTCTAACTCAAGAGCAGCTTCCTTATTTTTTTCATGAATGAGGGATTCAAACATATCCTTCATCTTCTTGCGCTTAACTAAAAGATTCGCAAACCTAACGATAACCTCAGGCGACCCTTCTCTTTCTCTTATCATTTCTTCTACAGCTTTGAACTTCTTTTCCAACACTGAAGCCACCGACGGCTTCACATCTTTGATATATTCTTGAAACACTTCTCTCAATGGTAAAGTACTCAAGAAGTGAGAAAGTTTTTTCGCTGCTCCGGAATTGAACTCTCCAACACTCATCAAGAAATCGAGTGACCCAAAACGCTGGGCAAGTGAGTGCGCTGTCACTTCGCCAACGAGGGGTACACCGAGTGCGTATATGAAGCGAGCGAGTGGACGATGCTCTGATGCTGCAATCGAAGCTTGAAGGTTCTTTATCTTCTTCTCACCGAAACCCTCCCATTCGACCATCTGTGACCACTTCAACCGGTAAAGGTCAGCTACAGATTCAACGATGCCCTCATCCACAAGCTGGGCCACAAGCTTCTCGCCCATGCCCTCGATATCCATACATGAACGCGAAACGAAATGCCGGAGTCTTTCCTTAAGCTGCGCCGGACACGACAGGCCACCTGAGCAGCGGATCGCCACCTCGTCCTCAATGTGGAACACCATCGCACCACATACAGGACATGCCTCCGGTATCGCTACCGCTACCCGATGACTGGCAGGGGTAGAGACACCCACCACCTCCGGAATCACATCACCGGCCCGGCGCACAACGACCTGGTCCCCGGCATGCACGTCCTTGCGCGCCAACTCCTCGGCATTGTGCAGCGTAGCGCTCGAAACGGTGACGCCGCCGACATGCACCGGCTGCATCTTGGCCACCGGCGTAATCACGCCGGTGCGCCCGACCTGCCAGATGATCTTCTCAACTGTGGTAACAACTTCCTCGGCCGGAAATTTGTAGGCGATGGCCCAGCGCGGCGAACGGGCCACGGCTCCCAGTTTCTTCTGTAAATCAATCTGATTAACCTTGCAAACCAGGCCATCGATCTCGTAATCAAACCGCTCTCTGCGCTCGAGAAAACCGTAATAACTTTTCAGCAGGGCTTCCACATCGGCCAGTATCTCGCATGTCTGCACGGGAAACCCCAGCATCTGCAGTCGCTCCAGTAATGATTTCTGGTTATCGGCCAGCGCCTCGCCACCCAGACCCGCGCCATAAGCAAAGAACCGCAAAGGGCGCGCCCTGCTCACCTTCGGATCGATCTGACGCATTGAGCCGGCGGCGGCATTGCGCGGATTGGCAAAGGTTCGCTCACCCCTCTCCTCCTGCGCAGCATTGAGTTCGGCAAAGGCCTGTTTCGGCATATAGACCTCGCCGCGCACCTCCAGAACTTCCGGCACATCGCCTTCGAGCTTCCAGGGAATATCGGCGATGGTGCGGGCATTGGCAGTCACGTCCTCGCCGGTTTCGCCATCGCCGCGCGTGGCCGCATGCTGCAAATGCCCATCAACATAGGTCAGGTTCATGGCCAGGCCATCGATCTTCGGCTCGGCAATATAGGTGTATGCATCGCCATCCAGCCCCTGTGCAACACGCCGGTCGAAATCGCGAATTTCGTCATCGGAAAAGGCATTGGCCAGCGACAACAGCAACTGCCCGTGCCGGCGCGACTCAAAACTCGTGCTTGGTGGTGCGCCTATGGTCTGGGTTGGAGAATCGGGCGGAACGGGTTCGCCGAGTTCGGCCTCCAGCTGTTGCAACTCGCGCAGCAGCCGATCGTACCCGGCATCCGGAATGACCGGTGCGTCAAGAATATAGTAACGGTGATTGTGTTCGGTGAGCCTGGTGCGCAGTTGTTCAATGCGCTTTTTCAGCTCCGGGTTCACCCCTGGGCGGGTTCGGCCAGCAGGGCCTCGATCTCGCTGATAATTTTTGGCGTCATCCATTCCACAGCTCCGACAAGATGATGCCTGACAATGCCATTACGGTCGATGATGAATGATTCGGGGTAGCGGAACACGCCGTACAGATGCGAAACCTCGCTGTCCTTGTCATGCAGAATCTGGAACGGAAGCTGATATTCGCGCACGAAGCCGGTCAGGGAATTGGCATCACGGTCGACGGAAACGGCTACGACATTAAAGCCTTTATCCCTGAGCCGGTTGTACAGGGCCGCCATCGAAGGCATTTCCTGGCGGCAGGGAGGGCACCAGGTAGCCCAGAAATTCAGCAGGATAACTTCGCCCTTGGCCAGCGACTGCATCTTGCCGGCCAGATCGGGCAAGACGAACGGCAGGGCCGGTTTACCGACTTCCATTCTGGCCTGTTTGCCCGGCATGCCGTACCAGGCTGTCAGGCCCACTACAGCAATCAGGCCAAGCATGGCTATCCAGCGCTTCAGCATATTGTTGTTCCCCTATTTTCCAGAGCTTGCTGCAATGCCGGCAGATCAACACGGTGTTTGAAGCCCACCTCGCCATCAATGAGAATTACAGGCACATCAAGGCCATAGCGCTTGAGCAGCCGGGCATCGCCATCCACATTCACCACTCGCCAGGCGCACAGGCCCGCCGAAGCCGCCTCAGCCACAACCAGCTTCGCCTCATCGCACAGATGACAGTTCGACCGGCTCATGACCTCGACATTCGGCATCAGGTACTAGTTCCTGCCGTTCTTTTGCGGCAGGCGCAGCATGATGAAGACCTGATTACCATGCCGATCCAGCATAACCTGCAGGACTTCGCCCGGCTTGAAGGCGCGCCACAGCTTGTTGAAATCAGCCACGCTGTTCACCGGCCGCCGGTTGATGCGATAAATCACATCGCCCTTTTCGATGCCAGCCCGCGCCGCCACCGAACCCGGGCGCACTCGCTGCACCACCGCACCGGCCTTGATCCTCGCATGCAGTTTCTTGGCAATATCCCCGGTCAGGTCGGACAGCGCCAGACCAAGCGCCGGGGCCTGCTTCTGTTTCTGCTTTCCGGCCATGGCAACCTCGTCCGCCATCTCCTCGACGGTTACCGGAATCATCTGGCGCTTGCCGTTGCGGAGAATCTCGACGCGAACCCTGTCGCCAGCCTTGTGTCGGGCGATGCGGATCGGCAGATCGTGTACGCGCTTGATGGGCTCACCATCGATACGGATAATGACATCGCCGGCCTGAATGCCGGCCTTCTCGGCCGCCGAACCGGCCTCAACCTGTCGCACCAGCGCGCCTTGCGTGTTTTTCAGGCCAAGCGCCTGCATCGTGTCCTTGCTGACGGCGTCGATATGCACACCCAGCTTGGCGCGGCGGACATGGCCGGTTTCCTTCAACTCCTCAATGATGGGCCGGGCCAGATTGATCGGAATGGTAAAACCGATGCCGTTGTTGCCGCCGCTGCGCGAATAGATGGCCGTATTGATCCCCACGACTTCGCCGCGCACGTTGAACAAAGGCCCGCCGGAATTGCCGGGATTGATGGCGGCATCGGTCTGAATAAAACTGTCATAGGGACCGGCGCCGATGACGCGCCCCTTGGCCGAAACGATGCCGGCCGTCACGGTCTGCTCCAGACCGAAGGGATTGCCGATGGCCACCACCCAGTCGCCGACACGCAGTTTATCCGAATCGCCGAGCCTGACCTTCGGCAGTTTTCCATTGCTGATCTTGAGCAGGGCCAGGTCGAGCTTGGGATCGGTGCCGATGATTTCAGCCTTGAGCTCTTCGCCGCTGCTGGTCTTGACGATAATTTCGTCCGCCCCTTCCACCACATGATTATTTGTCACCACGTAACCGTCCGACGAAATAATGAAGCCGGAGCCAAGGGCATGGCTTTCCCGGGACTGCTGCGGCGGGAAGAAATCCCGGAAAAAGTCTTCAAACGGCGAGCCCGGCGGGAATCCCGGCGGCTGCATCATGCCGCTGCGGTTAATCTTCGTGGTGCTGATATTTACAACTGCGGGTTTCTGTTCGGCGGCCAGATCGGCAAAGCTTTCCGGTATGGCATCAGCCTGCATCGGAAACATCGAAAAAAGCAAAAAAGTAAAGGGCGCAAGCAAACGTAAACTCAAATGAAACTCCTTGGAAGAATGTCCTAGTCGCCGAATATTGAGTCCCTGTACATGAATATCAAATGAAAACATCAGGATTAACATCTATCCTCAACATCCAGCTGAAATCTAAGTCAAAAATACTGAAACAGTTTACCAAACCAAGGTGCAGGGCGTAAGCTGTCTTTAGCCGTCAATCCACAGTATTTGATGCCATATGTACCAACACAGAAACACTAAGGCACAAAGAATATTAAAAGAACAGGATGATTTGATGACAGTTGTCAGAAACGCACAGGATTCGCAATTGTATTATGCCGAAAATGGCGTGGTTTTCCTTTATGTCTTGGTGCCTTTGTGGTCCAGCCTTTCTCCTGTCCGGTTCCACCCTGGCCGAGTTGGGGTCGCATAATATGCACAAGCAGCACGCAGCGGATTTCGACGTGCTTATTATCGGCAGTGGCGCGGCCGGTCTGCTGGCGGCCCGGAAGCTGGCCGATTTCGGGCGCATCGCCATCGTCAACAAGGGCGACTTTTCCGACTCGAACACCTATCAGGCCCAGGGTGGCATCGCCGGCGTCGCTGACAAGGCCGATTCATTCGAATCACATATCGCCGATACGCTGAAGGCCGGCGCCGGCCTTTGCCATGAAGATGTGGTCCGTCAGGTTGTGATGCGCGGCGGCGAGATCATCCGCGAGTTGATTGAGCTCGGAACCGATTTCGACACCAGGGGCGGGGAATTGCACCTCACACAGGAAGGCGGCCACAGCAAGCGCCGTGTGGCGCATGCCAAGGACGCAACGGGACGCGCCATCGGCGAGGCCCTGCTGAAGCACGTACAGGCGCATCCGAACATCACCTGTCTCAAACACCACCAGGCCATCGACCTGATCACAGCCCGGCGGCTGGGGCGCTATGCGCAGGGCGCGGATCGCTGCCTGGGCGCATATCTTCTAACGCCCGAGGGGGAAATCATCACCGTGCCGGCTGCCCAGACCATCGTGGCCTCCGGCGGCGCCGGCAAGGTGTACATGTATACCTCCAACCCGCATGCCGCCACCGGCGACGGCATCGCCATGGCATGGCGGGCCGGCTGCCCGGTCATGAATCTGGAGTTCATGCAGTTTCACCCAACCTGCCTGTTCCATCCCGATGTGCCAACGCTGTTGCTTACCGAAGCCCTGCGCGGCGAAGGCGCGCATCTGGTCGACAGCAATGGCCGCCGCTTTGTGCTTGATTACGACGAACGCGGCGAGCTGGCGCCGAGGGATATCGTTGCCCGCGCCATCGATCATGAGATCAAGAAAAGCGGCACCGACTGCATGTACCTCGATGCCCGCCCGCTGGGCGCGGAGAAGATCAGGGAGCATTTCCCGAATATCACGGAGCGGCTGCACGGGCTTGGTCTGGATATGCTGGCTGCTCCCATCCCCATCGTGCCGGCTGCGCATTACATGTGCGGCGGCGTGCAAACCGATCTGGCCGGCTGCACCAATATCGAGCGCCTGTATGTCATCGGCGAATCCGCCTGTACCGGCCTGCATGGCGCCAATCGCCTGGCCAGCAACTCATTGCTTGAATGCCTGGTTATGGCAGAAAGCTGCGCCGGGCACATCCTGCAGGAAGATCAACACGACATATTCAAGCAATTGCCGGTCTGGGATGCGAGCGGTGTAACGCCTGAAATCGAGCGTGTGCAAATCAAGCAGAACTGGGATGAGGTGCGCGCCACGATGTCCAACTATGTCGGCATTGTGCGCTCTAACGAACGTCTCAGACGCGCCCGGCGCAGGTTATCCATCATCCATGAGGAAATCGCCTCGTATTACTGGCAGCACCCCATCGGCCGTGACCTCATCGAGCTGCGCAACCTGTCACTCGTGGCCGAACTCATGGTGCGCTCGGCCCAGAGCCGCAAGGAATCGCGCGGCCTGCATTACTCCACGGATTACCCTGAAACATCGTCCAAGGCGGTCGATACGGTGCTTAAACCCGAACCACTGTGAGTTGCGAACTGGTACGCATCAGCGGCGATGTGCAGGGCGTATGCTTCCGCCATTACGCCAAGCGTGAGGCGGAAAGGCTCGGCATCAGCGGCTGGGTGAAGAATGTCTCAGACGGTAAGGTCGAAGCCCTGATCTGCGGCAGCGAGCCCCAGCTTGCCGCCATGCGGGAATGGCTTTCGCGTGGGCCGCCGTCTGCCGAAGTGCTGGATATCCGGGCCGAGCCATATCAGGGCGCACCATGCCCCTCGGAAAGCTTCCGCATCGTTTATTAACCAAAGAAAAACCCGCCACCAAAAGTGGACATTGAAGATAAATTTCTAAGGGAGGTTCGTGATGGATAATTGCATACATTATGTCTAACACAATGAGACTCGGTGTTTTTCTGGTTTTTCTTTTAGGCACGGCAGTCGTTTCTTGGGCTGGCGATTTGCCTCTAGACACGGTAGTCGTATCGGGTGAGGAGCAAGCTGCGCGGTCAGATAATCCTACGACATGCGAGGACTTCTGTATGGCGAATTACCGCACTTGCGTAGGCGGTTGCAACAACCCTGAATGGAGCAATAACCAAATTCAGCGGTGCAATGAAGGCTGCATAAGAGGTTACAACGCCTGTATCTCGCGCTGCGACCCACAATTTCCTTGTTGTTAGCAGAATGACACAGGCAATTGCAATTGCCGGCCAGATTTGTGCATTGGCCTGATGAATTCAGTGCAATCTGTACCTTGGTACAGAAGACTGTTCTCAAGTCTTTCTTCGTAAAAACGTAACCCTGTTTACACTCGGAGGTTTCAATGTCTGATTCCAACCCTAATAGGCATCTCGGAGGACAAAAAAGGCCGGGCATTTGCCCGGCCTTTTGATTTGATTCGAGAAGGTGATTACTCCTCGGCAGCTTCCTTTTTGGCAGCCTTCTTTTCCTTCGGCTTATCTTCAGCAGCAGCCTCTTTCTTGGCTTTAGCCTTCACAGGTGCAACCTCTTTCTTGGCTGCCGGCTTCTCGGCCTTAGCTTCTTCCTTGGCCTCTGCCTGCGCTACAAACTCGATAATCGCCATGGGGGCGGCATCGCCGACACGGTTGCGCGTCTTGATGATGCGCGTATAGCCGCCTGCGCGTTCTGCAAAGACAGGCGCAACATCGTTGAACAAGCGATCAACGACATCGCGGTGATTCAACTTGGCCAGAACCTGACGACGAGCGTGCAGATCACCACGCTTGCCCAGTGTAATCAGCTTTTCGACATAAGGACCCACGGCACGGGCCTTGGCCTGCGTCGTCTCGATACGGCCATGCGTAATCAACGATGCAGCCATATTCGCCAGCAATGCCCGGCGATGGGAACTGACCAGGCCTAGAGAGCCATGATGTTTACGATGACGCATATTCTAATCTCCCGCTCAGGACGCCTGGTCGGCAGCCTGTTCGGCGCCTTCCAGCGGCTCTGTGAGATCGGCTGGTGGCCAGTTATCCACCTCCATACCCAGCTCCAGACTCATATTTTCAAGCACCTGCTTGATCTCGGTGAGTGACTTGCGGCCGAAGTTCGGCGTACGCAACATCTGCTGTTCGGAACGCATCACCAGATCGCCCACATAAAAGACATTGTCACTCTTCAGGCAGTTCATCGAACGCACGGACAGGTCCAGATGATCAATCGGCTGCCTCAGCAACTCTTCCAGATCGGCGCCTGTATCCGCCTGCACAGCGCTTTCATCCAAGGCTTTGAAATCGGCGAAAACAGCCAGTTGCTCCTGGATAATGCCGGCGGCAATACCAATCGCCTCCTCCGGCGTCAGCGAACCATCGGTTTCCACATCCATGATCAGCTTGTCATAGCTGGTCTTCTGGCCGACACGGGCAGCCTCAATGCGTGTAGCGACACGGCGTACAGGTGAAAATGATGCGTCCACCAGAAGCGTGCCAACCGGATGATCCCCGGACTCACGCTCCAGCGCAGGCACATAGCCGCGCCCCTTCTCGACCATCGCCTCCAGATTGATGGCGCCATCCTCGTTCAGGTGCGCCAGCACCAGATCAGGATTCAGCACCTGCACATCTGCCGGGCACTTCAGATTACCTGCAGTAACCACGGTAGGGCCCTTCACATCCAGGCTGATGGTCTGCGGATCATTGCTGTGCATCTTCAGATCAAGCTCTTTCAGCGACAGGATGATGTCGATGACATCTTCACGCACGCCCTTGATCGTATCGAACTCATGCATAACGCCATCAAAGCGTACGCTGGTGACGGCCGCGCCCGGCAATGAGGACAACAGCATACGGCGAATGCCATTACCCAGCGTCGTGCCAAATCCCCGCTCCAGCGGCTCAAAGACTATCTTCGCAACGCGTCCAGGAACGCTCTCTTCAACCGTGACCTCACGAGGCTTAATCAAATCCATATGTGCTCCCTTACTTCGAGTACAGTTCGACGATGAGTTGTTCCTGAATACCAGGATCCATCTGATCGCGCGCCGGCAGATCACGGAACGTGCCCTGCATGCTGGTCAGGTCGACATCCAGCCATTCGGTGGCGCCACGCTGTGTTGCAGCCTCAGCCGATGCCTTGATGCGCAGGTGCTCCTTGGCCTTCTCGTTCACTTCCAGGCGGGAACCAACACGCACACGATAGGAAGGAATGTTCACAATTCGCCCGTCTACCATGACTTGCTTGTGCCGCACGATCTGCCTGGCCTCAACCCTTGATGTGGCCATACCCATACGATAGACAACGTTGTCCAGACGGGACTCCAGCAACTGCAGCAGGTTCAGACCGGTCACGCCCTGCATGCGGTCGGCAACCTTGAAGTAACGGCGGAACTGCTTTTCCTGCAGGCCGTAGATACGCTTCACCTTCTGCTTCTCACGCAACTGCGTGCCATAGTCGGATGCCCTGGGTGGACGGCGCGTCTGACCGTGCATGCCCGGTGGATACGGACGCCGCTCGATCGGGCACTTGTCCGAATAGCACTTGGCGCCCTTCAGCATCAGCTTTTCGCCCTCACGGCGACACAGACGGCACTTGGAATCAAGATAACGTGACACAGCGAATCCCCCTTAAACCCGGCGCCGCTTTGGTGGACGGCAACCATTGTGCGGGATCGGTGTAACATCGCGGATGAAAGTGACATTCAAGCCGGAAGCGGCAATGGCGCGCAAAGCGGACTCACGGCCATTGCCCGGACCCTTGATGAGCACGGTTACGTTTTTCACGCCATGTTCCATGGCACGGCGCGAGGCCTCTTCGGCCGCCATCTGGGCGGCAAACGGCGTGCTCTTGCGCGAACCCTTGAAGCCGGTGCCCCCGCTGGTGGCCCAGCAGATAGCATTGCCCGCCTCATCGGCAAACGTAATGATCGTGTTGTTGAACGAGGCCTTGATATGCGCCACTGCCGTGGCGATATTCTTGCGTACCCGTTTCTTTGTACCCTTAGCGGATTTCGGAGTTGCCATCTTTTACCTCGTCCCTATTTCTTGCCGGCTACTGCACGGCGCGGGCCCTTGCGGGTGCGCGCGTTTGTCTTGCTGCGCTGGCCGCGAACCGGCAGGCCCTTGCGGTGTCGGAGTCCCCGATAGCAACCGAGATCGGTCATGCGCTTGATGTTCATCGCCACATCACGCCGAAGGTCGCCTTCAACGTCGATGCCGGCATCGATCACGCCGCGAATCTTGGCCACCTCGTCATCGGTCAGATCCCGGACGCGGGTATCAGGATTGACGCCAGCCTCACTCAGTATCTTCTTCGAGGTCGTTCCACCAATGCCAAAGACATAGGTGAGCGCAACCTCGACACGCTTCTGCGTGGGAATGTTCACACCGGCAATTCGAGCCACTTAGGCCTCCTTACTGCACAGACGGGATGGCATCACCATGTCCGCCTTTATCCCTGACGTTGCTTGTGGCGGGGATTTTCGCAAATCACGCGCACGACGCCACGGCGCCGGATAACCCGGCACTTGTTACAAATCTTTTTCACGGACGCACGTACCTTCATGTGTCTATTCTCCCAGCGCCTGCTTATTTCTCACGGTATGTAATACGTCCGCGTGACAGGTCATAAGGCGATACCTCAACTGTCACACAGTCGCCAGGCAGAATGCGGATGTAATATTTACGCATCTTGCCGGAGATCGTACTCAGGATCTCATGCCCGTTTTCCAGACGCACCTTGAACATGGCATTGGGGAGCTTTTCGGTCACTTCCCCGGACATTTCCAGAATATCTTCTTTTGCCATAATCAGTCCGCCACTATCCTCTTCAAACGCTTATATACCGTCTCCAAATCTCCATCACCATCAACCTGCCGGAAAGTAGGCAAATCGCGGTAATATTCCAGCATCGGCTGGGTCTGCTGCCGGTAAACGGCAAGCCTTTCGGCGATCACCTCTTCGCGATCATCATCACGCTGATAAAGCTCGCCACCGCACTGATCGCAGCGCCCCTGCGTTCGGGGTGGCGAATAATGCCGATGAAATCCAAAACCGCAAGCCCTGCATGACAATCTACCGCTCAGCCGCTCAACCACGGCAGCTTCCGGAACCTCCAGAAACACTACCCGATTGACATTGATGCCATGCTTGGCCAGCAATCCTGTCAGCGCTTTCGCCTGTACAACATTGCGCGGAAACCCGTCCAGCAGAAAACCGCAGGACGCCTGAGCCAGGGAAATGCGCCTTTCGATCAGATCGATGACCACATCATCAGGCACAAGCCGGCCGCTTTCCATATACTGCTTGGCCAGTTTCCCCAGGCGGGTTTCATCCTTTACCGCCGTGCGCAAAATCTCGCCTATGATACAGGCGGGAATATCGAGTTCCTCCGCCAAACGCCGGCCTTGTGTACCTTTACCGGCACCGGGCGGG
>QIFG01000070.1 GCA_003228735.1 Zetaproteobacteria bacterium
GATTTGCTGTCTCTTCAACAATAAATCTACCATATCCCCTGGGAATTCAGACCTTTTTTACCCCTGCAATTTCCTTAACCGGACAGCTGTGGTTGCTTATAAAACATTACCGAAAAGCCTTGCCCTTTGTGGTTCGTTTTGCTTCAGTTTACCTACTTGGGACTTGAAATACGCACCGCGTGACCCCATACCTGTCACATCATAGGATACCGCCCCATCGGGAAACCAAACCGCATGAGAGGAATTGCCATGCATGCCACAACCATATGCTGCGCCAGACGGGACAACGAGGTCGCCATTGGTGGCGACGGACAGGTCACGCTCGGCGACACCATTGTCAAAAATACCGCCCGCAAGATTCGCACCATTCGCGATGGCAAGATTCTCGCCGGTTTTGCCGGATCGACCGCCGATGCCATGAACCTGTTCGAGCGATTCGAGGCCAAGCTCGATGAACATTCGGGCAGCCTGACGCGGGCCGCCGTGGCGCTGGCCAAGGACTGGCGCACGGACCGGTATCTGCGCAAGCTGGAGGCCATGATGATTGTGGCGGATAGCGAGCGCACCCTGCTAATTTCCGGCAATGGCGATGTGCTGGAGCCGGATGAGGGTGTGGCCGCCATCGGTTCCGGCGGCGCCTACGCCAAATCCGCTGCCTTGGGCCTGCTGCGCCACAGTAAATTGTCTGCCAAAGAGATTGTCGTGGAGGCCATGAATATTGCCGGCAGCGTCTGCATCTACACGAACAACGAAATCAGCGTCGAAACCATTCCGGCGGAGAAATAAACATGAGCCATACCATGACCCCCCGTGAAATCGTATCCGAACTGGATCGCCATATCATCGGACAGGACGACGCCAAGCGCGCTGTTGCCATAGCCTTAAGAAACCGGTGGCGGCGCAAGCAGGTTGAATCCCCATTACGCGAAGAGATCATGCCTAAGAACATCCTGATGATCGGGCCGACGGGCGTGGGCAAGACGGAAATCGCACGCCGCCTGTCGAAGCTGGCCCGTGCCCCGTTTCTCAAGGTGGAGGCCACCAAATACACCGAGGTCGGCTACGTCGGCCGTGATGTCGAGTCGATGATCCGTGATCTCGTGGACATAGCCATCAAGATGGTGCGCGAGGAACACCTTGCACGTCTGGATGCCAAGGCCGAGGAGGCTGCCGAAGAACGCCTGCTGGATATTTTGATTCCACATCCGGTTCAGCCATCGGGTCCGGTTTCAACCGAGCAGAAACAATCTCACAAGGAATCACGGGAAAAGATGCGCAAAAAGATGCGCAGCGGCGAGTTGGCCAAGCGGCAGGTAGAAATCGAGGTATCAAGCCCACCGCAATCGCCGATGATGCAGGTGTTCTCAAATCAGGGCACCGAGGAAATGAGCATGAATCTGCAGGATATGCTCGGCAACCTGATGTCCGGCCAATCCAAGCGTAAACGCATGAGCGTGGAGGATTCCTTCCACGTGCTGAAACAGCAGGAGGCCGACCGGCTGCTGGACATGGATCGCATCAAAGAAGAGGCCATCGAACGCGTCGAGAACGACGGCATTATCTTCCTCGACGAAATGGACAAGATTACGCACCGCGAAGGCAAGGACGGCGACATCTCCCGCGAAGGCGTGCAACGCGATCTCTTGCCGCTCGTTGAAGGCACCACGGCCAACACGCGTTATGGCCCGGTCAAGAGCGACCATATCCTGTTCATTGGCTCCGGCGCCTTTCATCTGGCCAAGCCCTCGGACCTGATTCCGGAATTGCAGGGACGTTTTCCCATCCGCGTCACACTGGATGCATTAACCGAGGAGGACTTCCGCAGAATTCTTGTGGAGCCGGAGGCCGCACTCACACGGCAATATATCGCCATGCTCGAAACTGAGGAGGTGGCCGTGCAGTTCACCAAAGATGGCATCGCCGAGATCGCCAAGCTGTCCGTAGAGGTCAACGAGCAGATGGAAAATATCGGCGCAAGGAGACTGCATACCCTGCTGGAGCGCACACTTGAAAAGATCAGCTTCGAGGCGACAGACTGCACCGATAAGAAGCTGGTTGTCGATGCCGCCTATGTGCGCGAGCAGCTCAAAGACATCAGCGGTGACGAAGATTTGACGCGCTACATCCTGTAATCAGGTTCGCCCACCTTATCGAGGCCGAAACCCTTTTCGGTAAACTGTAATATGTGTTATATGTTCGCGGATTCACCTTCCGAGACTGAGCCAGGGCCACCAGAGCCAGGCGCAGAGAACAAACAGCGAAAAAGCTGAAAACGACAGGATCGCACCCTTCTTCAGCAGGGTGGAAATTTGCACATAGCCGGTTGAGAAGATCATCGCGTTGGCCGGCGTCCCCATCGGCAGCATGAAGGCAAAACCGGCCACGATGCCGACAGCCAGGGCGATGATTACCGGATCCACGCCGGAGGCAGCACCCAGTGGGATGGCCACAGGGAGCAAAATGGCTACGGCGGCAGCATTGCTGACGCCTTCGGTCATGAGCAGGGTCACCACAGCCAGCAGGGCAAGCAGCGCCAGCGGAACCAGCCCCTGCGGCAACACCTCCGCCGCCAGCCAGGCGCCGGCGCCTGTGACAACCAACGCCTTGCCGACCGCAATGGCGCCGCCATACATCAGGATGATGCCCCAGTTCACATGCTTTTCGACATCCTTCCAGCTGGCCAGACGCAGGCAGAACATGGCCACCACGCTGATCAGGGCGATGCTCGCCAAACCAAGGTGATGGCCGGCCGTAATCCAGGCCAGGACCGTCGTGAACAGCAGCAGCGCCATAATGCGCCCCTGTATACTCAGATCCCCAAGCACAAGCTGGCGATCTTCAATACGCGTGCGCGCCGACTGGATATCGAGGTTATCGAAGGGCGTGGTCAGCAGCAGCACCAGCGCAGCAATCACCAACATCAGCAGCACCAGCGGGAATGCAGCCAGAACCCAGTCGAGGAATGAAAACTGGGAACCGGTCAACTCGATCAGCAGGCCCAGCGCCAGCGGCCCGCGTGCGCCACCCAGCAGTGTGGCCACGCCGCCAATGATCGCACCCCAGGCCAGGGCCAGAAAAATAGACTGCGCATAACGGTGACCAAGCTTCAGATCAAGACCGCGCACGATCTCCCATGCAATCGGCAGGAATACGGCCGCCACCGCATGCTCGGGCATGAATGTCGCCATAAACGCCGGCAACAGCAGCATGGCGAGCAGAAGCCGCCGCGGCCCCAGGCCGACACGGTCGAGAAATACCAGCGCGATATATTCGGAAAGCCCTGTCTTGATCACGCCGGCGGCCAGAATGAAGGAACCGAGAATGAAGAACACGGCCGGATTTCCGAACATGCCGTAGACTTCGTTGGCCGGCAGCACATCGAAAATCGGCAGCAACGCCAGCCCCAGCAACGATGTGACCGAAAGCGGCAGCAACTGCGTCACCCAGAGCACCAGACACAGGACAAATACAACAATAGCCCGCCAGCCGGCCAGGCTCAGGCCATCGGGGGCATCCAGTTGCAGAGCCCAGAAAGCCACGAGTCCGATCACGGCCAGCGCCGCAAACGGGAAACCATGCTGCATCAACAGCACATGCAGCGGACGGCGGTCAATAACGACAGGCACGGTCAGGTCTTCCTGGTGTCGCCATCGACGCGTTGCACGCGCAGGCGGCGCTGGAATTTGTCCATCCAGCCAGCGACCCAGCGTCCGGTAGATGTCGTCACCAAATCGCCGAGATGATCGCGCAGCGCACCCTTTTCACCGGCCAGCACCCGGCCCTCCATCGGCGTCATCACACGCCCCATATCGCGCAGGCGATGCGTGGGCAGGCCGGACGAAGCCAGCAGGCTGTACAGGTGCAGCAGCGCCTGCTCAATATCATCCAGCTTCGGCGGTTGTTGATGCGCAAGCTGTGTGCCGGGCAATGGGCGGAACGGTACAAGCAGCGGTACAACCCCATGCTGCACCAGCCACTCCATGCCGTCTTTTGTCGAATCAAGCGGCTCCAGTCCCGGGATCAGATGGCTGACCACCGCACCCTGTCTAAACACATTCACGGCCCGGTGCAGTGCCGCCCGGATCGCCGCCTGTCCGCCGTGCGCCTCCTTACCCGGACAAATGCGGGCGAAGGCATCCGCATCGTTCAGTTCCAGATTGCAGATAAAGATATCCAGCCCCGCCGCATACAGCTCATTGATAACGCTCACATCATGCGGCGCCACGGTTTCAAGCGCGATCTGCCGATGACCCAGATGCCGGCGCAACAGCGCGAGTACCGGCACCAGTCTGGCCAGACCCGCATCATCCCCCGGTGCATAGGCGTTGTAGAGGTAGACGGTGTCGATATCGCGCTCGGAAAGCGCAGCGCGCACCACCTCGACAAGCTCCAGCGGGTCGCGCAGCGGCGGCACCGCCTCATTGAGCAATGAGTCGTACTGGCAGTAGTGGCAAGCCTGATTTTCTCTGGCGAAAAAGCCGCAGCCAAGCAAAGGATTCAGCATCAGTAATCGGTCATGCAGGGACGAAAAACTGCCCATGCGGGCGCCGGCACGCGTGTTCTGACAATAATACTTCGGCGCAGGCATAAGCTCGACATCAAGCCGTTCGCCGTCGCAGAGCAGCCAGGCCTTGCCATCCTGTTCATGCAGCACGATGGGGCTGGCCTGTGTATAGGGCTGGCCCACCGGTACGGTGGCAAAGTGTGCGCTCGGCAACAGGATATCCACCACCGTTTCAACGGCATTAACCTGCGACAGCCATCGGGACGGACGCGACAGGCCTTCAGGCAGGGCCACGCCCCGGCTTACAAGCGCAAGCTTCGTACGGCCGGGATTGGCGAAGATATGCGATGGGTTCATGGACACAAACCGCTAGGCGGACTTCTCCACCACGATACGCCACTGCGTATCAGAGATGCGCTCCTGCTCGATCACCTTCTGCCCCTGCTCTTCGAGCGAGCGTGGCACACTCTCGATCGGCTCGCCGTCATCGAGAATCACGGCGAGCTTTTCTCCGGCGGCCAGCGTTTCCAGCTTCAGCTTTGTTTTGACGAAGTTCATCGGGCAGGCCACGCCGGAGAGATCGAGCAGCGTCTCACCTCCGCCTGACGCCTTTGCTGTAGACTCTTCTGATGCCGCTTCAGTTTGTTCGGGTACGGGCGCAAAACGACGCGCAGCCAGACCGATCCAGCCATCCAGGGTATCGCGCAGGGCCAGAACGCCCGGCGCCGGATCGGCGATATCAATATCCATCAAGCCCTGCTGCACAGCATTCAGGCCGGCAGACACATCGGCATCTGCTGCGACATTGGAAAGCAGCAGCGGAAACACCTCGGCATCGGCTTCAGGCGCCTCGCCATACGGCACAAGGAAGGCGCGCGCGGTCGAATTGGCCGCCTGCTTCAAAGACGCCAGCGCCTCAGCCCAAAACATGCTGTCGGCATGGGCGCGGGCCAGCATTAACTCATATTGCGCCTCGCAAACCAACGCATCGGTCATGGAAAGCACCGCGCCGGCGCACTCGCCCTTCTTGTTGTCCTTGGTCGAGAATGGCTGGTTTTCGCTCCAGTCATAGATCAGCCCTTCGACCTCGCCCGGATCACCGGCAAACGGCGCCAGAATCGCATTGACGCCCGCCGCACCCAGTTCCTCGGCCCAGTCGTGGATGGGTTGATCGTCCTTGCGCCCCTTTTTATACGCATCCAGAACCGCAATACCCGCTTCGGGCGCGTGCTTGGCCGGCACCGGATCGGTGGCAAAGCCGAACGCCTCGCCGCCACGCCCCGAACCACCAACGTGCAGCTGATAATGGGGAACTGCCTGGCCGCTGATCTTCCTGACCAGACCATGAAACCCGAGATCGGCAATATGATGGCGCCCGCAGGAATGCTGGCATCCGGACGCCTTGACGCGCAAGGCGGACAAGTCCGCATCCTGCTTGATTTCCTTCATCAGCGGCTGCAGGGCGGAAGCCAGGCCGCGTGAGGAGGTGATGCCAAGCCTGCAGGTCTCGGAACCGGGGCAGGCAACGATATCGGCGATGCCGCGCGCAAACCCGGTTTCGATGCGGGCATCACCCAGAATCTTCAATACCTCGGCCTCGCAATTTGGCTCAACGCTGGCAATCACCGCGCCCTGCTCCGTCGTAACGCGGATATCATTCGAATTGCCGGCCCGTGCGGCGGCAGCCACGGCATGCATCTGCGCCGGGGTCAGGTCGCCACGGAAGACGTTCAGCAGCACGGCCTTGTTGCCGTCGTGCTGATCCACGACCGGATTGCCATCGAACGGAAATGGCGCCGAAGGGTTGCGCCAGGCTGCTTCTTCATAACCCGTATCGCCGGCGCGCGTCTTTTCAATGTCGGCGCGCTCCTTTTTATACTGTTCGATAAAGCCCTCTTCTCCGAGCTTCAAGAGCACATACTTCATGCGCGCACGCGCCCGGTGCTTGCGGTCCGAGTACTTGAAATGGATGCGCATCAGGGCCTCGGCCACGAGCAGCATCTCGCGCTCCTCGACAAACTCTTCGAGCACAATGGCTGAAACCGGCTGCGTGGACAGCCCACCGGCGGCATAGACCTTGAAGCCCGGTTCGCCGTCCCTGTGCGCGGCGATGAAGCCGATGTCGTGCATGCCGGACATGCCGCAGTCGGTTTCGCAGCCGGAGAAGGTCACCTTGAACTTGCGCGGAAACTGCTGCCCCAGGGGATGGCGCAGGAAAAACTCGGCAAAGCGCGCGGCATGACGGCTCACATCGGCATGCTCGGCCGGGCAGACGCCGGCCAGAAAACAGGCTGTCACGTTGCGCACGGTATTGCCGCAGGCCTCACGCGTGGTCAGGCCGACATCCGCCAGACGGCGTAAAAATGCCGGCGTGTCTTTGAGCAGCACAAAATGCGCCTGGATAGCCTGACGCGTCGTGATATGACCGAACTTGGGCATGTCCAGATTGCCGGCGTAATCATCAACACAGTCGGCGATGACATCGAACTGATCCGGCGTGACACGGCCACCCGGCAGCTTGACGCGAATCATCTGCACGCCGTCCTGGCGCTGGCCGTAAATACCCATTTGCAGGCGGAACGGCGTAAAGCGCTCTTCGGACATGCGGCCATCGTTAAAGGCCATTAACCCTGCCTCGTATTCCTTCAGATCGTCTTCCGTGGCGAAATTCAACGGCTCCACAGCACTCATCATGTATCTCCTATTGGCCGGCGGCGCGTATCTCGCACACCTCTTCGTAAGTCACCAGTTCTGTCAGGCTCGGGTTCTCACCGCACAACGGACAACCCGGATCCTTATGTAACTTCAGCTTCTTCCACTCCATGCGCAGCGCATCAAAGATCATCAGCCTGCCGGACAAAGACTCACCAATATCCAACAACTCCTTGATGGCCTCCACGGCCTGAATCGTGCCCACAGCCCCTGCCAAAGCGCCCAGGATGCCGGCCTCGGAACAGGACGGCACCAGGCCCGCCGGCGGCGGCTCCGGATACAGGCAGCGGTAGCAGGGACCTTTCGCATCCGCATGCGGCTTGAACGTGACCACCTGGCCTTCAAAACGGAACATCGCGCCGCTGACCAGCGTTTTCTTCTCAAAGAAACATGCATCGTTGATCAGAAAACGGGTCGGAAAGTTGTCGCAGCCATCAATGACCAGGTCGTATTCGCGGATGATCTCGCGCACGTTCTCCTCGGTGATGCGGTAATTATACGTGTTCACCTTCACATCCGGATTCAGGGCCTGAATCGTCTCGCGCGCGCTCTCCACCTTGGGCATGCCGATGCGATCCTGATTGTGAATGATCTGGCGTTGCAGGTTGGACATATCCACCACATCCGCATCGGCAATGCCGATGGCGCCGACACCGGCCGCCGCCAGATAATAGGCCACGGGCGAACCCAGGCCACCGGCTCCGATCATGAACACCTTCGATTCGAGCAAGCGGCTCTGACCCTCGCCGCCTACCTCAGGCAGGATGATATGACGGGAATACCGTTCAATCTGCTCTTCTGTAAAATCAATCATGTTCAACCCTTTTTCACCACAAAGGCACTAAATAAAGCCAAAATCTGTGTCTTTGTGCCTTTGTGGTTAATTTCTTAAATCTCGATGCCCTTGAACAGGTCCGTGCTGATATAGCGCTCGGCCATCGAGGGGATGATGGCGACAATGCGCTTGCCCTTGAATTCGGGCTTCGCCGCCACACGCAAGGCAGCGACCAGCGCCGCGCCGGAAGAAATGCCGCCGGCAATGCCTTCTTCATCCGCCATGCGGCGGGCCATGGCAAAGGCTTCTTCGTTGGCCACCTGCTCAATGCCGTCGATGATGTCCACGTTCAGGTTCTTCGGAATAAAACCGGCGCCGATGCCCTGAATCTTGTGCGGACCGGGCGAGCCGCCGGAAATCACCGGCGAATCGGCCGGCTCCACGGCAATGGCCTTGAAATCCGAATTGCGCGCCTTGATGACTTCGGCCACGCCCGTAATGGTGCCGCCGGTGCCGACTCCGGCCACGATGGCATCCACCTCGCCATCGGTGTCACGCCAGATCTCTTCCGCTGTCGTCTGGCGATGAATTTCCGGATTGGCAGGGTTCTCGAACTGCTGCGGCATGAATGCGCCCGGCGTGGAAGACAGGAGTTCCTCAGCCCTGGCAATCGCACCCTTCATGCCTTTTTCCGCCGGCGTCAGAACCAGTTCCGCGCCAAGCAGCTTGAGCAGCTTGCGGCGTTCCAGGCTCATGGATTCGGGCATCGTCAGAATGCACGTATACCCCTTGGCTCGGGCAATAAAGGCCAGGGCAATACCGGTGTTGCCGGATGTCGGCTCGATGATGGCGCCGCCCTCTTTCAGGTCTCCACTCTTCTCAGCCGCCTCGATCATGGCCTTGCCGATTCGATCCTTGACCGAATTCAGCGGATTGAAGAACTCCAGCTTCAACAGAATTTCAGCCGGCAGATCGCGGCCGATGCGCTGCAGACGCACCAGCGGCGTGTTTCCTATGGTTTCGGCAATATTGGCATTGATTGTCATATCAGTCTCCTATTGTTTAACCCGTCAATTCTCTTAGCCGGCAATGACGCTCTGCTCGATCGGCTCGACATGAACGCCCTGGCTTTCAAGCCAGCTTATGGCGGCCTCAACCACCTCAGTTTCTCCGTCAATCTCAAGCCCCATCAGACCCATGCCTTCCTTGATTTCAGCCGTGCGGATATTGGTCACGACATCGAAATCCCTGCCCAGCTTCCAGACAATGGGCTCACGTGCATTTTCTGACGTAAACGTCAAATAAACTCGTAACTTCATTCAATCCCCCTAACCCGGCTTAGCCGGAACCAAACAGTAAAGATTGAACCACAAAGGCACCAAGACACAAAGCGTAAAGGCAATATGAATCCACATTTTTCGTGACTTTGTGCCTTTGTGGTGAAATATCTTGTGTGTTTTGCATTAGAATTTATGGGTAAGCGGCTAAAAGATCATCCTCCGGCGATGGCCGGCACGATGGACACCTGATCGCCATCCTTCAACTCCGTGCCCTTGCCCTGCAGAAAGCGCACATCCTCATCATTGACGTAAACATTGACGAAACGGCGAATCTCGCCGGCATCGTCGCACAGGCGCTCCTTAAGTCCCGGATGGGCGGCTTCAAGGTTGTCGACCATCTCGCCAACATTGGCTGCCTCGACGGCAACCTCGTCGGCGCCATCGGTCAGCTTGCGCAAGGGGGTGGGAATCCGAACAGTTATACTCATCTTTATCTCCTTTTCACCACAAAGTCACAAAGGCACCAAGAAAAAACAATATCTGCTTTGTGCCTCTGTGCCTTAGTGGTTAAATCTTCATTCTTATCTTTCGGTCAAGCCTTGTCGGCCTTAACCAGATCATCAAATTCAGCCAGTGACGGGCCGATGAGGCTTGGTGCATCCACACGCCCTTCAATCGCCTCCAGCGTTTTCAATCCATTGCCGGTCACGCTCACAACAATGGATTCATCCCTCGGAATGCGTCCGGCCTCGATGAGCTTTTTGGCACAGCCCAGCGTGACGCCGCCAGCGGTTTCCGTAAAGATGCCCTCGGTTTCGGCCAGCAGACGCATGGCGGCAACAATCTCGTCATCGCTGACATCCTCGGACCAGCCGCCGGAATCTAGGATTACCTTGTTGGCGTAATAACCGTCGGCCGGATTACCGATGGCCAGCGACTTGGCGATCGTGTCCGGGCGCACCGGATGAATCAGGTCGGTGCCTTCCTTCACCGATCTGGTAATCGGCGAACAACCCGTGGCCTGGGCGCCGTAGATACTCGTGCCGGCATTCTCAACGAGGCCAAACCTGGTGAACTCCTTGATAGCCTTGTCGATCTTGGTGCAAAGCGAGCCGGAAGCCATTGGCACCACCACATGCTTCGGCGCCTGCCACCCCAGTTGTTCCATGATCTCGTAGGCAAAGGACTTGGAGCCCTCGGCATAAAACGGACGCACATTCACGTTCACAAAGGCCCAGTCGTATTTACCGGCAATCTCCGAGCACAGGCGGTTCACATCATCATAGGTGCCCTTGATGCCAACCAGCTTGGTGCCGTAGATGGCCGCGCTCAAAACCTTTCCCTGCTCCAGGTCATGCGGAATAAACACATAGGATTTCAGACCTGCCGCTGCCGCATTGGCCGAAACCGACCCGGCCAGGTTGCCGGTGGAGGCGCAGGCCACGGTTTCAAAACCAAATTCCACAGCCTTGGACAGGGCCACGGAGACGACGCGATCCTTGAACGACAGGGTCGGATAACAGACCGAATCGTTCTTGATATACAACTCGGAAACGCCCAGCGCCTTTTCCAGATTGTGGGCCCGCACCAGTGGCGTGAAGCCAACCTGAACGCCTACCGTCGGCTCGCCGTCGATCGGCAACAACTCGCGATAGCGCCACATGGTCTGCGGGCGCGATTCGATCAACTCGCGCGTAAATTTCCCTTCCAGCTTGTCGTAGTCATAGGCCACTTCGAGAGGGCCGAAACAGAATTCGCACACATGCGTCGGTGCGATCTTATATTCCTGACCGCACTCTCGACACTTCAATGCACGTACAATACTTCCACTCATAAAACCATTACTCCGTGCCGGCTATCTAGCCTGAACCATTCACAAATACGCACGTGCCCTTGCTTGTTCATTACTCCGCACAGGAATTTATTCTCGGATTCGCGTACCTGCTGGTACGCATCATCCTCAAAAAATCCCTGTGCGAATCAATGTCCTGCGCAATCATCACGCCGATTCATAAATAGTTCAGGCTAAAACAAAAAACCCCCGCTTTGGATAAGCGAGGGTTGAACTTACAATTGCGGACACGCCGCGATCATGTTCTAACCGCTCCTTATCTCTCCCCTGTTGGGCAGGAATTGGCACCAGACACCGTTCGCTTTCGCTTTGGCCGGTTGCCGCAGTTTCACAGGGCCTGAACCCTCCACTGCTCTTGATAAAGCCGGATCAAATTTTCAGTGGCGATTTATAGCCCCGCATGGCATAAAAAGCAACTATATGCGTTGTGTGTGTATTGATTACGCTCAATGCTCATACCTGAAAAAAGCTTCCTGACACCTTTTCCCTACCCCCCTGGCCAGTCTTTAAGGTCACAATTTGAGATCTTAAACGTGCGGTCTCATCAGCAGACAGGCGAAACATGAAACCCTCCCGCCAAAGCTGGTCACAATCTGTGACCACATCAAATCCCCAAACCACCATCCGAAGATGCTTGTTAACCGGATTGGGATGGTGCTATATTCAGGTCTCTTTAAGGCACCATAGGAGGTGTTATGCGTTACAGCGATTCCATCAAGCCGATCAGTTATTTGAAAGCGCATACCGCCGAGGTGATTCGTAACGTGGCCGAGGGGGGTTCATCCTATGTCATCACCCAGCATGGCGAGGCCAAGGCCGTCGTGCAGAGCGTGAGTGAGTATGAAAAGACGCAGGAAACCCTGTCGCTATTGAAAATTCTCGCACTCGGAGATAAGGAAATTGCAGCCGGGGAAACAGTGTCTGCCGATGAGGTCTTCGCCGGGGCAGACGAACTGATCCAGCACGACCACCCGTGAAACGCTACGAGGTGCGCTATCTCGCCAGCGCGAGAAACGACCTCTATGATTTATTGAGTTTTTTGGCCGAAAAGGAATCACCGACCCGCGCCAGCAACGTTCTGGAACACATCCGCAAACTCTGCGCCGATCTCGAATCCACGCCAGAACGTGGACACGTCCCGCCGGAGCTTGATGAGATGGGCAGCCGCAAGTTTCTTGAGTTGCACTTCAAGCCCTACCGCATCATCTATCAGATAAGCGCCCCGGTGGTGTATATCCATCTGGTCTGCGATGACCGCCGCGACATGCAATCTCTGCTCAGAAGCCGGATTCTCTCCCCAGACCGCTAAAAACCCATCATTGGAAATCCGCGAAGCAAGGCCAGGCACTGCGCACATACACAGATTCAGAGCCGCCTGAATGATGGCGGACGTGTTCGCGTACTGCTATGCTGAATAAGCCCCTCATTGAGACAAACTCCTATTTGCGCGATCCGGAGCAGTTTCGTAAAGCGCTGATTACCAGCGTTTCAAGTTCGACTGCGATTGAAACCGGCGCCCCAGTCGAATCCATCGCCCGCATGCTGGAAGAGCATACCAACATCGAACAGCTTACGATAACCCGAGGCTCTGCTCGATAAATTTACACTGGCGAAATCCGTAGCTCCAGTCCCAGTGCCCGCGTAATTTTAAGCATCAACGCAAAGGATGGATTGCCTTTTTCTGAAAGCGCCTTGTACAGTCCTTCGCGGCTCACACCAACTTTGCGGGCGAGATTGCTCATATTGCGGGCGCGGGCAATATCACCCAGCGCCGTGCGGATCAACGCGCCATCGCCATCATCTTCTTCGATACAGGCCTCAAGATAGAGTTGCATGTCTTCTGCCGTATTCAGGTGTTCCGCTATATCAAAGCGTTTTAATTCAGGCTTGTTCATGGGCATCCTCCTTCAGTTGCAAGGCCAGGGCTTTGGCCGTTTCAATGTCTTTTCGTTGACTGCTTTTATCGCCACCACATAGTAATATAATCACCTCAAAACCACGCTCAATCAGATACACACGGTATCCGGGGCCGCAATGAATGCGCATTTCACTCACGCCACCGCCAACCGCGCGAACGTCGCCGGGATTGCCCAATTCAATACGGCGCAATCTCGCTTTTATTCTTGCACGCGCTTTCTTGTCACTCAGTTTCCTGAACCACTTGTCAAATGTTCCAGTGGTTAGCAGCGTTTTCATGAATGAAAAGTGTAATCTGTGGTTATCAATCTGTCAAGTTTGGTTATCATAGAAAAGTACATCAACGATTGCTTATAGTCTATATTCACACTCATAAACCAGTACCGAGAATCAAAACAAGACACCGATTTTTTTATATGCCATGATGATCTACTTCGATCAGAACCCATGTCCAATCAGAAAATTCCGGTTTGTTTTCATGTGCCTCCATGCTTGTAGGTTCAGGAATACGCCGCCCCTTTTGTTTAAGGGCCTGGATGTACCAAACCATAGCAGTTCTGGCTTTCTTGATGGCTTGATCATGGGTGAAACAATCTTCCACAAAGCAGCCCGGAAAATCGGGCACAAACGCGCGATAATAACGGCCATCAGGCTGCCCGACTGCTACAGGATATGCCCTCCGCCTTAGACGATTGGAAACCTCCTCGAAATCTATCTGTGTTCCCTGCTTGGTATTGATCACGGCAATAATAAGCCGCAGGATTTGTTTCCATGCCTGAAACCATTCAGGCGAGTCTTTTTAGTAGAGGACAAAGGCGGATATACGGTGTCTCCGACAGGCATTTCGCTAGGATGAATAGAATACGTATATTTCAACGCTTACAATGTTTGACTTGGAACGGTGCCCGCTTATACTGCGCCGCCTTTAATAATTTAACGGTTTTCTGGAGATAAATGCATGCGTACTTGGACTGTCCGTCCCGGTGATATAGAGCGCGACTGGTATGTGATTGACGCTCAGGATGCCATTCTTGGCCGTCTGGCCACGAAAGCGGCAACGATCCTGCGCGGCAAGCACCGCCCGCAGTACTCGCCTCATGCCGATTGTGGCGATCACGTGATCGTTATCAATGCGGACAAGGTTCGCCTCACCGGCCGCAAGGAAGAGCAGAAGGTTTACTACCGACATACGGGGCACCCTGGTGGAATAAAGTCAACCGCACTGAAGGATATGCGTGAGAAGCATCCGGAGCGCATTATCGAATCGGCAATCCGCGGCATGCTCCCGAAAAACCCTCTGGGCCGGAAAATGTATCTGAAACTCAAGGTTTATGCTGACGACCAGCATCCGCATGCGGCCCAGCAACCCAAACCCCTGAACACGGACTGACGAGGCATAGAACATGGCGGAAATGCAGCAATATCTTGGCACCGGCCGCCGCAAACGCAGCGTGGCCCGCGTAATTATCAAGCCCGGTAGCGGACAGTTGTCCATCAACAATCGCGAGGCTGCCGATTATTTCCCGGTTGAACTTATCCGCCTGGAAGCGTTTTCTCCGCTGAGGCTCGTTCAACTGGATAACCGCATTGATGTGCGCGTCAGCGTTGCCGGCGGCGGCATCAGTGGTCAGGCAGGCGCCATTCGTCACGGCATTTCGCGTGCGCTGCTTGAGTATGATGGCGGCCTGCGTCCGCAATTGAAGGAAGCCGGTTATCTGACGCGTGATGCGCGCAAGGTGGAGCGCAAGAAGTACGGCCTGCACAAGGCCCGCAAGGCGCCACAGTACTCCAAGCGCTAAGATAAAAAGGGGACAGTTTCACTTTTTCGTTCCGAAGAAAGTAAACTGTCCCCTTTCTTATCAACGGAGGAAGGCAACCCCTTCCTCCGTTTTTTTGTTTACGCTCGGGCGATGATGCGTAAGATGCTGCGCCCATGAGCGTGCACGTTGCCATACTTGGAGCCACCGGCTACACCGGGGCGGAACTGATCCGGCTTATCAGCCGGCATCCGCATCTGTCCATCCGGCGCCTGGGAGCCCACAGCCAGGCTGGCAAAGCCGCTGGCGAGGTGCTGCCTGGCCTGTCCGGCGACCTGGCCGCCATGCCATTGCTGCCGGCAGATAAATCCCTGTCCGGCGACATAGATATGGTGTTCACGGCGCTGCCGCACGGCGCTGCCGCCGCCTGTGTGAAGGCCGCCCTGGATGCGGGTAAAAAGGTCGTGGATCTTTCCGCCGATTTCCGGCATCAGGACAAGGATGTCTATGCCGAGGCCTATGGTCAGCCTCATCCGCATCCTGAACTGCTTTCCCAGGCTGTCTTCGGCCTGACTGAATACGCCAGAGACAAGCTCAAGGGAGCATCACTCGTTGCCAATCCCGGTTGCTACCCTACGGCCACCCTGCTGCCGCTGCTGCCGCTGTTGAAAGCCAACGTGGTCGATGCAGACAACATTATCGTGGATGCCAAGTCCGGCGCCTCCGGCGCCGGGCGCAGCGCCAAAACCGATCTGCTGTATTGTGAGGCCAATGAAAACGTGCGGGCCTATGGTCTGCCCCGGCACCGGCATACATGGGAAATGGAAGAATGGGCCTGCACCTTCTCCGGGCAGAAGGCGAAAATACGGTTTGTGCCGCATATTCTGCCGATGACGAGAGGCATGCTTGCCACGCTGCACCTGAAAGGCGACAACGTGGCTGCATGGCACGGTATTCTGAGCGATCAATATGCCAGTGAACCCTTTGTGCATGTGCTGCCGGAAGGAAAACTTCCCCAAACCAGCGGCGTCTGCGGCAGCAATTGCTGCCATATTGGCATCTCGGTTACAGGCAGCGATGAGGCCGTGGTCATCAGTTGCCTTGATAACCTGCTCAAGGGCGCTGCCGGTCAGGCCGTGCAGAACACCAATGTCATGTATGGCTGGGAAGAAACCCTGAGCTTGGACACCATCGCCTGCTGGCCGTGAAAAAACACCTCGGGGCATGGCTCATCGAACCGCTCATTGCCCCCCGGCAAATCATGATCATGCATGCGCATGGAGCAGGGAAGCCTCACCGCCTGCAACTGCGCCCCATCACATTAATCCTGCTGCTTCTCGTGCTGCTGGGCCTGGCTGCCTTTACCGGTTCTTTCGGCTTTTTCAGTACTGCCAGCGAAGCTTCCCGCATCCGGCTGCAAGCCATGCAGTTACAGCGTAGCGAGAGCCGTCTGGGCGAGGCCCAGGCCGAGCTGGCCCTCAAGCAATCACAACTAATCGGCCTGCAGAGCGAATTGCGTGAACAGCGCCAAAACATCGAGCAACTCAATCAACGCCTGAACATGTTCGAAGAAATCCTCAAATCACAGAAGATGTCTTCCGGCGTACGTATTCTGAAAGCAGAGGTAAGCTGGCAAGGCCAAGGTGCGCTGACCTACAACCTTGTACTGGTCAAAGGTGGAAGCCACCCGCGGCAGGCAAGCGGAAAGCTGCGCATGACCGCCCGCGGATTACAGGGCCAGGAGGTTATTCTGCACCTGGGAGGCAAAACAGCGGAGTTGTCATACCTGCTGAAAACTCATACCTTCCTGCAGGGAAGCGTGAAATGGCTGCATGACTGGCGGCCGGACAGAATTCTCATCACGCATTTAAGCAGAAGAGGAAGCATCCGGGATGAAACAGAAATCCCGATTGGAGGAGGCGGAACATGAAAATCGGCAAAACTTCGGCGCCTGTCAATGTGGATAATCAGCATATCGATACGCTGATTGGTGAACATTCCAGCTTTAAGGGCGAACTGGATTTTGAGGGCGCCGTACGCATAGATGGCAAATTTGAAGGCAACCTCCGGTCAAAGAAGGATGGTACGCTTATCATCAGTGAAAGCGCCCATGTCGTGGGTGAAATAGACGTGCCCAACCTTATTCTGCACGGAGATATGCGTGGCAATACACGTGCAAGCAAGACGCTGAAAATCGGCGTCAAGGGCCGGCTGAATGGTGATGTGGAGTACACCGTCATCACAATGGTAGAGGGTGCAACTATCAATGGGCGCTGCAGCCGCCTTACGGATGCAGACCAGGTCAAAAAAGCACCTAAGCCCGACTTACCGGCACAGCCGAAAATGGAGGCTGTCCAAACCGGGTGATCAGCCCCTATCTGCATTGGCAGCCTGACATCGCCGAATCCGCTTTCATCGCTGATTCAGCCGAGGTCATGGGGCGCATAACGATCGGCGAAAACTCCAGCATCTGGTATCAGAGCATCCTGCGCGGCGACGTGCATGACATTCGCATCGGCGCCGGGAGCAATATTCAGGATCACTGCATGTTGCATACAAGCTACGGCGTTTCACCCTGTGTGGTGGGCGATAATGTCACCGTTGGCCATCGTGTGATTCTGCACGGCTGCGAGATAGGAGATCACTGCCTGGTCGGCATGGGCGCCATCATCATGGATCGCGCCGTGCTTGAGTCAGGATGCCTTTTGGCCGCCGGCTCACTCGTACCGGAAGGCAAGGTGTTGAAAGGCGGGTTTCTGTATATCGGCATTCCTGCCCGCGAAAAAAGGCCGTTAACCGCTGAGGAGAAGGCTCATTTACTCTCCTCCGCATTGCATTATGTGAAACTGGCGAAAACCCACCAGCCATGACGCGGCCCTGCGCCGCCATAGACATCGGCTCCAATACCCTGCGCCTGCTCATTGCCGAATCACCAGACACCTCCTCTCCTGAAGCATGGAAAGAAATCGCCCATGCTCAACGCATTACGCGTCTGGGCCAGGGTCTGCATACCAGCGGCAGACTCACCGAGAAAGGAATCATGCGGACGCTGGACGCCTTGAGAGAATTTGCCGGAATCATCAAGCAATATGGCATCCAGCCAAAGGATGCTCATGCCGTAGCCACGGCCGCCGTACGTGAATCAATCAACCGGAAAGACTTCATTGAACGCTGCGCAATAGAAACCGGCATCAAACCGCATGTCATCGACGGCAATACAGAGGCTCGGCTCAGCCTCAGGGGGGCCGCCGCAGCACTCTCTGCCGATACGAGCCGTGACATGCTGCTGTTTGATATCGGTGGCGGCAGCACCGAATTCATCCGGGTCAGAAACGGCAAGGTTGTGGATGACATCAGCCGCAAACTCGGCGTGGTCAGGCTGGTTGAGGCGCACCTTGCCAGCGATCCGCCTTCGGCTGATAACTATCAGTCCATGCTGGCTACGGCATCAAAACATCTGGATGAAGTCGAAACACACTGGCATGGCGGATATCCGCCTGCGCACCTTGTCGGCACAGCCGGCACTATTACAACGCTGGCGGCACTGCACATGAATCTTTTTCCGTACGATGCGAAAAGGGTGAACAACCATGTCATCCCGCTGGATGATTTTCTGGAGCTAAAGCATCGCCTGCTGAATATGACGCATAGCGAGCGGGCCGGACTGCAAACTGTTGAGGCAGGCCGCGAAGACCTGATCATTGCCGGTCTGGCCATTACGGAGGCCGTGATGCAACACTGGAATTACGATGCTTTACTTACTGTCGATTCAGGCCTGCTGGAAGGCGCCTGGCTTGAGTCAACCCTGCTGAAAACCTCACCACAAAGACACTAAGGCGCAAAAAACATCTTCTTGGCGCCTTTGTGACTCGGGCGTTCCGCCCTCGGGGCCTGCGCCCCGCCCTGGCGGGCGTCCAAACGGCCTGCGGCCTTTTTGTGCCTTCGTGGTCGTTATTTCCGGGTGTTTATTTCGAAATACTCATCCGCCCGGCGCTGTGTTTCATCCATGACGGCCTGAGCCCGCAGCAGGGCAGAATCCATATCTTCGTCTTTGTCGATATACACATAATCGCCAAATACAAACACGCCGCGCGTAAACGGCAACGGCAGATAAAAGCGATCCCATGAGTTTGCCCGCCAGTGGCGCTTGGTGGCATAGCAGGCGGTCGAAAGCGGCAGGCCGGTCTTGGCGGCAAGCCGCACCGTGCCCTTTTGCACCTTTTCACGGGGACCTCTGGGTCCGTCAGGCGTAATTCCCAGATTGCAGTTCTCCTGCTTGACCGTGCGAATCATCTGCAGCATGGCGCGAGCGCCGCCACGGGTTGACGAACCCCGGATTGTCCGGATGCCGAGCAGATGCATGGCGTCGGCGATAAAACCGCCGTCCCGGTGTTCGGAAATCAGCATATAGCCCGGCCAGTCGGGAATAACATAAGGAATCATGAGCATGCGCGCATGCCAGAAACAACCAAGATAACGCTGACCTTCCCTGTCATTGGGATGCTGACCGACAAACTCCCAGCGAATGGTGCGCGATAATATGTAGTAGAGCAGCGTAATGAGACGTGGAACCACCCACACGGAAAAACGCGATTTCATGCCGATTGCTGATCCTCAAATTGCAGGTGATACAGCTCGGCATACAGTCCGCCTTCTGCCAGCAACTCCTTGTGTCCACCTTCCTCGACAATTCGCCCTTCCTCAAGCACAACGATGCGGTCGGCATGCCGGATGGTGGACAGGCGGTGCGCGATGACGATCACCGTTCGCCCCTGCATGAGGCGGTCAATGGCCTGCTGCACCAGACGCTCGGATTCGGTGTCCAGGCTGCTGGTCGCTTCATCAAGAATCAGAATCGGCGCATTCTTCAGCAGTGCCCGGGCCAGTGACAACCGCTGGCGCTGACCGCCGGACAGGATGACGCCGCGTTCGCCGATCATCGTTTCGTAACCCTGTGGCAAGTTCTCAATAAATTCATGCGCATTGGCTGCGCGCGCTGCGGCAATGACCTGCTCTGAGTCGCCGGCCGGATGCCCATAGGTGATGTTGTTCAGCACCGTATCGTTGAACAGGATGACCTCCTGCGTGACCAGCGCGATATGCTCACGCAGGGATGCCTGGCTGAGATCGCGCACATCAAAATCATCCACAGTCAGGCGGCCGGCTGTTACATCCATGAAGCGTGGCGCCAGATTCGCCAGCGAAGACTTGCCGGCGCCGCTTCTGCCAACCAGGGCCACAACCTCGCCGGCCTGCACCGACAGGTTGATATTCGACAGCACATCCTTCTCCGTGCCGGCATAACGAAGGCTGACCTGTTCAAAATGAATGGCATTGTGGAAACCGTGCAACTGGGCGGCGTCGTCAGCGTCCTGCACGTCCGGCATATCATCAAGGATATCGAACACTCGCTCGGCGGCGGAGAGACCCTGCTGGATTTCATTGTTGGCGCGTGAAAGCCTTTTGACCGGCTCATACAGCATGATCAGGGCAGCCAGGAACGACATCAACGTGCCGGGTGTGGATTCGCCTGCGGCAATACGCAGGCCGCCGTAATACAGCACGCCGGCGATGCCCAGCCCGGCTACAAATTCCATAATCGGAAAGGAAAGCGCATGCACCCGGAAGGCGCGCATCTGATGCGAGAAGAAGTCTCCGGTCAGCTTCCGGAAACGCCCTTTTTCGTACTCCTCCATACCGAATGCCTTGACGATACGCACGCCGCCAACCGTTTCCTCCACCAGGCTCGATAACTCGCCCATCGACACCTGCCCGTCCGTACTGGCGTGACGCATCTTGCGGCCGAAACGGACGATCGGATAAACAACTGCCGGAAATACGGTCATTGCCAGCAGGGCCAGCAACCAGTCCTGTACAAGTATCACAACAACGAGAAAGACGATGGTGACGGAATCCCGCATCAGGGCCGTCACGGCTGTGCTGACGGTCGACTGCACCAGCGTGGTGTCATAGCTGATGCGCGCCAGCAACTCACCTGTCTTGCGGTGGGCGAAAAAACTCAGCGAATGATTTACCAGATGCCCATACAGGGAGTTACGCAGATCGAAGATCACCTTCTGTCCGACATAACCCATCAGATAGGCCTGACCGTAGTAGGCGCATCCCTTCACGGTATACAGCCCGATGATGAAAAGGGGGATGAGATAAATCAGATCGGAATTCTGACCGGAAAGCACCTCGTCGACGGCCGGCTTCAGCACCCAGGCAAGTGCCGCAGTACAGGCGGCCAGCACCACCATGCAGCCCATCGCTACAAAAATTCGCCCTCGATAGGGACGTAAGAACCCGAGCAATCTCAGGGATAAATGGGTCATTGGCGCTGGCTCAGGATTGCGGCAGTTGGAGCCGCTGGCCGATATGCAGCATTTGAGTTTGTTTCATGCTGTTGGCGCCGCGAAGACGGTCAAGACTGATGCCGTACAGCTTTGAGATACTCCACAGGCTTTCTCCTTTTTCCACCACATGCACACGAGGTTTGTCCTTCGTCAACAGCCCCTGGCGGCGCAGAAACGAAGCGCTGGCATCCATCAGCGCCATGGCTAATTTTTCCTGATGCCGGGGGCTTTTAAGCAACTTCTCACGGCTGGGATTGGAAATATAATCAAGCTCAACCAGAACACTTGGTATTTCGGGCGCTCCCAACACCATGAAGCGGGCGCTCTTGGGCTTTTTGTATTTGATCGGCCCAACCCCGGATACCTTCATCAGCACCTCTTCCGCCAGCACCTGAGCGCTGTTCAGGCTATCTCTTTTGATCAAATCCGCCAGAATCCTGTTGACCATGGGGTCGGCCACTTCCCCCGGCATGACGCCGCCAATGGCGTCTGCGGCGTTCTCTTTTTTCGCCAGCATGGCCGCGACCTTGTCCGATGCGCCCTTCTCGGACAAGGTGTAAACACTCGCTCCGCGAACCTTTCGGTTTTTGATCGCATCGGCATGAATACTGATCATGACATTCGCCTTGGCCCGGCGCGCAAGCACCACGCGCTTGCGCAACGGAATAAAATAATCTCCCTTGCGAATCAGCACAGCACGCATGCCAGGCCGTGCATTGATGGATTTTGCCAGCGCCCTGGCCACCGCCAGCGTCACCTGTTTCTCCTTGAGGCCATTTCTGCCGACAGCCCCCGGATCTTCGCCGCCATGACCGGCATCCACGGCGATAACAATCCCTTTATGCCGACGCAATTGCTCGGCGGTGACAGGCCTGGATTTCTGCTTACGCATAAGATCAATCACCAGGCGATAAGGCTTGCCATGCATGGGCTTGAGCAGAAATGAGCGCGGCTGAACCTCTTCCTTGATATCCAGCACAACGCGAAAAACGCCGGCCCTGGGCTTTCCGGAGCGAATCGACGAAATAACCGCATCCGGCAGAGAAAGCCCTTTGAAGGAAGATTTAAATGAGGCTCCCTGCATGTCGATGACAACACGACCGGGATTACTCAACCGGAAGACGTGGTACTTGACCGGCGCGGACAGATCGAACACCACCCGGGTGTGATCCGGCGCCGACCATAGCCGCGTATCCTGGATTACGGTCCCCTTGGCCATGGTTGCAGGCAAAAACAGAAACATGCCAATAGTGAACAGGCATGCATGAACAATGCATCTGGAGATAACTGTGCTTAACGGCATGGAGAGATGATCCATCTTTTCGGCTGAGGCGCTCAAAAGCCTATACGGTTTTTTCCAAGGTTTCAGCCTGCGGTTCAGGGCTCTTCATTTTCTCAATAAACAAAGCGCCCAGAATCAGCCCTATAAGAATCATGAATGGCTCCATGATACGCACGATAATAAAGGTATTGGCGCCAATGGCGTGCAGTAGCAAGCCCCCATAGCCGCACAAGGCGCCTACAGCCACGCCCTTCAATATTGGATCGGACAACTCACGATAGCTTTGCCTGAGCAATACCCAGACACGCCGTAAAAACCAGAAGAACGCCACTAATCCGAGAATCCCTGATTCCGTCAAAACACGCGGGTATTGTGCATCCAGAAAACGTCCGCCCGTAGCCCCGACACCCAATAGCGGGTGTTTGACGAAATCTTCTTCGAATGCGCCCTTCCAGGAATTAAGGCGCGCACTTGTGGATGTATCAATCCGGACATCGCCCACCTGAACTTGGCCGCCTTCCTCGGGTTGGGTAAAGGTATACATCACCCGCTCAATCACGTTTCCCGGCATGATGACTGGCGTGAGAATCAGACCGACGATCGTTACTGCGATAAATAACCGTTTCTGTTCCAGGAAAATTATAAACATGCCGATGGCGCCAAGAAAAGCCAGATAGGAGGAACGTGATTCGGTAAAGGCAAGTGCAACAAGGGCACACACACAAAGCACGCCCAGAATAAGGCGCAAACGTTTCTCTTCGTTGTGCATGAATATCCCCACTGCCACGGAGAACATCAGCACAAGATAGCCTCCAAGGGTATTTGGCTCGCCAAATTCACCCTCAAACGGCGCCGACACGCGCCCTCCACCCGGAATCTGGGCAATGCCAAACAGACTCACAGCAAAACAGGTAAAGAGCATGACCCAGATGTAACGCTTGATGGATTCTTCATCGTGCACCTGGTTGACGATCATATAAAAAATCACAAAGTACTCGAGATATTTCAGAACAAAGAAAAAACCAAAAGCTCCCACCCTGCCGGAGAACATGCCCATCATTGTGGCTATCAGAGTAATCATCAAATACCAGCCCATCGGCTGGTTAATCGGCGTACGGCGAATCACGCCAAGCTCCTTGGTCAAGGCCATGCGGAATAGCCAGGTCAGGCCAATAATCGTCAACAGGATATCATCCAGCCGCAGCGTAAACCCTCTGGAGGCGCCGGCTCCTTCTAACCCTCCGCCGATAATCGCCTCCGGGCCTAGAAGTGTAGATAGAATCAGTATGTGAATAGTTAACTCGACACTGGTAAAGGCGATCAGAGCAATCGCCAGCGCACCACATGCAAACAGGGCGATTCGAATGTCTTCAGGAGCAATCAGATAGGCTAGCAGTAACAGTATTGAAACAAGAATCAGGGTAATCAGGACTGCAGGAGGGAATGGAATCCTGACGGTTTTCAGTTGGGGCATTACTGCTCCGTCTGTCTCAGTCGGTCGGTATCCATCGGCCGATATCCCTTGTTATATTCCTCGCCACCGTATTGCTCCGAGCACATACGCATGCCAACCAGCGCCAGTGCGGCAACCATGGAGATAGCGATAGCCCCAAGCAGGACTTTGCGACCGCGTTTTCGTCTCTTTTTCCGTTGCAACTGATCCAGATCACGCTGCATCGTTGCCTCCTTTCCCTCTGCGCAGCAAGCCAGCCAGCCGATCGCTGATATCCATGAAAGCTTCTTTGGCAGTTGAAACGAGTCGGCTCGTTGCACTGGCGGGTTTCGCTGCTGACTCTTCCGAGCCATATGTATAGGCATAATAGCGATCCATCTTGTATTTGGTAAAGTCGGATGAAAGCTCGCCACGCACTCCGTTCAGAACAAGGCCGATCACCTTGCCGCCAACGCTTTCAATCCCGCTCTTCACGCGTTTCAGCGCGCCGCGAACAACTGCTCCGATATGATAAACGAGCAGAACACCATCAACCTTGGATCCCAGCACTGTCGCATCGGTCGTATGCAGCATGGGAGGTGTATCGAATAAAACCAGGTCGTACTCCTGACGCGCTTCCTCAATCAGAATATCCATGGCCTTCGCACCCAGCAGATCCGGCGGATTCAGTATGCTGTGTCCGCAGGTAATGATGTCCAGCTGGTCGAGTCCTGGAGTATACAGCGCCTCATCAACGCCCATCTCACCGAGCATGATGTCGGAAAAACGCCGCGTGACGTCCTGCCAGACGTATTGGCCCAGCAAATACTCGGCCAGCCCCGGCTCACGCGATAAGCCAAAGGTTTTATGCATGATAGGCTTGCGCAGATCCGAGTCGACCAGCAGTACGCGCGCGCCCTGCTGCGCCACGACAACAGCAAGGTTGGCTGCGATCGTGCTCTTGCCTTCCTTGACCGTGGCGCTGGTCACCATAATAGCCTGGCGCCCTCCCGCCTGTGAGAACAACAGGTTTGTTCTGAGGCTTCGATAAGCCTCTGAAATAGTGGCTGGCGGAGAAAAGTGAGTAATCAGCCTAATCTGCCGCTCTAGCTTATACCCACTGGTAGCCAGGCCTGATTCACCGGAAAACAGCTCATGCGCCTCTTCATGCGACAAGTGCGGCACAAAACCCATAACGGGAACTTCCAGAAAGCTCTCCACTTCCTCAATGGTGCCGATAGAGGTGTCCATGGCCTCCATAAGCAGGGAGATAATGAGGCCCAGAACCAGTCCCAGAACAAAGCCGGCAAACGCAGTCTGAAAGGCGCGTACCGGGTTAATGCGCTTGGTAGAAAGAAAGGCCGGACGCACCAGGGTAACCTCCTGCACCTTTTCTGCTTCCTTGATCAGCACCTCCTGATATTTTTCCTCCAACTGGTTAAACAACCCTTCATTCACACGCACGGCGCGGCCCAGCCGTTGCAATTCCAACATCTGTTCCGGCAATCCTTTAAAGCGGCGTTCAGCATTTTCGATATTAATCTGAACATCCTGTATACGGCGATTGGTCAACTCTACCTGTTTCTCCACCTCAACAACCAGACCATGCAGGATATCCTTGGCCTGATCACGCAACTCGATAATTTGCGGGTGGTTATCCGTGTAATTCGTAGACAATTTGGTGCGAAGCAGGGCCATTTGAACCAACCGCCCGTTCAGCTCGTCAAAGTAGGCGCTGATCTGGGCTGGCGCCGTAATGGCCTGATAGTTCCAAGTTGGCATTTGCACCCGTTCGCGCAACTGAAACAATGTAAATTTCAGGTCATTCAGGTGGGTCATGGACTTCCGGAATTCCTGCTCCAGTGAAGTCACAACAGAAGCCATGATTGTAGATCCTGCCCCCACGTTGGTAATGTCATTTTTTTCCCGGTACAGGCGCAGGGTTTCCTCGGCCTGCTTCAGACGACCTCCAACCACCACGAGTTGTTCCTGAATGAAAATCTTGGCGTCAACGACCCGTCTGTTCCTTTCGTCACTATTGAAGGCACGGTATTCATCGGCTACGGCCTGGGCAAAATCACGCGCAAATTCCGGGCTGGTGGATGTGGTCATAATATTGATAATACTGCTATTGCCATCCTGTTCAGCTTCAACAGCATTTTTCAGGCTTAGTATCTTGCCCATGAAATCCAGATTCGCCCGGACTTCTTCACTCGTTAAATCTTTCGGAATCAGTCCCATGGACTTGGCCACACGCTCCATCAGGGTAAAAGACTCAATCATGGCCATCTGAGTGCTCATATTATCGGTCTTACTGAAGGTCACTGATCTCAGCAATAGCCCGGTGAGATCCGAGGATCTCTCTACCTTGACCGCAGTCTCAGACTCATACAGGGCCACCGGCTGGTTCAGCCAGGTGAACAGCCAACTGAAGACACCGAGGGAAAGCGCGCAAAAAAGAATGATCCAGCGCCGCCGCCGGATGATTTGCCAATATTCATCCAGGTTTAACTCGTAACCTGCTGTCGCTGATGCGGTTGCAGTTGCCATAATTATGTCACCTACTTGTAGTTATAATACTGCAGCTGTTGCTGCAACGAACGCAGCGTCAGTATCTCCGCATAGATACTGATAGGCTCCAGCATCAAACTGATCGTCGGCCGGATTTCGCCAATGAACCTGTTCCAGTTGGCCAGTGGCCGCGATGGTATCAGGACGACGTCCCTGTCCACCAAGGCCAGATTCTGGGTAAGATCTCCCTTTTCCATAAACTTATCAAAGGAAGAAGCCAGGATTTTCGGATCGTCCCGATCCTGGCGGAGCACGCGAATCTCGGGCAGATACGCATCCTTGAATCCACCACTCTTGGATACCGCGTCAAGCAGATTGATTTCTCCTATAAACTCTACAATACCAGGCTTGGCCACCGCACCCAGCACATAGACACGCCGCTTGGACAGGGCAAGGGATGTCATGAAAATAGTATCCCCATCCTCGATGATGGCGTTCTCACGCCAGTCACCCTGTTTGATCGCCCTCTCCAGATTCAGCATAATGGTTTTTCCGTCCCGGATAAGCTGGACTTGGGTCATATCCGCATCCTTGGTGGGCCCGCCCGTACGCGAAATGAAGTCTACGATTGTTTCCTTGCCATACAGCCAATAGGTGCCCGGACCTGTTGGCTGCCGCAATATAGACTTGATTTCACCAAAAATGGTGGTTGTCTT
Organism: Zetaproteobacteria bacterium; assembly: GCA_003228735.1. Taxonomy (GTDB): domain Bacteria; phylum Pseudomonadota; class Zetaproteobacteria; order Mariprofundales; family Mariprofundaceae; genus SZUA-181. The sequence continues at coordinate 27,095 of QIFG01000070.1, forward strand.
GCTTTTAGGCTTGAGCACCAGCACATCAACACGGGGAAACAGCTCATATTCCGCCAGCATCTGGGTAAGCTCGGCATCAATTTCGCTTGGTGTTAAGCCCTCAACAAGTAATGCCTCCTGATAAGGCAGAGACACGGTTCCATTCACCTGCACCGTTACCTTGTGCTCGGTGGGCGCGCCTCCCAGCCACATGGTCAGGGAAATATCGTCTCCAGGGCCCACTTTATATTCAGGAATGCCATTGATTGTGTTGAAGGCCTTGTTTTCAGTAATGTGGAATAAATCACCGGCCTCAGATTTCGCGTTCACAGAACCTGGCAGGATGGCGGAGCTCAGGACATAGGCCCGCGCAATAACGCGGCGATTCTGACTCAGCGAAATCATGTCCATGCCCTCAGGGGTTGGGTCTTTATCGCCCAAGGCGACAATCGTCATATTTTCATCCGGAACGCCACGTTCACGCAGCCAGGCGGCTACCGATTCAGCCCGGCCACGGGAAAGCGCCAGGTTGTTGGGGAATATCTCCGTATGAATGGGGCGTATGTCAGCCTTTCCTTCAACCAGAAAGTGGTAGCCCAGAGGCCCCTCCGTAAGGGTTTCAACCCAGGCCTGCAACCTCGCCTGAGGGTTCTCCCGAAGCTCCGCTATCGCCGTGGGGAAATGCACCAGTTCCGGCTTGCCCACCTGCTTGCCAATAACGATCTGGCGCTCCGGAGGTCCAGCCTTATCAAATGACCATACTTCAACGCCTCCGTTGGCGCGCACGGCCGCAACATCCAACCGGCCACGATTATGAACATCGCCCAGATCCACATTGTAATAAACGCCATGATCCGGCAACCAGCCGGTTATCTTGCGAAAACCAAAGAAATGATCTTCAACGCCCATGCCGCCTGGTTGCCATGACCACAGGCCGATGCCCTGACCATCGCTGGAGGCCGCCACCAACTCCCGTCTGCCATCCCCGTCCAGGTCGCCAACACGCACGGCGGCCCAGGTGCCCTTATCGAAAACCGTGTGTTTCCTCCAGGCGCTATCGGTCTGCCATGCAACAGACTTCCCGGGTTGCCCGGAAGGCCCTGCACGATCTTTGCGATCCCCAAGAGAAGCCCCGGCGGTCCAGAATACGATACCCTTCTGGAACAGGCCGGCCACAATATCCAGGCCGCCATCACCATCGACATCGGCTACAGTAACCGATTCCGCATCGCCATTCACCGGCAGCATTTCCAGTTCCCATCGGCCCACGCCATCGCCATATGCGATTTGCACGCCTCCCACCTGATCCCATTGCTGATCATCCAGCTGACGGGAGCCAAATCCGCCGCGGCGGGCGGCAACAATATCTACATGGCCATCCCTGTTGACATCGGCCACCATCAAATCGGTAAACACCCCTTCAACAAGCGGGCCTGTGCCGGGAAACCAGCCGCCCACGCCATTATTCAGCCACACATAGATGCCGCCATCAGGCTCGGGATCCACTTGCGTGCCAATAAGATCCGGCCAGCCATCTTCATTGACATCGGCCAGGCGGAGATCACGGAAGTCGCCTCCCTCAACCGGCACGGAATGCAATTCCAAAGGCGGGAACTTCGCTTCAGGATATTTTAACTTGATATCTCCTACTTCAGGATACTTGACCTTGGAATCTTTATCCTCCGGGGGGACGCCATCAGGCGCGTCCTCTTTGAATTCCCAGACTTGAATCCCCTTCTGATCTCCCTCGCCTGCCACAAGCACTTCAAGGACGCCGTCCCGGTCAATATCTCCGACGGTAAAATTGCGCGGCACCATACTGGTCGCCGGCCCATACTGCCGGTACCAGTTGCCCTGCCCGTCTCCCCATTCAATATCAAATCCTTCGAATTGCTCGCGGCCGCCAACGAGCAGGTCTACATGTCCGTCCTGGTTGGCGTCGGCAAAGTGCGCAACAAAGGTTTCATGTACACGCACGGGGCCGATGTTATGCATTCTATACGCTGGCATCTGCTTGCCTTCCGCACGATTTTCCATCGTTGGCGTAGGCACAACGTTATGACATGAGGTCAGACCAGCCAGCCCGATCAGGCATAAGAAAGCGCCCAGGGCCTTATGGATTGGGATATGCCTAAAGGGAGTCTGCATAGCTCGGCGCCCCTATAGTCTGCATAGCTCGGCGTCCCTATGATTCGATCCGGGCCATCGTGGACGACCCCTGAAACTTCAAATTCAACTGCGCTTCTTCATTGATATAATGCTCGGCGCTGTGCAAAAACCAGTCCTTCAATGTCAGGCCCTGCTTGCCCAAAGCGCCATATAGGCGGAGTTTCAACTCCGGGTCAATCTCCACCACAATGCGCCCACTCGATCCCTTAGCCATGCCGCTTCTCCAGTATGTAATCCTTGTTATGAAACATAACATATGTAACATTACACCCATGTCAAGAGAAAAAACCAGGAAGGGCACGGCTAATTTGTTCTAATTGATATCCACCACCGCTAGCCAGTATTTTTTAGTCATGCAAAGGTAATCAAACACCATTCGCCATGAAGTGTTGCCACATACCAGATTGTTTCTCCAATCTTCGGCAACGCACCCAGGTAGTGGTGGGCCTGCATAAGCCCTTTGGCCCTTCACTGCGGACGACCGGTCGAACAACGATGCTCTGAAGGTTAGGCGCTTCCTTTGCCTCTTCCATTTACATGGCCGAAGCATGCAGGTAAACTGAATATAATTGTCCAGACATGAAGGCTTTTATGTAATCTGGCAAAAAGTTACGTGTTAGAATGAATTAGCCGTG
>QIFG01000036.1 GCA_003228735.1 Zetaproteobacteria bacterium
AGACGCCGATCGAGCATCTGATCGTGATCGGCGGCGGGCCGATCGGTATGGAAATGGCGCAGGCGCACCGGCGGCTGGGCGCAAACGTGACCGTTATGGAGGTGGCCCGGTTGTTGCCAAAGGATGATCCAGAACTCACAGGCATCGTTATTGAACATCTGCGTGATGAAGGTATCGACTTTCATGAAGGCGGCCGCAACCTGAAGCTGGAAAAGGCGGTTGACGGCATTACCGCCTGTTGCGAGACCGGCGAGGGAAAACAGAGCGTGACCGGCTCACACCTGCTGATTGCCACCGGCAGGCGCGCCAATGTTAATGGCCTGAATCTGGAGGCTGCGGGGGTGAAGTACTCGCCACGCGGCATCGAGGTGGATGCCAGATTGCGTTCATCGAATAAACGGGTGTTTGCCGTGGGCGATGTCGCCGGCCCCTATCAGTTTACGCATATGGCGGCCTATCAGGCGGGCATCGTTATCCGCAATGTGCTGTTCAAACTTCCTGCCAGGGTTAACTACTTGGCTGTTCCCTGGGTGACCTATACCGATCCGGAGTTGGCGCACGTGGGGTTAACTGAGGCGGATGCCAAGGCCAGGGACATGGATATCCGCGTGCTCAGGTGGCCTTTCTCGGAAAATGACCGCGCCCAGGCTGAAAGAAGGACCGAAGGCCTGGTCAAGGTCATCGTAACGCCGAAGGGGAAGATACTTGGCGCCAGCACTGTGGGCCTGCATGCCGGCGAACTCATTCAGTCCTGGGTGCTGGCCATCAGTCAGGGCCTGAAGATCGGAGCGATGGCAGGCATGATCACGCCGTATCCGACGCTGGCTGAGGCGAACAAACGCATTGCCGGCAGTTTTTATACACCGAGGCTGTTCTCGGAGAAAACGCGTCGGCTTGTCCGTTTTCTCATGCACTGGAGTTAACAGGCCCTAGTCCCAATCCCCTGAATTTGGTTTCCATCCGGCAAACGCGTTAGTGTCGCTGTAACAGCCATTGTTGATGGGGAGAAACATCAGTGAAAAAGCTGGGGATATTTGCACTTTCTATTCTGATCTTCGCGTCGGGGAACGCCTTTGCTGGTGGCTTCCAGATTAAGGAGCAGGGAACCAAGTCCATGGGCATGGCCAATGCTTTCACAGCGATAGCCGATGATGCCTCGGCGCTGTGGTTCAACCCTGCAGGCATTGCTTTTCAGGAAGGAGCACAGGTTCTGGTCGGTGGAACCGTCATTATTCCCAAGGTTGATTTTACTTCGAATTCCAGCAATACAGTCGCTATTGGGACAACTTCCAGCATTTCCGATCAGGTATTCTTCCCACCACATTTGTATGTCAGTTACAACGCTCCAGATGGGAGAATTTCCTATGGTATTGGCGTTAATTCTCCATTTGGTCTGACAACCGAGTGGCCTACCACGGCTCCATTTGCAGGAGCCGCTCAATACGGCAGGCTGGAAGCAATCAATGTTAACCCAAACCTTGCTTTTAAGGTAAATGACAATTTCTCAATCGCTGCCGGGGTTGATTATGCCTTGATGTATAACGTTGACTTTAACGGCACGGCATTGCGGCAAAATTTTGATGGCGATGGCTGGGGCTGGAATGCTGCCCTCTTGTATAAAACCGATCAGTTCGGCTTCGGGGTGAGTTATCGGAGCAAAATAAAGGTCGATGCAACCGGCAAGTCGAGAAATGCAGTGGCAGAGTCAGCCAACGCCATCACGGTTACAGACCCAGAGATGTTAAATATAGGCGTAGCCTTTTTGCCGAACCCTGACTGGACGGTCTCTTTCGACGTGGATTGGGTGAACTGGAAAAGGTTTACTGCACTGTCCTTTACATATACGCCCGCGCTGACCGGAGTAGGAGCATCCCTCAGTGTTCCCGAGAACTGGAAGGCGACGACTGCCTTCAGGGCAGGCGCTGAATGGCGGTATGCGAAGAATATGCGGATTCGAGCCGGTTATGAGTTCGATCCGACCCCAGTCAAGGACGAAGACTTTTCCCCACTGCTTCCCGACAACGATCGCCATGCCTTTGCTTTGGGTTATGGCTATGACTTCAGCGATCATGCCACGCTGGATCTGGCCTATATGTATGTCTTGTTTCTAGACCGTAATCAGACAGCATCAACGGGAACGAATATAGTGCGTAACGGTCTTTACGAGGAAGACGTTCATCTTATTGGCATTTCATTTAGTTACAGCTTCTAGGCCTTTCATCTGATAAAAAGAAGCGTGGCCTTTGATGAAGCTTTTATCGGGCTCTGAAGGTTTTTGCCGTGATGTCTGGTTTGGTGTCATGAAAGTTCATAGCCCGCTGCTGATCCGCCAGCCTTTATCCGTCTGCTTCAGCCTGATCTGTTCCCGTTCTACGATTTGCCGCCAGTCCGTGCCGGCTCGAACCTTGAGCCGGTAAGACTGTTTGCATTCGGCCTGTCCATCATCCAGCACGCGGATTTTCCGGTCGAATGAGTGCATTTGCAGTTCGATAAAAACATTGAACATATCCTCGACCTGCGCGATGACATCCTGTCTGTTGCGCTTGCCATCCAGGTAATCCTCGGCGATCAACCCTGCATAGGCTGAGATATCACGTTCCGAGATGGCCTGATCGCGTACGTCCAGCAGTGTGTTGATGTCCGCATCATCGTGCATGTTGAAGAAAATCAAAGCTGAGCAAAGAAGGAGAATACCGCCGCAAACTGCCCATATTCTCGGCTGGGATGCCTCGGCACATTGGCCCTGCAGCCATCTCCAAGCGGTGAGGACTTGGTTACAAGTCCGTTCTGTGAACTTCATCAGCCCGGCGATATATGGCTCCGGATTCCATGCGGGACGCATCGTTTAGCGTCTCAGCTCAGAGGAAGCGTTCCGCTTTTCTGCTCCACTCACTGTTGGGATAGTTGTACAGCAACAGCCTGGCTGTGGTGCGGGCGGAGTTCCGGATATTCAGAGCCGAGTAGGAAGCGGCGAGACGGTACAGGGCCTCCTCAATAGCGGGGGTGGTCTGATATTCCCTGATGACAGCCTGAAAGCGGTTGGCTGCAGCGACATACCTGCCCCTGTCGAAATAGAATTTGCCGACATTGACCTCGTGTTTGGCCATGTTGTTGTACAGCTTCTGCAGCCTTCTGGCGCCATCCGCCGCGTATGGGGTCTTGGGGTGTTCGCTCAGCAGCCGTTTGAAGGCCTTGATGGCCTTTTTACTTTCGCCCTGATCTTTCTCAGGAGGCGAAACCTGTTTGTAATGACTCATGGCCAGCAGGTATTTTGCATAGGCGACATCCGGATGGCGCGGATGCCGGCGGATGAACTCCTCGCAGACGATTTCCGAGACAGCATATTCCTCGCCCTTGTAGGCAGAGAAGGCGCGCAGCAATTCCGCCTGCACCGAATAGTGGCTGTAAGGATGTTCGGAAGCGAATTTCTCGAGTTCAAAAACCGCCTTGTTGTACCCACCCGTTTCAATTATCCGCTTGGCTTTCGCATAATCGCCTTCGGGCGTGCCCTCCATTGCTGCATCATCACTGGCGCAGGAGGCAAGCATGATTGCAAGACAGGGAATCAGAAGTTTTTTCATGGCTGCGTACTCTATGGAGCGCGCCTGCCGGCGACAATGGCCAGATGGCGGCCTGTCTGTTCGCCGTCACGCCGGTATGAAAAGAAATCATCTTTCAGACAACTCGTGCATGCCTTGATATGTTCAATGTGATGAGGCTCGACCCCGCATCGTAATAACTGCAAGCGATTGATTGCGGCAAGATCGGCATGGAAGTTTTTATCAAACTTGATATAGCCTTCTGCTCCGGAACAACTGTCTGCAAGCTGCTCTGCCGTAGCTTCATCCACCTCAAAACAGCATGGGCCGATGCATGGGCCGATGCATGCCAGAATATGCTCTGCTTGCGAGCCATGTGAGCACAGGGACTTGATGGCAGCTTTGGCGATGCATTTGGCGGTACCGCGCCAGCCTGCGTGCACGGCGGCGATCATGCCGGTTTTCAGATCGGCAAGCAGCACAGGCAGGCAGTCGGCGGTACGCACGCCAACCGCACAAGCAGGCTTCGCACCTATCAGAATATCCGCCTCTTCCTGATGCACATACCCATCCCCCTGGCACATAAGGCCGCCGGCGCCATGGACTTGTATAGCCTGATGTGGCGTCGGAATCCCAGCCGTCTTCAGAAGAGTGCCCAGGTTTTCCTGTACATGTGGCTCATCGTCACCGATATCCAATCCCAGATTCAGGCTGTCGAAGGGGGTGATGCTGACGCCACCATGCCGCAGGCTGAAAATACCTGTGAAATCGTGCTGTGCCAGCAGGTCAGAGGACAAGAAGAGCCTGTCATTCATAGCTTGCTTCCAGAGCATCGGCCAAGTTTTGCAGGTCGGCGGGCAGAGGTGCGATGCAATTCACCTGTTGACCGGTAACTGGATGTAAAAAGCCGAGAATTTCGGCATGCAGCGCCTGGCGCTTAAGCCCGGCAATGGTGCTGCGCGCGGGCTCCGGCACCTGCTTGCCCGGCTTGAAGGCGCGTGCATAGGTCTGATCTCCGAGGATGGGCATGTTCAGGTGGGACAGGTGGACCCGGATTTGATGTGTGCGTCCGGTGTGCAGCGTCAGCCGCAGCCGGCAGAAATCCTGGTAGCGGCGTTCGACAAGCACATCCGTGACAGCGGGTTTACCGCTTTCAATGACGCTCATTTTCTTTCTTTGAGTACGGTGCCTGCCGATGGGTTCTTCAATGCGCCGCTGCCCCCAGTTGGGCGCCCCCCGGCACCATGCCAGGTACTGGCGCTTGATATCGTGCCTGGCAAACAGGCCGCTGAGCCCGTGATGCGCCGCTTCTGTTTTGGCTACGGCAAGTGCGCCCGAGGTGTCTTTGTCCAGCCGGTGCACAATGCCCGGGCGTTGAATGCCATTAATGCCGGGAAGGTCTGGACAGTGGTGAAGCAGGGCGTGAACGAGGGTGCCCTTGCTGTGGCCGGCACTGGGGTGCACGACAATGCCTGCTGGTTTGTTGATGACGAGCAGGTGTTCGTCCTCGAAAAGAATGTCCAAGGCGATGGCTTCCGGTTCAAGATTCAGGGGTTCGGGTGGCCGAACAGTGATCTGGTAGGCCTCGCCGGCTTTAACCCTCTGGGAGGCCTTTGTGTGGGAATAGGGGCCTTCAACCTGATGCTGCTTTAAAAGCTGTTGAATGTGGCTCCTGGATAACCCTGTCAGTTCTGACAGGGCTTGATCCAGTCGCTGTCCGTCTTGGAGGTTGCCTGTTTCAACAGCCAGTACCTGCCCGGTATCCGGGCCTGAATTCACTCGTCTCCAGCCGTCACAGGCTGTTTGTCGGGCTGGGCCTTTTGCTGTGCAGACTGGCTCTGTTCACCGTTACCGGCCGGCCTGCGCCGCCTGCGCCTGCGCTTGCGCTGTGGACGTTCCTGATCCGGTTTGCTGCCGTCAGCCGACTGTTGTGCATCAGCAGGTGTTTGCGGTTTACGGCCTGCCGTCTTTTCGCCGTCCTGCTGTGATCTCTGCTGATTCTTCTGGGTTTGCGATGGCCTGCGACCGCGACCGCCGCGGCTGCGCCTTCTCCTCGGCCGTTGTTCGTATTTCTCTTGCCTGGCCGGGCCAGCATTATCCTCTTCACCTGCACCAAAAAGTTTTTGCAGGAGTTTTTTGCCCCAGCCCGGCTCATCGGCACTCTCTTGAGACGGAACACCAACAATGGGTTCGTTGGACTTGAGCCGGCGGCCGGAGCGGGCCGGCTTTTTTCCCTTGAGGGTGTCTTCCAGCACTTCGACGCGCTGCTGGCCATCATCCGACCACTGTTTTTCGATACGGTAATGGGGAACCTCCAGATCCGGCCGAATCTGCAGATTGATCTGGATGCCGTAATTTTCCTCGATGCGCGCCACGTACTCGCGTTTGTTATTCATCAGGTATTCGCCGGTATCTGTCGGAACCTGAACGACGATCTTGGGGCCTTTTCCTAGTGCGGCATGGTCTTCCATGCGGGTAAGCATTTGCAGGGCCATAGATTCCACCAGGCGGACGCGTCCGCGCCCTGTGCATCTCGGGCAGGTTTGGGTGGTGGCCTCTCGCACGGACAGGCGCAGGCGTTGACGGGACATTTCCAGCAGCCCAAATCGGGAAATGCGGGTGATCTGTACGCGGGCCTTGTCTTGTTTGCAGGCGGCGCGCAGTTCCTCTTCGACCTTCTGCGCATGCTTCCTCGAAGCCATATCAATAAAATCGATCACTATGAGGCCGCCGATATCACGGATGCGAAGTTGCCGGGCGATTTCACGGGCCGCTTCGATATTCGTAGCCAGGGCGGTGTCATCGATATGCTTGGCCGAGGTGGAGCGGCCGGAGTTTACGTCGATCGAGGTCAGTGCCTCAGTCGGGTCGAAAACAATGGCGCCGCCGGAGGGGAGGCGCACTTCGCGTTCGTGAATCTCCTCACACTGATCCTCGATGCCGTAATGGCGAAAGATCGGTTTCTTGCCACGATACAGCTTGACCAGTTTTTCCTTGCCTGGAATAACAGCATGCACGAACTGTTTGGTGCGCTGATAGATATCGTGCTTATCCACCCAGATTTCATCAATGTCATCGCTGAAATGATCGCGGATGGCGCGGGTAGCCAGGTCGCCATCCAGATAGATGAAGGATGGCGAAGGGGCGGATTCGCCCTTGATGCGAATCTCATCCCACAGCCTTTGCAGATAAGAGAAATCGCGCTGCAGGGCGGTCAGGGTCTGATCCTTGCCGGCGGTGCGTACGATAAGGCCCATGTTCTCGGGAACTTCGAGTTCCGCCAGAATCTGTTTCATGGAGCGGCGATCCTCGTCCGACAGTTTGCGCGAGATGCCAATACGGGTCGTGTTCGGGCTGAACACCAGATAGCGGCCTGCCAGTGAAATATATGTGGTGAGCGCGGCGCCCTTAGTGCCGCGTTCTTCCTTGACTACCTGTATGAGAACGGATTGTTTGTTTTCCAGCACATCCTGAATGTTGGCCTTGCGCGGATCGGTATCCGCAGTGCCTCCCTTCCAGTAATCCGGGTGGATTTCACCAAGTGGCAGAAAGCCCTGCCGGCTGGAGCCGTATTCAACAAACGCCGCCTGCAGGCTTGCCTCAACCTTGGTGATTGTGCCTTTGTATATATTGCTTTTGGTTTGGATTCTGTCGGAGGACTCGATGTCCAGTTCCTGCAGATATCCGTCTTCGACGATGGCGACCCGGGCTTCTTCCGGGTGCGCGGCATTGACGAGCATGAGTTTTTTCTTCACGCCATTTCCTGTTCGTCGCCCGGAGGTTCATATACGAAAAGACACTGTCCCGGGGATGCGGGGCAGGTGTAAACAACTATGGTCTTTCTCACCGGCTCTCAGCCATTTTGCAGGCCGGACGCCAGTATGAACTTCAGGGCGAAACCTTTTAATTTCCCACAGGCTCAACACGCGAAACGCTTCCTACATTCGATCCGTGACTTGCACGTTCCCGGCCCTGTAAGCTTGAGTTCCTCAAGGGGCCGGATGGTTATAGCACTCCAAAATTCGCGCGGAGCTTGCCTGAATTAACGGCGCAGACTAACGAAAAGGGGCATGGTTTGGCAAGTTTGCAGATGGATAACGCCAGATTGCAGATTAATGAGGACGAGTCCGGCAGCCGGCTGGACCGCATGCTTCTGCGCCGCCTGGGCAGTAATCACAGGCCGTTGATCATGCGGCTTATCCGGCGCGGCAATGTGCGCGTCAATGGCAAACGGGCCAAACCGGATCAGCGCCTGCACAGTGGTGACGTGGTCTATGTGCCGGCGAGTTTACGGGATGATCCCGTCAAACCATCCCGGTCAGCCAGCCAGGCACAACCGGCACGATGGCATGGGGGAGATATCCCCATCCTGTACGAGGACGAGCATATCATGGCAATCAATAAACCGGCCGGCATGGTCGTGCACAGCGGCAGTGGTCATCATTCAGGCATCATTGAGCATCTGCGTGAAGAAAGAAAATCGCCTGATCTGCGCCTGGTGCACCGGCTTGACCGCGATACCAGCGGTTGTCTGCTTCTTGCCAAGCGCCTGCCTGCTTTACGCTGCCTGACGCAGGCCTTTCGTGAGCGAGAAGCGCATAAAACCTATCTGGCCTGGGTGAAAGGTCATCCGTATCCGTATGCAGGCCGCCTGCAGTCGCGTCTGGCCAAGGGAGTGCTGCGTGGTGGCGAGCGTATGGTGGTCGATATGGAACAGGGCAAGCATGCGGTTACCGATTATCAGGTTGTGCTGCCGGCAAGTCATAATGGCAGGCCGTTTTCCCTTCTGGCATTGCAGCCGGAAAGCGGCCGCACGCATCAGCTCCGTGTGCAGTTGCAAAGCGAAGGTCATGCCATTCTTGGTGATGCCAAGTATGCGGACAGGGAAAATCGGCAGCATTTTCGGGAAATGGGCGGCAAGGGGTTGGCGCTGCATGCCTGGCGGCTGCGTTTTTCTCATCCGCAAACAGGAGAACATCTGGAACTGCGGGCGCCCTGGCCGGCATGGTGGTCGCGATGCTTTGCCGACATGAAAAGCCTTATTTCCACCTCAGTATAACGGCGGAGGATGGGGAGCCGTTATTTACATCATCGGTTACGTCGATTGCCTCGGCAACAGGTGATCGGCCTTATCCGGACGACGAGGAATCAGTGTGGAATCAGGACTATTTCCCCGCAGCCCTGAAGAACAGGTAGGCCAGCAGGATCAGGACAAGGGCTGCGGGCAGGCTGGTCCATATGGGCAGTGCCCAGCCGTTAATCAGCACCTCCACTTCCATTGCGAAACGCGTGATGTGCGTAGCGGCAACGAGCGCGAACAGAATACCTGCAATTATCAATAAAATTCGCTGCATTTAAGCCTCCGGACTTTCTTCTACTTCCAGTGTAGCACTCCGGAGGGTCAGGAGTTGAAGGCCTCCTGGGCCACACGCGCATCAAAGATGGCACGCTTCAGCTTGCGGTCTTCAATTTCGGCCAGTTCTGAGACAATTTTCTTTTTCTCATGCAGGGGCACTTTGGCAGGGCGGATTTTCTGCTTTGGTGTTGCGACGGCGATATCCGGCTGTACGCGGGTGCGCAGCCGGGAAATCCCTCCCACCTTGCATTTACGAAAGCAGGCATCGCGAATTTCCTGCTGCAGAAAACGAATCTGCTGGGCGACGGTTGAATGATTGACTGCAATCAGCAGACAATGGGTTTCTATCGTGATCGGCTGGGTGCTGGAGGCCAGCATCGGGCCGACAATCTCAGGCCAGCGCCGCTGCAACCGGGTGATGTCGGCCAGTCTGGACAGCTTCTCCGCGCCCAGCACTTCGGACAGCCCGTTTTCAATGGACTTGAGTTGTGATCTCGGTCGTTTGGGGCGATTCAAGGCGTGGTTAAAACGGCAAAACCTTGCCGCCGAGAATATGGGCATGCAGGTGGAAGACCTCCTGCCCGCCGCCTGAGCGAACATTGATGATCACCCGGTAGCCCTTGGCAAGGTTCAGCACCTCATCGGCGATTTTGCGCACGCGGTCCATCAGCATGCCAAGCAGGGCAGGGTCTTTCGCATCGGTGAGCGTGGCGACATGCTGCTTCGGAATAATGAGCACATGCACCGGCGCCTTGGGATGGATATCCTTAAAAGCGAATACATCGTCATCCTCATACACCTTGTCGGAAGGGATTTCTCCGGCAGCAATCTTGCAGAACAGGCAGTCAGTCATCAAAATCTCCTTCTCACCACAGAGGCACAAAGGCACAGAGAATCATTGTGTTCTTTGTACTTTGTGGGCTTCTGCTCACTCATCAGCGTCTGTTTTCTAGAAGCCTTTTCATCATGGCCGGAGATGCCGAAGCGGCGGGCGAGTTCGGCAAGCACGTCGTCAGCAGACAGGCCACGGGCTGCAAGCATCACCATCAGTCAACCATCTCCCATAACGCCGAGCAGAAAAGCTTATCGATGGTGTCGATGTGCTGTCTAAGGAAAGGGTCTGTTTGCATATTTGGGCGAATATCACAATAGAACACGCCATCCAGTGGATTTAGCTTGACCGTGTATCCTTTGAAGTGTCCAGGAAGAAACGTCGCGCTAACCCCGTATTTGTTCTCCGCCTTAACATTCTTTCTCTGAATGTCGTTCAGAAAAATCGCGAAATGTGGGGTGTCTGTTTCGGTGATGCGGTTATAGAGGAACTTATCCATGAAAATCTTATCAATGCGGTCTTTGCTCGATGTCTTCACAGACCCAATGGCTTTGATCAACTCGCCGCTTTCAACAACGAGGTCATGCTGATAGTTCATGTTGAACTGCACTTTGCCATCAACCTTGATAGGCACCTGGACATTTCCGCTTCTGCATTGAATCCCAAGGCGCTTGATAAGTAGAAGGATCAACCTCTCGAAAAGATCGCCATTGACCTTCCGAGCGCGGTTTGATTCGCCTGCTGGAAGAGCATCAAGCGCAGATCCAATTGATTGTTGGATTGTGTAAATCGAATTACAAAGTCGCCGCCTTGACGCATGGTCATCAGCGGGAAGGTCTTTAGCTCCATCGAGCGTAGGCAGAAACTCTTGCGTCACTTGAACAACATCGTCTACACCATACATGAGATTAGAATTAATCGGGCGAGTGATATTGAAGTTCCCGTTTTTACGGTATTGAAAAAAACGGTAGTGATTCTCATTTTGTGAAACAATCGTTGCCTGAACCCCATCAGCCAAGAACTCAAGAAATTTTGCGGTGAAATCCAAGTAATGTTGGACAGTGCCGAACTGCTCTTTGTTGGCAGCAGTTGCGACTAACTTCTTCAAACTCATCTGATGCTCTCTCGTCGGGCTGCGGTCTTGCGATCAAGTTCGATCCAATATTCCTTTGTTCGGCGCTGAACGTTTTGCAACCTTTCGATGGCCCAGTTGTTGTATTCGGCGGAAAGATCACAGCCCGCCCACTTTCGGTTAAGCTGCTCTGCTACAACAAGCGTCGTGCCCGATCCAGAGAAGGGGTCGATGACTAAATCTCCTTCAAGCGATGCCCCTAGAACCAGCCTTCGAAGTAATTCCTCAGGCTTCTGCGTTGGATGCGGGGTTTTTTCTCCCATACCGTTGCAGGTTGTCGGTATTTCCAGCACGTCCTTCGGCTTTGCTCCCTTGGGATGAGGCGTCCAGTTATCCCGCTTCTTACCGTTGCCGAAGTTGCTGGTTTCTGCCTGCGGATGCGATGGATATTTCAATGTGTGAGTACCATACGGAATCCGGGCGTCATCCTGGTTCAAACGGAACTTGTTCGTTTTTCGGAGGTGTAAGATGCTCTCGTGAGAGCGTCCCCAATCCTTTCCAAGATTGGCCTTGTTGAGGTAGTGCCAGACAAGCCAACGGCATGCGGTGAAGTAGCGAGAAGCGGGGTGCTTAATGTCTGCAAGAATTTCTGAGAAGCCGCAGATATAGAGCGAACCAGTGGGTTTCAAAGCTCTGGAAGCCGGGCCGATCCATTGCATCGACCAGTTTATATAAGCCTCCTGGCTCTCAAAGTTGTCCCACTCTGCCTTTTTTAGGTTGTAAGGCGGATCGGCAAAGATCAGATCCACCGACTCAGGTGTCAGAGATGCAAGCCATTCAATTGAATCACCTTGGTACAGCCTCCCGTGGGGGTGCTCAAACTGGCATCGGAGTCCAATTTTAGACTCCCCAATCTCGAACACCTGTCCCGGAGCAGTATCGGGGAATAGAGGAAGAGGTTGCGGAGACCTATTGGTCATTGCAATCAATTACTACTGTTTTTCTTGTCATGACAGAGTTGATAGGCGGAGAAATCCATGAGTAGAGTCAGCCCCTGTTACCGTAGGATTGCCATCCACGGGTGTCATGCGCCTGTTCCCATGAATTGGCTTCGTCTTCCGCATCCGATTGGTTGGCGCGAATCAATTGCCGAAGCGCCCCGTTGGCCAGAAGCTTGTCGGCATGCTCATCAAGACGGATGCTGGTAGTGGATGTTTGCGCCACGAACGCCTCCTGCAACACTTTGTGTTACTTTGGTGAAGGTTTATCGTTTTTGCAAGCAAGCCCAGCTTGCTACTCCTGATTATTTCCTAGACGCTTTTTCATCATGGCCGGAGATACCGAAACGACGCGCGAGTTCGGCAAGCACGTCGTCAGCCGACAGTCCTTTGGCGGCAAGCATCACCATGGTGTGAAACCACAGGTCGGCAGTCTCGTAGATGATTTGCTCGCGGTCGCCATTCTTGGCGGCAATGATGGTTTCGGTGGCCTCTTCGCCGACTTTCTCCAGAATCTTGTCCATGCCCTTGTCGTAGAGCGAGGCGACATAGGACGCATCCGGGCTATCGCCCTTGCGCGCTTCCAGCACTTTCGTCAGTTCTTTCAGAATGTCGGTGCTCGCTGGGTTGTTCACTTCAGGGGCTCCTCGACGATGTTCCAGCCGTCACCTTCACGCAGCCGGTAAAAGCAGGACTCCCGGTTGGTGTGACAGGCCGGCCCTGCCTGATCGACCCTGAGCAGCAGCGTATCGCCGTCGCAGTCGAGATACATGTCCACGATCTTCTGCACATGGCCGCTGGTTTCGCCCTTCTTCCAGAGCGCCTTGCGCGAGCGGCTGTAGTAATGCGCGAAACCGGTTTCACAGGTTGCCTCGAAAGCCTCACGGTTCATCCATGCCACCATCAGCACACGCCCGGACGATGCATCCTGGGCCACTGTTGGCAGCAGACCATGTGCATCGAACTTGAGATCGTCAATCAGACTCATGCGAACACCTTTCCAGATTCTCTTCTTTCTTGCATGCCCAAGAAAGAAGCAAAGAAGGGCACTCGCAGGCAGAGATGAATTCCCTCGCGCATCTTTTCAAAACGGGCGCGGAATAAAGCACGAATTCCGCGCTGATTCCATTTTGAAAAGCTTCGCAAGGCATTTCTGCAAGCGAGAGAAAAAAGTGCAATCGGCATCAGTAGTAATCTTATCAGATTACTTTGTGCCTCTGTGCCTCTGTGGTTCAGTTTCATGTTGTAATCTTCGCCAGCGCGCGGCCGGCAGCGGCAATAGTGTTGTCGATATCTTCATCGCTGTGAGCAGCGGAGACAAAGGATGCCTCGAACTGGCTAGGCGCCAGATACACGCCTTCATCGAGCATGGCGTTGAAGTAGCGGCCGAAGAATTCAAGATCGCAGTTGCACACGTCCTGATAATCATTGCAGGCGTCGGCCCCGGTGAAGAATACGGTGAACATCGAGCCGAATCGGTTGGCTGTCGCGGCCACACCGGCTTTTTTGCAACCATCCAGCAGGCCCTCCACGAGCCGTGCCGATTTGGCTTCGAGTGTTTCGTAAAGCTTCGGGTCGCGCAGGCGGGAGAGGGTTTCAAGTCCGGCCCGCATGGCCAGCGGGTTGCCGGAAAGCGTACCGGCCTGATACACGGGGCCGTCCGGAGAAATCAGTCGCATGATTTCTTCGCGTCCGCCGTAAGCGCCGACCGGCAGGCCGCCGCCGATGATCTTGCCGAGGCAGGTGAGGTCGGGCGCGATGCCGAATCGCTGCTGCGCACCACCCGCTGCCACACGGAAGCCGCACATGACCTCATCGAAGATCAGCAGGGCGCCGTCTTCCGTGCAAAGATCGCGCAGACCTTGCAGGAACCCGGTCGAATACAAATCCATGACGCCGGTGTTACCGGGCACGGGCTCGACGATGATGCAGGCGATTTCGCCCCTGTTTTCCGCAAACAGCTTTTTCACGGCCTCCATATCGTTAAATGGCGCGGTTAGCGTCAGCTTGGCGTAGTCAGCGGGAACACCGGCCGAGTCCGGTACGCCGAATGTGGCTGCACCGCTGCCTGCCTTGACCAGCAGGCCATCGGCGTGACCGTGATACCCGCCCTCGAACTTGACGATCTTGTCGCGGCCGGTGAAGCCGCGAGCCAGACGCAGCGCGCTCATTGTCGCCTCAGAGCCGGAATTAACGAAGCGCACGACCTCGATGCCCGGAACCATGTCGATGACGAGCCTTGCCAGGTCAATCTCCAGTTCGCACGGGGCGCCGAAGGACATGCCAAGCGCCGCAGTCTCCTGAACTCCTTTGACCACATCCGGGTGCGTATGGCCGAGAATCATCGGCCCCCAGGAGCCGACATAGTCGATGTATTCATTGCCGTCCACATCCCAGATGCGGGAGCCGGCAGCCCTGGCGATAAAACGCGGCGTGCCGCCGACGGATTTGAAGGCGCGCACCGGCGAGTTTACGCCGCCTGGCAGCAGTTTCTGCGCCTGCTCAAAATCGGATTGTGATGTTGCGATTGAAGACATGGACCAGCCTTTTAAGAAGAGATATGGGAAAGGACGTTAGGAAGCGCAGGCGCGGGTGTCAACATACGGGAGGCGGCACACACCTGAGGTGATTCGGCTACGATTTGCCCGTATCTCCACCCGGCGTATAGATGGGCATCGGGAACGGCGTCACCTTGTCATCTCCCTTCGCCTCGATCTTGGTGATCTTGGCTGTGCCCTGTTTTTCGACCTCATCGATGCGGATGATCGAGTGCATCGGGATATAGGTTGATTTCACGCGCTTGAATTCGCTCTTCAGGCCTTCCTCGTTCGGATCGAGCACCACGGAAGATTTTTCACCGAACAGCAGGCCGGAAACCTCAACAAAGCCGAGCATGCCGGCCTGACCGACATTGCTGGCATAGATTTCATAAATCTTGCCCTGATTCACAAAAATGATCTTGAATACGTGTTTGCCTGGCATGTTTCCTCGCTGCAGCGGTGTGATGGCGTGAATTCTAGCATAACCGCATGTGGATTTAAGGCTGGATTGCGGATGTGCCCGTGCAGGCGTGTGGAATGAACATTGTGGCACTGGCAGTATTCAGACATCATCGTCAGCACTTATTTTTACGCCTTGAAACGGAGACCCCTGTATGAGACTGAAATGTATCGCCACCTGTTTGCTCGCTATTGCCCTTGTTGCAGTTGCGGGTTATTTCGCCTATCCGCTGATTGCCGTAGAAGGTGCCCGGCCTGAGTGCGTTTTTGCAGGTGGCATCATTGTCGGCCTTCTGGTCGCCGGGTTGCTGGGTTGCCGCCGGCACAGATGCAAGGCATCCGAAGGTGAAGCGGTCAGCATTTATGTCGGCAACGCGCCGTACAAGACATCACAGGATGAGCTGCGCCAGTTGTTCTCCAGATACGGCGCGGTTCACGCCGTACGCATTGTCAGGGATCGGCAAACTGGCCGGCCGCGCGGCTTCAACTTTGTCGAAATGCCGGAGGCGGATGCCATGAAGGCTATCAAGGCGCTTGATGGCAGTGAGTTCGGCGGCCGCACGCTCAAGGTGAATCTGGCCGAGGACAAGCCCGGCAGATAACGGGAAAGCATGAACAGAACCCGGAATGGCCCCGGTCTTTATTTTTTAATGCCGGATTTCTGATGGTGCTGGAGCGTTGAGAATCGGTCGCCTTCTGAATTTAAAGGGTTTTTTCAGGGCCTCCACGATTGCCCGGTCGCGTCCGTAGATGTCGTTCCTGAATAGCACACCACCATCGCTGTCCATGCGCACCGTCCAGTACATAAAGACCACGGTAACCGGTTTTGACAGCTTAACACGCCGTGTCTTCCCGGCATTAACGCCCTTTTTGATCTTTGCCACGCTCCAGTTCTGCGGGTCATCCAGCAGAAGCTCTGCCAGGCGATAAGGATATTGCACGCGGACGCATCCGGAGCTGCTGGCGCGTTTCTTTTTCCCGAAAAGGGCTTTGGACGGGGTGTCATGCAGATAGATGGAGTGTTTATTGGGCAGTACGAATTTAATTCGTCCCAGCGCATTTCCAGGGCCCGCTTCCTGCCGAATGCTGTAGGGAAAGTTTCGTTCGGAGTATTTTGACCAGTCGATGCCTGAGGCGTCCACATGGTTGCCTTTGTGGTCAATGACCTTGAGATTCCTTCTTTGAAGGTAGCGGGGGTCTCGCTTGATGGCCGGCAGGACATCCTCCTTCAGGATGGTTGGCGGCACAGTCCAGGTTGGGTTGAACATCAGGTATTTTATTTCCGCACGGAATACGGGTGTTTCGCGGTAGGCCTTGCCAACCTGAACCTTGGTTTCCCATGCGATTTTTCCATGCTTGATGTAGGTCAGGCTGAATCCGGTGATATCCACCAGCACAAACTCATCCGGGAGAACAGGCAGTACCCAGCGGGCCCGCTCAAGGTTGGCGCGGATCTGGTTGACGCGCGCTTTTACAGGCACATTCAATGCCTTAAGCGTTGCCCCGCCGACCACGCCGTCGGGCGGCAGTCCATGCCGCCTCTGAAAATGACTGACGGCGGTTTTAACCCCATGATCATACAGCTCCGAATACAGATTGCCGGCAAGGATATCGCCCGTACTGCCCAGCCTTTCTCGCAGTCGAATAACGCGTTTGTCTGTCACGCCCAGTCTTAGGGTTGGCCCATTTGGTATTACGGGCCAGCCTCCCCTGGCCTGTATCGCCCTGTAAATCTGAAAGGCCCGATTGAGAGGCCCGGAAATCGAGAGCAGCGGAGTCATGTCCACAATCAACTCTTTTACGGCGCCCCGTCTGATCGCCTTTTCCTGTTTCAAAATATAGTCGGCCCGATCCAGCTTGCGATCGATGTTCCAACTGCTGTCCAAAGCAGCAGGGTCAACCTTGCCGAATTGCAGATGATAGCCCAGGCGCAGCAGGGCATCGGTCAGCAGCAGATCATAGTCTCCCTGTGTTTGAGCGTCGGAGTTGGCCTGAAGCCGCTGACGCAGCTTCTTGAGCTTGGGCAAATGGTAGTCGGCAGGGTTGAGGCCTTCCCTGTCAATGGATTCCAGTACCGAAAAAAGCTGATCTACCGAGTACGGGTTTTTCCACAATGGCCTGAAGTTCTGTTTCTCATACAGCGCAGGAAGAACAATCCGGGAAGCCAGCCGGGAACCCGATGCCGTGACTTTGAATCCCTTTCTGATCAATTCAACACGGTCCCGGATATGATCCTGAACTTTTGTCGCCAAAGCTACGCCGGGGAAAAGCGTCAGCCAGATGATGACTGCTGCGAACCCAATAGCGCCATGCTTGTGTGAATTTCCGAAGGTCTGCATACGGTCAAATCTTAGCGCAGTTTGATGTGTTGGCCGAGGGCCGGAGTAAAAAAAGGCCGCTGCCCCTTACATCTACGGCCAGTAGGTGACCTTGGCGGTACAGGTTTCGCCGATGACGATGCGCGAAACGCGAATGCGCCCATCGTCGAGGCGCCTGCTCATCTCTTCATACAGCACGCGGGCCACGTTCTCGCTGCTGGGGTTGATCGTATCAAATGGGGCGATGTCGTTGAGGTTGTAGTGATCCCAATCCTTCAATACGGCCTTTAATTCGTTTTTCAGAACCTTGTAGTCAACGGCGAGACCGAGCTTGTCCAGTTCCCCGCATTCAACATACAGCTCAACCTTCCAGTTGTGGCCGTGCAGGCGGGCGCAGTCGCCCGGATAATCGCGCAGGGAATGCGCGGCGGCGAAATGGGTCTCGATCATCAACTCATAGCGTGGCATTTAATTCTTTCTTGCTCCTGTATTTTAAAGACAAACATTTACACCACAAAGGCACTAAGGCGCCAAGAATATCCATAATAGTAATGAACTCCCCGAACCCGTGGCTTTTAACCAAGCCTAACATCTATCCATTCAGCCGGGTTAATCCCTTCTTTGTGCCTTTGACTCGGGGCATTCATGCCCCTCGCCCTGCGGGCGGCCTTTGGCCGTCCAAACGGCTATCCTGCCTTTTGTGTGGTGAATTCATGTAATGCCAGGATCAGGCCTGGGGCAGCAGCATGGCGGCGGAGACATTTCTCCCCTCACCAATGAGCACATTATACGTGCGTGCCGCAGCCCTTGAGTCCATGCACTCGAACCCGATATGTTTTTCTTCGAGTGCGGTGAGAATGTTTACATCGGGAAAGGCCGTTGTGCGTCCCGTACCGATGAGCAGCACCTCCGGCGCCTGTTCCATCACGGGCTTCAGATCCTCAAGTCTCAGGCTTTGCAGGCTCTCAGGCCCCCAGGGAGATGTGATTTCCCCCTGATGCAGGAGGATGCCGGTTTCAATACGTTCATTGCCGATCTGGAAAAAACCCTCACCGTAGGCGCGGAAGATCGGCGTGCCCGCCGGAATGTCGGGACTGACGTCCCCGCTCATGCCGCTCAGGGACGGGCCTCCATCTCCTTCATCTCCTCTTCGCTGGGCTTGAAACGTCCGGCCAGGGCCAGCATCACCGGGCTGGCGATGTAGATGGAGGAATAGGTGCCGACCAGGATGCCGATAATCAGGGCGAACGAGAAGCCGTGAATGACTTCGCCGCCGAGGAAGAACAGCGCCAGCACCACCAGCAATGTGGTCAATGAGGTCATCAGGGTACGCGACAGTGTCTGGTTGAGGGAGGCGTTAACGACTTCTGTCTCCGAATCCGGCGTCTTTTTCTTGCGGTTGGCTGCAAAGTTTTCGCGGATGCGGTCGAAGACGACAATCGTGTCGTTCAGCGAGTAGCCGATCACGGTCAGGATGGCGGCAATCACCGGCAGGCTGAACTCCTTGCCGGTGACGGCAAAGACGCCGAGCACGAGCGATATATCATGCAGCAGTGCGGCGTCCGCACCGAGGGCAAAGCGGAACTCAAAGCGAAAGGTGACGTAAACCAGAATGGCCAGCATGGCGACTAACACGGCCAGAATGCCGGCGCGGGCGAGTTCCTCGCCGACCTGCGGGCCAACGAATTCGACGCGCCGCATTTCTACGGCATCGGCTCCGAAGCCCTGGGTCAGTCCATCAAGGATATCCGTGCTGATCTTCGAGGAGTCCATTTCCTCCCTGTTCTGCACACGAATCAGTATCTCCTCGGGCGAACCAAATTCCTGAATGATGGCCTGTTCAAAGCCCTTGGGGGCAATGGCCTGGCGCACCTCGCTGATTTCCGGCGCACTCGCAAAGCGAACCTCGACCAGTGTGCCGCCGGTAAAATCGATGCCGAAGTTCAGCCCCTTGAATACAAGAAATGCCAGGGATAACAGCAGTAAGGCGCCGGACAGCCTGAAGGCCAGCTTGCGCTTGCCGAGAAAGTCGATATGGGTATTTGTACGAATCAGTTGCATATTTAACCTTCCTTAGGGCCTGTTAACACTAATGATGGTCGTAGCGACGCGGCTATTTTTGTGTCTATGCAAGGCATTTTGAGCGCAGTGTGCTTGCTGCACATCAGCGAGAAATAACGCCGCAGAGCGCAAAAATGGCCCGTCCCGCAGGGCTGCGCCCCAAATGAGGCCATCCATCGTTGCTTGTCGTTTATTTGGATTCACCAAACTTCACTCCTCGCGCCTTGACTGGCCTCATTTGGGGCAACAGCGCTTCGATCATCATTAGTGTTAACAAGCCCTAAATGCTCAGGGATTCGACGCGGCCGCGCCTGCTTACCGCCAGGGCGACAACGGCGCGGGTGAACATGATGGCCGTGAACATCGAGGCCAGAATGCCGACCGACAGCGTTACGGCGAAGCCCTTGACCGGGCCGCTGCCGAACTGAAAGAGCACGATGGCGGCGATCAGCGTCGTGACATTGGCGTCGATAATGGTCGACAGGGCCTTGTCGTAACCGCCGTCGATGGCGGCCAGTGGCGTCTTACCGAGCCGGAGTTCCTCACGGATGCGCTCGAAGATCAGCACATTGGCGTCCACCGCCATGCCAATGGTCAGCACCAGCCATGCCCGGCAGCGTCAGGGTGGCGCCGATCATGCTCATGGCGCCGAGAATCAGCAGCATGTTAAAGACCAGCGCCAGGTTCGCTACCATGCCGAAGGCGCGGTAGTAAACGGCCATGAATATCAGCACCAGGATGCCGCCGATGATGATGGAGTTAAGCCCCTGCTCAACCGAGTCCTGACCCAGGCTGGGGCCGATCGAGCGCTCCTCGACCACCTTGACCGGAGCCGGCAGGGCGCCGGCGCGCAGCACGATGGCCAGATCGTGCGCCTCGGAGGGAGAGAAGCTGCCGGTAATCTGGGCTGAGCCGCCGGAGATGCGTTCGCGGATCACCGGGGCGGATTTGACCACGCCTTCGAGGATGATCGCAAAGCGTTCGCCGACATGGGCGGCAGTCAATTTATCGAACTTTCTTGCGCCCTTGTTATTGAACTTCAGGGTGACGGCGTATTCGTTGAAGCGGGAGTCGATAGAGACGCGCGCATCGGATACCTCGCTGCCGGACAACTCGGTGCGTTTCTTCAGTAGATAGGGTTGCTTGAATGTCTTGCCGTTCACCGTCTGTGGTTTGCCGTAAACGATGACGTCGCCGGGAGGAATACTGCCGGAGAGCGCCTTGTCCAGGTCGCCCTTTTCGTCCACGAGCTTGAATTCAAGCTGCGCCGTGCGGCCGATCAGGCTCTTGGCGCGGGCGGTGTCCCCATAGCCGGGGATTTGCACCAGAACGCGCCGAGTGCCCTGCTTGACGATGACCGGCTCCGTGGTGCCCAGCGCATCAACACGGTTGCGGATCACCTCGATGGTCTGATCCACGGCGAACTTTCTGATTTCATCCGCATCCGCATCGCTAAGCGTCAGAAGGAAGCGTCCTTCCTCCTGCTGCTCAAGGGTGTAATTCGGGAAGGTTTCGACCAGCAGCTTCCCGGCGGCGGCAAGCTCACTTGCCTCTTTGATCACGACAATCATCTGCTGGCCGCTCGAGTCCAGCTTACGGTAGCGAATCCTGGCCTGGCGCAGGGCATGGCGCGCCGCGCTGATCTCTTCCTCCACGCTTCTGGCTACGGCCTTGTCCACATCCACATCCAGCACCAGGTGCACGCCTCCCTTGAGGTCAAGACCGAGGTTCATCGGCTTGCTCATGGCGGCCGGCCACCATGAGGGGGCCGAGGTAATGTTGGGCAGAGCGCCCATGGCCGTGACCGTGAGTACGATCAGGATAAGCCATAGTTTCCAGCGTGGGTATGCGTGCATGGGAATGCCTTTGGTTTAAGTTTTCTCGCCCGAAACGTTATTCGGCCAGGGCGGAGATGGTGTCGGCTTTGACCTTTACACGGACGCCGTCGGCGATGTCCAACTCGACCAGGCCTTCCTTGACCTTGGCAATGGTGCCATAGATGCCGCCACCGGTAACGACCTTATCGCCCTTCTTGAGTTCGGCAATCAGGTTTTTGTGTTCCTTGGCCCGCTTCTGTTGCGGGCGGATCAGCAGAAAGTAGAAAATAACCATGATCAGGATGAGTGGCACGAAAGAGGCGATGCCACCGCCAGCCGGTTCGGCCTCGGCGTGGGCATTGCCAATGAAGGTCATACTGAAAAGGCTTGCAGCGCCGAATAGACCCAGGGGGCGCAGGGTGTTGAGGAAGCGTGTGTGAAGCATGTTCATTTTCTCCAGAAAATCTTTATTCATTTCGATAGCTACGTAAAAAATTGTCGCGAAACCCGGGCCATCTTCCGTCTTCGATAGACGCCCTGGCCCGGCGCACGAGAGCGCAATAGTAATGAAGATTGTGCAAGGTATTCAACCGCGAACTTAAAATCTCTCCCGCCTTGTACAAATGGCGCAGGTAGGCGCGCGAAAAATGGCGGCAGGTATAGCATTCGCAGCCGGCCATGATCGGGGCCGGATCCTCTGTATATTGCGATTGTTTGATGTGCATGATGCCGTGATCGGTGAACAGCGTGCCGTTTCTGGCATTTCTCGTCGGCATAACGCAGTCGAACATGTCGATGCCGCGATCGATGCCTTCGATCAGATCCGCTGGCGTGCCCACGCCCATCAGATAATGCGGCTTGCCCTCCGGCAGGTTTGGCGCCAGCGCGTCGAGCATGGCGAACATCTCATCCTTGGGTTCACCCACGGAGAGCCCGCCGATGGCGATGCCCTCGAAATCCATGTCCTTGATGGCTTCCAGGTTTTCCAGCCGCAGATCGGCATGCATGCCGCCCTGCACGATGCCAAATAATGCCTGTTCATTATTCACCGGCAGGTGCTCGCGGCATTCAGCCGCCCAGCGCATCGACACATGCATCGAGTCGCGCGCTTCGTCAAAGGTTGCCGGATACGGCGTGCATTCGTCGAAGGCCATGACGATGTCGCTGCCAAGTTGCTTTTGAACCTGCATGCTCTCTTTCGGGCCGAGGAAGAATTCGGAGCCGTCAATATGCGACTGGAAGCGCACGCCGTGCGCTTCAACCTTGCGGATACTCCCCAGCGACCAGACCTGAAAGCCGCCGGAGTCGGTGAGGATAGGTTTGTTCCAGGCCATGAAGTCATGCAGTCCGCCCAGATTCCCGATGGTGTCGCCGCCCGGCCGGAGCATGAGGTGGTAGGTGTTGCCGAGGATGATCTCGGCGCCAATGTCGTCCAGGTCCTGCGGCGTCATGGCCTTGACCGTGGCCTGCGTGCCGACCGGCATGAACACCGGCGTTTCAACCACGCCGTGCGGCAGTGTCATGCGGCCGCGGCGGGCCAGGCCAGCGGTATCTTTGGCCAGAATTTCAAAGCTCAGTGCGGACATGGCGGCGCAGCCTGCCCAAAGTGTGGCCTGTCAGCAATCAGAGCTTCATTAAAACGGTTTTCCTTCTTCTTTACTTGCCCACAAAAAGGCGTGAGCCGTTTGGACGGCCAGAGGCCGCCCGCAGGGCGAGGGGCAGGATGTCCCGAGTCAAAGAAGAAGCAAGACAAATCGGCATTCCGCCGATTTGGACGCCCACAGGGCGGGGCTTCAGCCCCGAGGGCCGAATGGCCCGAGTCAAACAAGAAGAAACTTCTTTAAGCCATCTTTTTCGTGTGATTCGGGGCGGTTTGCCCCTCACCCTGCGGGCGGCTTGCAGCCGTCCAAACGGCAGGACTGCCTTTTTGTCTCTGTGGCAACTGCTCTTCTTATGTCTTCTGTTCGAGGTAGTCCCGGAGAAATTTGGTGTCATCCAGGTCAGGCAGGGCAAAACCATTATGATGTGCCTGCGCCGCACCCTGCCGGATGACGGATAGATAGGCTTCGGCGGTCTTGTCCCAGGTATATTTTTCTTTTACGCGCCGCTGCCCCATCTCGGCGTACTTCTCCTGTCCGGCCAGGGCCTTCGACAGGCCGGCTGCGATATCTTTCTCATCAAAGGGGTCGATAAGAACACCTTCGCCATGCTCGAAGATATCGGATGGGCCACCGTTTTTGGTTGCCGCCACGGCCAGGCCACAGGCTGCGGCCTCGATCGGGGCAAGGCCGAAGGGTTCGTAGAAGGCGGCCAGGGCGAAGACCGAGCCGAGTTGGGCGTAATAACGGTAGGTGGCCGCCAGAGCCCGCTGTGACTCGATGTTGATAAAGTGAACCTTATCCTGCATTCCGGATTTCCTGATGATATCCAGCATGGGTTCAAGCACCCTGAGGGTGTCTTCAGGCAGGCCCTCCGTACTCGTATATGGATTGTCGATGCCGCGGATGAAGATCGCCAGATCCGCGTCCTGCAACTCTCTGGATTGCACATAGGCTTTCAATACGCCGACATGATTCTTCTTTTCCTCGAAACGGCTGGCCATGATGATGGCAGGCCTGGCCGGAGGATACTGTTCGGCAATGGCGCGGTGTACGGCTTCTTCCTCCAGGCCGGCGTCCGTTGTGAATATCCGCGTGTTGACGCCCGGCGGGATGACAGAGAATTTTGTGTCGTCTTTGACGTTTACAGTGCCCTGGTACAGCGGATGTGAATACTGTTCAAAGCGTTCCTGATCGGTTGAGGTGATGATGTTGTAGGCATGCGCCATGCTGAGGCGTTCGGCGTTGATGCGCCTGGAGAAATGGTAGTGATCTTCCATCTCCTCAAAGTTGCCGAGATTCATGCCCAGCTTGTCGAGTTTCTGCGCGCCCAATGAATGGCCGGTCAGGGTGTAGCCGATACCGGCCTTCTGTTTCAGCAGCGCCGCACAATAGCCGCCGTCGCCATAATGGCCGGTGGCAAAATCAGGGGGATTGTCGCCGTAGAAGGCAAGGATGTTGTCGGTGAATTCGTCGAGGTGATCCCAGAGAAGCTCTTTCTGGAGAAATTCTTCGCCGCCGCAGTCGATGCGCACGATGCGCAGGTTGTCCTCATAGCCGGGGTAGTAATCGATGGGTTCGGAGAATTCGGGCCAGGCCGCATCAATGATGCGGCGGGTGACGATATCGGCCTTGATGCCCATATTGGCCATGGCCATGCAGACTTCCTTAACGTAGATCAGCTGACCGCCGAAGTCGGGATGCTCGGTCAGATGGGCGTCGGTCGGGTCGAAGTTCCCCTGCGGGTTCAGGAATATGACGTGCATGGCTTTGTTTCCCATCTATCTTTTGCTTTCCACTTCGTAGTCTTTGGTGATGACGATATCGGCCACGTCCTTGTGGGCCGATATCATCTCGTGTTCCCTGATCAGGATGTTCGCCGTGAATTCGTCGAGCTCGGATTTGGCCCGTTGACGTTTCTGTCTGTGCGCCAGGGTGTCCGTGTAGTTGCGTGCAATGAAGATGTGCGCATTGGCGGATTTCACCAGCGTCGTATACGTGCCTTCGGCAATGACCACTTGAGCATCGGCTACCGGCATGGTTTCCCGGCCGATGTTGTCCTTATCGTAGTTCACCAGCGGCTTCTCAATCTCGTCTTTGCCGTCGAGCACATCGCGCACATTCGCATCCAGCACATCGAGGCGCACCTCTTTCGGCCCCAGCCAGTCCGGGTCTTTGCGCCGGGTGGCGTCGTTGGTTTTTGGCGGGTGAACGTAGTAATCGTCCTGTTGCAGGATGACGCTTGTGATGCCTTTGTCTTCAAGTGCATCGGCGATGGCCGTAGCTGTTTCGGATTTGCCGCTGCCGGATTCTCCGGCCACGGTCAGGGCGTACTTGCCGGGAGCGTTCTCAATGTCGGACAGGAGGATGTTGACGACCTGTTTTCCTGCCCTGGCATGATGTTCCTCGACAATGATGACATCGCCCTGCATGTTATTCTCCCCCTGTCAGCATTCAGTTAGCAATCAGACCAGTAAGCCGACATTAAATGCCATATTAGCATTTACGGGTGGGGATGTCCTCAGCAGGGCAGGGGATTTATGAGGAAGCGGACTACTTCTTTGCCACTGTAACCATGCCGCTTTTCAGATAGGCCGTTTTGCCGGAAGGGAGCTTCAGCCTGAACCATGTTGATTTGCCGTTTCGATGGGTATCCAGTTCTGCGCTCGGGCGGTACCAGCCCAGCCGCGCGGTCTTTACGTCCGGTCTTGTCCTCAGGTTGTGGTAGCCGGCAAAGAGGAAACGCTGCTTTGTGTTCATGCGTTCCAGCTTTGTCCGAACCAATTCGATAATGGCCCGTTCAACCGAGGCTTCACGCGTTTTGCTGCGCACCTTGACGTACATGGTTGTCAGTCCTGGCGTCATTTTTTCCAGCGTGATTTTACCATTGAGCTTTTTGTTGCCGAAAACGATGCCGTAGCCGCTGTCCTGAATCTCCAGTACATCGACATCCAGTTTCATGCTGCGCAGGCTTAACTGAACGGCTGCGAGCGTTGGGCGGATGTTGCGGGGGAAACTTTCTTCTTCGCTGCTGAACTGGGCGGCAATCACGCCATACAATGCGCCCGGCACCGCTGAAACCGCTGTCATGGCCGCGCATCCGGGCAGCCACAGGGCGGCAAGCAATAGCGGGAGAAGGGTTAAGCGTCGCATGGCCGCTATGCTGGTAAGCCAGATAGTTGAAGCTGTGTCATCGGTCACACAGCACGTGCACGGCGCATACCGGGGCAAAGGCCCTGCAATGCAAGCAGGACCTTTGCTTCCGGCCGGATCAATGCTTCAGAGCCTTTGGAAAAATGCCCTGCCCCGGATGACAAGACCATCGGTGCGCCCGCCCATCTCGAACATGGCCAGACCCGAAAGGATCAACGCAGCACCGAGCACGATCTCCATGCTCAGCGGTTCGCCGTTGAGCATATTGCCCAACCCCAGGGCCAGCACAGGCGAGACCAGCGCAATCATGGCCACGCGTGTCGCCTCTACATGCTTGAGCACATAGAAGTACAGGGTGAAGCCAAGCACCGAGCCAAGCAGGGCCAGATAGGCAATCGAGCCGACGGTTCGTGCCGACATATCCACAGGCAGCCCGTTGCTGCTCAGGTGCCAGGTCAGCAGAAACAGGGGCGTGGCAATCACCAACCCGCCGCTGGTCATGACAATGGCCGGCACATCGGCATTGATGCGCTTGACCCACACGCTGCTGCCCGAGTGGATGACCGTTGATAACAGCATGCCGCAGATGCCGTAAGCCGCACGGTCATCCATGTACATGCCTGTCGCGAAGATCACCGCCAGTCCCATCAGCCCAAGGATCATGCCTGCCAACCGGGCAGGGGAGATCTGCTCACCCTCCAGCCAGATGCACGCCATCAGCCCGGTGATGACCGGGCTCATGCCGAAGATCAGCGACATCCAGCCGGAGGGGATGAACTGTGCCGCCCAGTAGGCCGAAAGCATGGCGCCATAGATGCTGATGCCTGCTATCAAATATGCCTTTATGGCATGGCGGTGCCATTTCATGCCGTTGCCGAGCAATGCCGCGACGACCAGCGCCAGTACCGCACCAATCGCCATGCGGCTGGTGACGCCGAAAACAAAGCCGACTTCCTCGCTGCTCCACAGAACAGCAAGAGGCGTTGTGCTCCAGATGATGATGACTCCTATGTATGCCATGGGCACAGACATTTCCTTCTCCTTTTCTCCTCGTTGGTCAGGCCATAAAAAAACGGCCACGGATTCGTTTGAACCCATGGCCGTTTTGTAAAACCTGATTGTTAGTTGTTAGCTACATCAGAACGCTTGAGCACACAGGTATGGGTCACGCTTGACTGGAAGCCAGGCGATTGCGCGTACCGTTGAGTGTGCGAACTGCGTATTCATGGCGCGAATCATCGTTTGCAGGCGTTAGATGTCAACGACTCAAGCCCGCGACTGAGGTGGTTTGACTCAGCTTTGTAGGCTTTCTGCTGGTTGTTTTTTCCCCGCGCATCAAGGCTCTATACGTAGTTCTACGTATATGCATCCCGTTTAGAGCGGTTTAATGTGCTTGGGTTGATAATGTGTCTATAGATGATTTCATCTTCGCTTTGACACCCGTTAAGTATGTCACAGTGACTATGTTAGTTATGATGTATGTATGTGTTCCTATAACGATATTCATGCTTGGAATAGGCTGGGTATTTCTTGCACAAATTGCTGTGCTTTATCTTCTTACTGTTGGGGCTTTAGTTTGGGTTTGGTTAAAAAAAGATGTTTTGCAAATATCAAATAAATTTTATTTTGGCATAGCATCAGATTCTCTATTGTGTATTCCGTTTGCTATTAATTTAGCGAGAAAAATTTCGCTAAAATATACATGGCAGGAAGAATCCTTGCAGTTCGCTAAAAGAACCTTTGAGAAAAATAAGTTTGAAGCACTACTAAGGGCACTCATGAAAAGAGTGGATAGATCAATTAAGGTTTCGGACAAAGGCAGCGGACACAGAGATGAATTGAAGGAATATCAAAAATATCTACAGGGGATGAAATGATGTCTCTTCCTGAGATTCTCACAATTGTAGCTGGCCTTATTTTGGGCTACTGGATTGTTTCCAAATTTATCAATAGAAAACCTAAACTTAAGCAAGAAAAACTTTACATTGTGAGTTGTCTAGACGTCACCTCACTGCATATGAGTAGCCCCTGTTTTTCTAGACACTATTGATCTTCTGCGCAGTGAAATGGCTATTCCTTGTTTTCCAGCAATTTCTTAAGGTCTGCGAAGGCCTTGTAGGTAGAAGGGGATTCCTGGCCGCTGTCGAGCTTGCCGCCATGAGCATCGGCTTCCAGGAAACGCTGGTGCTCATTGTCATGACAATAGACACATAACAACTCCCAGTTGCTGCCATCCAGCGGATTGTTGTCGTGATTATGGTCCTTATGGTGAACCGTCAGTTCACGAAGGTTTTTTTCATTGAAGTCGCGGGTGCAGCGCGTACACACCCAGGGGAATAGCTTGAGCGCCTGCGCCCGGTAATCCTGTTCACGCTTTCCCCGATTTTTCCGGGCCTCGGCAACAATGCCATCGAGCCTGCTGCTGTCCTTGAGAGCCATACCGGATCATAGACCGTTATGAAATGAGGCTGAAGCATAAAAACCCCCCGCCTTGCGGCGGGGTTTTGTATTCGGTCTGCTTATGCAGTCCTCGGGTTATGCAGGGAAAACATCCGTTGCCTGCGGGCCTTTCTGGCCCTGGCCGACTTCAAACGTCACCTTCTGACCTTCTGCCAAGGTCTTGAAGCCTTCGCCCTGAATCGCGGAAAAGTGCACAAACACGTCTTCGCCGCCATCATCGGGAGCAATAAAGCCGAAACCCTTGGATTCGTTAAACCATTTAACTGTACCTGTAGCCATTATAAATATACCTCTAGTTTATATATTGTTCGCTTGCATGTCGTGAGAGGGAGTTAATGGGAGAAAATCAGGAGAAAACTTCCGAGAACAACCAAAAAAACCAACAACAATCAGTGCAACTGCGGCCGGCAGTGTAATCGACCCTTGCCAGAAAAACCACCCCCCTTTGAGATGGCCCATAACTTCCTCCACGTTTTTGCTCCGTCGCTACCGGTTTTTATGCAAATCGGCTAGATTGAGACTCGTTTGAAAGTTGCGTTAAACTTATCCTGAATTGTGAGGAGATACCTGTGCCATTGATTGCCTGGACTGACGAATACAGCGTCAATATCAGGGAAATCGACAATCAACATAGGGGATTATTTGCCTTACTGAATAAACTTTTTGATGCAAAAGGATCGAATCAGGAAAGGGAAATTTTGGCTGGGATTCTGTCGGAGCTTGTGGAATACACGGAAACGCATTTTGCGACGGAAGAACGGCACATGAAATTATATGATTATCCTGATCTGGCTTCCCATATTAAAGAGCATGAGGCGTTTATCCAGAAGGTGGCCGATTTTCAGCAGCGTTTCGAGGACGGTAAGGCGGGG
Source organism: Zetaproteobacteria bacterium (assembly GCA_003228735.1). GTDB lineage: Bacteria > Pseudomonadota > Zetaproteobacteria > Mariprofundales > Mariprofundaceae > SZUA-181. The sequence goes on from QIFG01000036.1 coordinate 29,076, forward strand.
CTGGATATAAGCATTCTTAACTTTCTGCTGAGCTGGCTTAAAAATCACATTCAGGGCAGCGACAAAGCATTTGGCCCGTTCCTGAACGAAAAGGGCGTAAGTTAAATGCGGCCCTGCATGGGATGCATGCTGACGGGGATGCGCCGGTTGCCGAAGGCGCTGGTAAAATGCGCGAAGTGGCCGGCGATGGAATGGCCGCAATGTGAGCAGCTTCCATCATCCGTTAGCGCGTAGTCGCCGATTTCGTACCAGTCGCGCACGATGAGCCCGGCCTTGCAGGCAGGGCAATAGGTCGTGCCGCCAGAGGTGTCGTGCACATTGCCGGTATAGACGTAATGCAGCCCGGCCTTCAGGGCGATATCCCTGGCCCGGCTTAAGGTCGAGGCAGGTGTGGGCGGCACGTCCATCATCTTCCAGTCTGGATGGAAGGCGGTGAAATGCAGGGGCACATCCGCCCCCAGATGCTCTGAGATCCAGGCGCTCATTTCAGATAGTTCGGCATCCGAATCGTTTCTGCCGGGAATAAGCAGTGTAGTGATTTCGAGCCATACGCCGGTTTCCTGTTTCAGATAAACAAGCGTATCCAGTACCGGCTGCAAATGCCCTGAACACAGCTTGTGGTAAAAGCCATCCGTAAATCCCTTGAGATCGACATTGGCGGCATCCATATGTTCAAAAAACTCGCGTCGTGCCTCGGCATGAATGTAACCGGATGTTACGGCAACCGTCTGGATGTCCACCTCATGACACGCCCTGGCGGTATCCACGGCGTACTCGAGAAAGATCACGGGATCGTTGTAGGTGAAGGAAACACTCTTGCATTGCATGTCTTTGGCTGCCCTGGCGATAGCTTCAGGCGTGGCTTCATCACACAGCCGGTCAAACTCACGCGATTTGCTGATATCCCAGTTCTGGCAGAATTTGCAGGCCAGATTGCAGCCGGCGGTGCCGAACGAGAGTACGCTGCTGCCGGGATAAAAGTGATTCATCGGCTTTTTTTCGATGGGATCTATGCAGAAGCCGGATGAGCGTCCGTAGGTGGTGAGTACGATCTGATTATTTTCACATTTGCGCACGAAACACAGGCCGCGCTGGCCGTCACTCAGTTTGCAGTCACGCGGGCATATGTCGCACTGGATACGCCCGTCCTCCAGCTTGTGCCAGTAGCGGCCGGGGAAATGTTCGCTGATCATGTTTCCACTTTCTTCTGCCGCTCGGTATATTTTCCAACCGTATACCGAAACAGCTTCACATCTTCATGCCAGAAGCTGGCAGACAGGCCGGCCTTTTGCTTCAAATGCGCCAGGAATTGTTCCGGTCCGGGCAACTGTTCCCATACCTGCGGCAGAAAGGTGCCGCGGTGTGCGCCGTATTTAAGGACGACGCCGTCCCGGAACGGTCTCAGCTTGGCCGCAGCGTCCGCTTCGCTAGACACAGGCAGTGGTTGCAATGGGCTAAGCAGCGACACCTCGACATCTGTTGCGCCGAACTCATCTCTGGACAGGGGAGGGAAGCGGGGATCGTGGAAGGCGGCGGAAACCGCATTGGCGCGCAGATCCTCCAGCAGCGGGCGATGTGCCTCGATGCTGCCGATACAACCGCGCAGGGCGCCTTTTTTTTGCAGGGTGACAAAGCAGGCGCCGGTTTCATACAGCCAGCCAAAATCCGTACAAATGTCTGTTTCGTGGGGGGTGTCCAGCCGCTCAGCAATGGCGGCGCGGGCGATGGAAAGAAGAACGAGTCCCTTGTTCTCAGTCATCTGAATCTTCCGTAAATGCAAAGGCGCAATACCCAACCACATGGGCCTTGTCGCCCGCCGTATCGCCTGAATTGCGTAAATCGAGCAGGTGAGGGCGCAGACCCTTTTTGCGGGAGAGATGCAGCAGGCCGTTGATTGGCGTGGCGCCGCAGGCCTGCTCATGCCGGATGGGCAGCGCAAGTTCGCAGATTAGTTGGGTGGTTGCTTCATCCATCCGCTGTGCTTCATCGTAGGGCAGGTAATGCGACAGATCGGAGCTGATAACGATCAGGGTTTCCTCTCCTCCCCATAGGAGATCAAGAACTTCCGCCACCTCCTCGGGGCTGGCGTCGCCAACAGCCAGGGGGGTGAGTAGGAAATCGCCGAGCACCTTTTGCAGGAAGGGGATATGTACCTCCAGTGAATGCTCCCGGGCATGGGCGGCATCGTTGATGACAACCTGAGGCAGGCCGGAAATATCCTCCATGGCATCCTTGTCGAGTGGAACCGTTCCCATTGGTGTGGCAAATGCATCGGCATCGGGCAGGGCCAGACCGCGTACAGGAACGCGATGCACGGGCCCCAGAAGTACAATGCGTTCAATCGAATTTGCAAGAGGCACCAATTGAACAAAGGCACTGGCGGCGATGGGGCCGGAATAGATGTAGCCGGCATGCGGCGCGATCAACGCCTTGGGGGCTTCTGCCAGATCGGCCGCAAGCGCTTCTGCCAGCATGGCATCAAGCATTTGCGACAGTTCGCCTTCACTGCCCGGATAAAAGGCGCTAGCCACAGCAGGGGGCCGGATGGTTGCACCTGACATTTCGTGATCCTCTAATCAAAGCATAGACCAAGCCGGGATCGTCTGGTTAGTCGTCCTTGTCAGGGTTCTTTAGAACCAGATGTTTGCGCACATGGTGATGGCCGTATTTGACATAGAGGCCCAGGCTGATGATGGCGATGATGGCGATGGCAACGAGCAGACCGATTACGCCAAAACGGTGGACAACAGCCAGGGCGGTCATGCCCAGAAAATGGCCGGCGGCATAGATGATGAAGGCCCAACTGATGCAGTTGACGATCTGAAGCCAGAAAAATCGCCAGAAGCTGATGCTGGAACAGCCGAACAGGAGGGCTGCAACCAGTCTCGTGCCGTACAGGTACTGAAAGATGAAAATAGTCCAGTTGCCATGCTGATCCAGATATTTATCCATGATCTGCTTGGCCTTGGGATAGTGATTACGCAGGAACGGCAGGGCCTGGATAATCTGCATGCCGCGCCAGTGTCCGAGGCCGAAGTAGAACAGGTGGCCGGCGAAAGCGCCGCTCGCGGCGGTAACAATGACCTTGGCCGGATCCATCAGGCCGGCGCCAGCCAGGGCCGCGGCCACGATAAAGACGGTTTCGCCTTCGATGAATGTCCAGATAAATACGGCCCAGTATCCGTACTGTTCAAGGAACTGCTGTGCCCACTCCATTGTGAAAGCTTACCCCGAAGATTCTCTTATTTCGTATTGGTCTTCGTATCTGATGAACAATAGCAATGACCGATTTATATCATTAATCATTTGTTTTTGGCGCTCTATGTTTTGTCCACCTCCAATCTGAAAAAGACCTTCTTTTCCAATATCACTCCAATCGATATGAAGGGAATCATTCTTGTTGCCGACATGAGAGACTCCACTAAGGGTACTATAACTTTCCCTGATATCTGTTACATCGTACCCTAAAGATTCAAGCTTTTCCTGATTTCAACTGGTCTAGGACTATTTTTTTGGTCGTATAACTCGGCTGCATTTGTGTCCAAGCAAACTAACCAGTTCATTGCAATAACTTCTGTTGCGCTTCTGATACAGGTAGCTGCATCAAAATATAATCCTCTTTCCACCAAGATGAGATATGAAAGTAAATGGTTTATGAAACGGCAACATAGTGACATTTTTACATTCTTCTGTAGCGACTTTGGCAAGCCTTCCAAATAAGAACAGTGTTGACCCAAGAATGAGAACACACCTTTGATTTTATTAATGTCTTGTCTCAGAATTTTTTTTGTCGTTGAGCAGATGATATCTGAATGAGTTATCAGGTTTTCGTAGGAGTACTTATTCTGTCTCTTACTCATATTAGGTGTCGCAAAAAGAGTGTAACAAGGTCTATTAGGGCATGCGTACAGGGATACCCTGTTCGCTAAGGTAGGTTTTGGTCTCAGCAATGGAATATTCACCAAAGTGGAAAATGCTGGCCGCCAGAACTGCATCGGCTTTTCCTTTAGTGAGGCCCTCGGCCAGGTGTTCAAGCGCGCCGACTCCGCCGGAGGCAACAACATTGGCGGTGACTGCCTCAGCAACGGCGGCGGTCAGGGGGATATCATAGCCGTTCTTGGTGCCGTCGCAGTCCATGCTGGTCAGCAGGATTTCTCCGGCGCCGTAATCCGACATGCGCCTGGCCCAGTCGACAGCATTGATGCCGGTCGGCTTGCGGCCGCCATGCGTAAAGCACTCCCAGTGATCTCCAGTGCGCTTGGCATCGACGGCGACGACGATGGTTGAAGAGCCGAAGCGTTCGGCTGCCTCGCGCACGAACTCGGGGCGGAAGAGGGCTGCCGTATTGATCGACACCTTGTCGGCACCGGCATGCAGCAGGTTTTCTACATCGGCCAGTTCTTTCACGCCGCCGCCGACTGTAAGCGGCATAAAGACGTTTTCAGCTACATCGGTAACCATGTGATATAAGGTGTCGCGGTTTTCATGCGAGGCGCGGATATCCAGGAAACACAATTCGTCCGCTCCCTGTTCATCGTAGCGGATGGCGGCCTCGACCGGATCGCCGGCATCAACGATATCGACAAACTTCACGCCTTTGACGACGCGGCCGTTGGCGACATCGAGACAGGGAATGATCCTTTTACTCAGCATGGGGATGAACCACAGAGACAAAAAGGCAGTCCTGCCGTTTGGACGTACGCAAGTGCGCCCGAAGGGTGAGGGGCGGACTGCCCCAAATCACACCAAGGCACTAAGGAATACAGAGAAAATATTTTCTTCTCTGTGTCTTTGTGCCTTGGTGGTAAATAACTTTTCATTTCAGAATGTCCAGCGCAGCGGCAAAGTCGAGCGTACCCTCATAGATGGCGCGGCCGGTGATGGCTCCGCAGATGCCGTCTTTTGCATGCGGCGCCAAGGCCTCGACATCCTCGATACGGGCGATGCCGCCTGAAGCAATGACCGGAATCGAAACGGATTTGGCCAGCTTCAGGGTTTCCTCGACATTCGGGCCGGTGAGCATGCCGTCGCGGGCGATATCGGTGTAAATAATCGCGGCCACGCCGGCATTCTCGAAGGACTTGGCGAGTTCCGTGGCGGCTACGCCGGTGACATCATCCCAGCCGTGTACGGCCACGAGCCCTTGTTTTGCATCAATGCCAACGCATACCTGACCCGGAAACGCCTCGCAGGCGGCAGTTACAAGATCAGGATTCGATACGGCGGCAGAGCCTAGGATGACCCGTTGCACACCCAGCGACAGGGTTTGCTCAATGGTTGCCAGATCACGCAGGCCGCCACCGAGTTGCACAGGGATATCAAGAGCCTTGCAGATGCCCTGTATGGCCTGTCGGTTCTCAGGTTTTCCTGCAAAGGCGCCATCCAGATCAACGACATGCAGGCGTGTAGCGCCTAAAGATTGCCAGTGGCTTGCCATGGCAACCGGATCGTCACTGTACACGGTGACGTCATCCATGCGCCCCTGTTTCAGGCGTACGCAATTTCCCCCCTTGAGGTCGATGGCGGGGATCAGTTCAAATGTCATGGCTTCCACTTCAGGAATGCTTCCAGCATGGCCAGGCCTGCGCGCTGGCTTTTTTCAGGGTGAAATTGAGTGGCGACGATATTGTCGCGGCCGATGCACGATGCGAACGGATAATCACCATAGTTGCATGCGGCCAGAATATGTTCCGGGTTATCGGGGATACAGACATAGGAATGAACATAGTACACCTGCTGTTCGGCCAAAGGTGCGAGAACAGGGTGAGGGGACGCGCCGCTGGAAAACGTCACATCATTCCAGCCCATGTGCGGAATCTTCAGTCCGCGCGACGGAAAATCATCGGGAAATGGCTTCACCACGCCCGGAATCAGGCCAAGACCCTGGTAACGGCCAAACTCGAAGGATGCGCTCATCAATACCTGCATACCAAGGCAGATACCGAGAAAGGGCGTGCCCTTGCCGATTTCGTCTTTCAGCGCTTCGTCCAGTCCATTGGTTTGCAGTGCACCAACACAATCACGAAAGGCGCCGACGCCGGGAAGGACAATGCGTGAAACGTCCTTTAATTCATCCGGCTTCTCAACAAGCCGGACATTGCCGCCAACGCGGACGAGCGCTTTGGCAATCGAGTGCATGTTGCCCATACCATAATTAATCAGTCCAATCATAAGAGTGCACCACTAAGGCACTAAGACACAAAGGAGAAACAGGGTCTTTCTATCGTCTGGTAACTTGGCGCCTTCGTGTCTTTGTGGTTGTATTTTTACAATGCTCCTTTGGTTGACGGAATGCCGGATTGGCCGGGATCCCTTGCCACGGCCATGCGCAGGGCGCGGCCGAATGCCTTGAAGACCGTTTCGATGATATGGTGATTGCTGTCGCCCCGCAGCGCATCGACGTGCAGCGTAACACGCCCGTGGTTGGCGATGGCCTGAAAGAACTCCCTGAACAGATCGACATCAAAATCGCCAACCTTTTCCTTGGGGAAGCCGACATGAAACTCGAGCCCCGGCCGGCCGGACAAGTCCAGGACAACACGGGATAAAGATTCATCCAGAGGCACGTATGCGTGGCCATAGCGGATGATGCCAGCCTTGTCGCCCAGCGCATCACGTAGCGCCTCGCCGAAACAGATGCCGATATCCTCGACTGTGTGATGGTCGTCAATCTCGCGGTCACCGCTGGCCGCAACATCCAGGTCGATCAGTCCGTGACGCGCAATCTGCTCCAGCATGTGATCCAGAAATGCAATGCTGCTGTCGATCTTGGCCTTGCCACTGCCGTCCAGGCTCAATGACAGCTTGATGTTGGTTTCCTTGGTGACCCGTTCGATGCTTGCATTGCGGCTCATGGCAGTATCTCCTTGAGTACGTGCAGGAAGCGCTTATTTTCTTCCGGCAGGCCGATAGTGACGCGCAAACAGTTTTGCAGCAAGCCGTCCGAATCGCGCATGTTTTTGACCAGAATGCCGCGTTCCAGCAGGCCGTTAAAGGCTGCTTGTGCATCCGCTACGCGCAGCAGGATAAAGTTGGCCTGCGAAGGGTAAACCTCGACATTGGCCATTGAGTCCAGCGCCTTGATCAGGCGCTGGCGTTCCGAACAGATTTTTTTGGCCTGTTTCTCGAATACATCGATATGATCCAGAAGGAAGTCGGCGCTGGCCTGGGCCAGGCTGTTCAGGTTGTAGGGCAGACGAACCTTATTCAGATGGCCGATGATTTTCGCATCTCCGAGCACATAGCCCAGCCTCAGGCCGGCCCAGCCGAGTTTGGAGAAGGTGCGCAGCACGATCACATTCGGTGCGATCAGATCGGTATGCGTGCGATCCGAGAAGGGTTCGTATGCCTCGTCAATGACGACCAGACCGGTAAAGTTTTCGACGATGTATTCAATGCTCTTGCGTGGCCACATATTGCCCGTCGGGTTGTTGGGACAGGAGAGAAAGACAATCTCTGCCTTCTCACGTGAACAGACACGCAGGAAGGCCTCTGCATCGAGTGAGAAATCTGCTTTGAGTGGCACGCTGGCCACAGGTCGTTTCAGCCATCGCGCAATCAGCTCGTACATGGCAAAGCTGGGCTTTGGCACTGCGCAGGCGCCAGCATCCACCGCCATAATCAGCATCTGAATGATTTCGTCCGAGCCGTTGCCAAGAAGCGCCTGATCGGCGCTTAATCCGTCGCGGGCCGCAATCTTTTGGCGCAGTGATTGCATATCCGCATCCGGATAACGATTGATATCGACCGAGGCCAGGTGATCGGCCAGCTTTGTGCGCAGTTCATCCGGCAATGGATATGGGTTTTCCATGGCATCCAGCTTGATCATGTTTTCGCTGTCCGGCACGTGATATGCGGACAGCGACCGGATATCGGCGCGGATCATGATTCCTCGTCCTGCAGGCGCAATTCCAGACTGAGGGCATGCGCCTGCAGTCCTTCACGATGTGCCAGGTGGATGGCGGCAGGCCCGACGATCTCAAGCGCCGCCTTGTCTGCCCGGATGATGCTGCTGCGCTTGGTGAAGTCGTAGACGCCCAGCGGCGAGGAGAATCGAGCCGTGCGATTGGTCGGCAACACGTGATTGGGGCCGGCGATGTAGTCGCCCAGGGCCTCGGCCACGAAGTGGCCAAGAAAGATGGCGCCGGCATGTTTGATATACGGCAGAAGCACGTCCGGGTCATCCATCGTCAACTCCAGGTGTTCGGGGGCGATATGGTTGATGACATCTGCGGCCTCAGCGAGGTCGCGGACATGAATCAGGGCGCCATGCATTTCCGCCGAGGCGCGGGCGATACCCATACGCGGCAATGTCTTCAGGTGTTTCTCGATGGCCTTGTCGACGGCGTCGATCAGCGCCGCATTGGTGGAGATGAAGATGCTTTGCGCCGCTTCATCGTGTTCGGCCTGCGACAGGAAATCCGCTGCCAGCCATGCCGGGTTGCCATTGTCCGAAACCACGACGATCTCGGAAGGGCCGGCAATCATATCGATGCCGCAGGTGCCGAAGACCTGCCGTTTGGCGGCAGCTACGAATTTATTGCCGGGGCCGACGATCTTGTCTACGGCCGGTACGCTCCCGGTGCCGTAGGCCAGGGCCGCCACGGCCTGGGCGCCGCCAATGGCGAAGGCGCGGTGTACGCCGCTGATGAAGGCGGCCGCCAGCACCAGTTCGTTAACCTCGCCTTCGGGCGTGGGCACAACCATGACGATGTTTTCCACGCCCGCCACGTGCGCCGGTACGGCATTCATCAGCACGGAGGTTGGATAGGCGGCCTTGCCTCCCGGTACGTACAAGCCGGCGCGATCCACCGGGGTGATGCGCTGGCCCAGGGTTAACCCTTCATCGTCCGTGTATTCCCAGCTTTTCTGCTGTTGGCGCTCGTGGTAGGCGCGAATGCGTTTCGTAGCCAGTTCCAGGGCGTCCCGATCCTGCTGGCAAACACCGTGCCAGGCCTGTTCAAGGCGCGCATGCGGAATCTCAAGCGTATCGGGGGCACACTGCCAGCCATCGAAGCGTTGCGTGAACTCGCACAATGCCGCATCGCCCCTGGCTTTAACCTCCGCAAGAATGTTTGCCACCACGCCCTGCACATCGGCGCCCGTATCCGCCTCGCGGCAGAGTATCTCGTCCAGTCTGGCTTCGAAATCCTTTTGTGCCGTACTCAGGCGAAGGATGTTGCTCATGCCGTCTCCTTTGCCGCCACCGCCGCCCTGAGGGCTTCCACGACAGGAAGTATGCACTCCCTGCGCGTGGCGAAGCTGGCCGGATTGGCGATCAGGCGGCTGGAAATATCAAACAGGGTTTCTTCTTCCACCAGGCCGTTTGCCTTCAGGGTGTCGCCGGTTGAAACAAGGTCGACAATGCGATCCGCCATGCCGGTCAGGGGTGCCAGTTCCATGGAGCCGTACAGGTGAATAATGTCCGCCTGAATGCCGCGGGAAAGGAAGTGCTGCTCCGCCAGATGGTCATACTTGCTGGCCACGCGGATGCGGCTGCCACGCTTGGGCTTGCCTCTGGCGATGATCTTCTTCGGGCCTGCCACACATAGACGGCAGCGGCCGATGCCAAGGTCCAGGGGTTCAAATACATGTGGCCGGGATTCAAGCAGAACATCCTTGCCGACGATGCCGAGGTCGGCGGCGCCCTGCTCGACAAAGGTGCAGACATCGGCAGCCCGGATAATCAGAAAGCGGATGCCTTTGGGGCCATCCACCACCAGTTGACGTGTCGTGGTCAGGTTTTCCTGCGGCATAAGCTCCGCCAACTCCAGCAGCGGCAGGGTTTCAGTCAGAATACGCCCCTTGGACAGGGCGATGGTGACCGTTTGTTTTTTAGAAGTTGACAACCTGTCCTCCGTACACCATGTGCTCGCTGGGGGTGATGCGTTCAATGTTGGCGCCCAGCCGCTTGAGTTTTTCCTCGATGCGCTCATAGCCCCGGTCAATGTGGTAGACGCGCGACACGCTGGTTTTGCCTTCTGCGGCGAGTCCTGCCAGCACGAGGCTGGCCGAGGCGCGAAGGTCGGTGGCCATGACCGGGGCGCCCGACAGGTGCTCTACGCCCTGCACGATGGCCGTATGCCCATCCAGTTGAATGTTGGCGCCCATGCGTTGCAGCTCCTGCACGTGCATGAAGCGATTCTCGAAGATCGTTTCACTGATCACGCTTTTGCCTTCGGCGACGCACATGATCGCCATGAATTGCGCCTGCAGGTCGGTGGGGAAGCCGGGATGCGGGCTGGTTTCGATGCTGATTCCACGCAGGCGGCCGTTTGCCCTGCAGCGTATCCAGTCATTTCCCGTTTCGATGTGGGCGCCAGCCTCGCTAAGGCGCTCCAGATATGCTTCCAGCATGCCTGCATCCGTATCTGTTACCGTCACATCACCACCAGTAATGAGACCGGCAGCCAGATAGGTGCCTGTTTCGATGCGGTCGGAGACAACGGTGAGGGTGCCGCCCGACAGGCGATCAACGCCCTGAATACGGATGCAGTCCGTGCCATCGCCTTCGATACTGGCCCCCATTTGCCTGAGGCTTTCGGCCAGTCCGACAACTTCAGGCTCGCGTGCGGCATTTTCCAGAGTGGTGTCCCCGCGCGCCAGCACGGCTGCCATCATGAGGTTTTCCGTGCCCGTTACAGTGACGTTGCTGAATACGACAGGTGCGCCCTTGAGGCCGTTCTTGGCATCGGCATACACGTTTCCCTGCTCCACGTGGATTTCAGCGCCCATGGCCTCCAGGCCCTTCAAATGCATGTCGATTGGCCGTGCACCGATGGCGCAACCACCCGGAAGGCTGACCATGGCGGTGCCGAAGCGCGCCAGTAGCGGTCCCAGCACGAGGGCTGAAGCACGCATGGTCTTGACCAGTTCGTAGGGGGCCTCTGCGCGCGTGCTGCCAGTCGTGTCGACCCGGATCTGCTCTTTGTCGTCGATAGAGACATCGGCGCCCTGATTGGCCAGCAGCGTCAGCATCGTGGAGATGTCACGCAGGTGCGGCATCCGGTGAAAAATGACCGGTTCGTCGGCGAGAATGGCGGCGGCGAGTAAGGGCAGGGCGGCGTTTTTTGCGCCACTTGCGGTAATGCTTCCCTGCAGCGGTTTCCCGCCTTGTATGATGATGCTATCCAATAGTGATGCTTTCCACTTGAAATCAGTATTATACTACTGCGGAAACGCTAACCAATGCGCATGAACCTAACAATGCCTGTCGGAAGTCCAGAAGATTGTGGGGCACCTTGGCGTCCATGCACCATCAGACGGAGAAAAGCGAGACATGTCCGTATATACCGAACTTGGCCCGGATGATATTGAACTGATTCTGAAGGACTATGCCCTGGGAGAACTCGTCTCCTTTGAGGGTATTGCCGCCGGCATTGAGAACAGCAATTTCTTTGTGAATACATCGAACGGCCGCTATGTGCTCACCATCTTCGAGCGTATGGATGAGGCCGAATTGCCTTATTTCATGCATTTGATGCACTACCTGTCCGAGGGTGATTTTCCGTGCCCGGCTGTGCAGATCAGAAACGATGGCGGCATGATATTCAGCTTCGGCGACAAGCAGGGGTGTCTGGTTTCCTGCCTGCCGGGGGATACCCTGGATGTGCTGCACAAGGTGCAACTGCGTTCAGCGGGAGCAGTCTTGGCCCGGCTGCATCTGGCGGGAGATGGCTTTGCCGAGCGCCGAAATAATCCGACTTATCTGGACTGGATTGTACGTATCGGCACGGACATGCAGGCCGATGTGGCCGCTCAATACGGCGCCAAAGCCGCAAAATTATTGCGTGAGGAGTTGGTCTGGCAACAGAGGAATCCTGCTAAGGGCCTGCCCGGCGGCGTTATCCATGCCGATTATTTCTGCGACAATATTCTGTTCTGCGGCAATATTGTGACTGGCGTGATCGATTTCTATTACGCCTGCGATGGCGTTTTTGCATACGACCTTGCCATCGCAGTCAATGCCCTGGCCATTGACCCTGAATCCACAGTGAAGGCTAATCTGGAGGCGTTACTGGCCGGCTATGAGAAGGTGCGCCCGCTGTGTGATGCGGAAAGGCAGGCACTTCCTCAAATGTTGCGGCTGGCTGCCGTACGCTTCTGGGTTTCGCGCTTGTACGATGCGTTATATCCCAGAAAAGGCGCCATGGTTCAGGTCAAGGATCCGGAGGAGTATCGCAGAAAACTCCTATGGTGCAGAAACTTTAGCTGAACCCTTGGGTTTGGGCGCCTTCCTGGCCTGAGAGCTAATGGCCTTATTGATTTGTTCCAGCGTGTCGATGATCTCAGGCCGCTCTGGTTCAACAAGTAAGGCTTGTTCTGTTAACTTTTTTGCCCGCTCAAGGTCTTTATTGGTTTTCAGCAGGCAGTAAGCCAGGTTGTTCAAGGTGAGGATATCATCAGGCGCTATCTTCAAGACCTTTTCCCATACCTTGACTGCCGAGGGCCAATTTTTTTGAACCATATATGCTTGAGCAAGAAATACATTGTTTATATTACCCATGAGGGTTCCCGGCCAGCGAAGAGACACTTCTTTCCATGTACTGATAGCCGCTTTGTGTTGGCCAAGCTTATACTGCACCTCCCCAAGGAGACTTCTCACTCCAGGGCCGTCGGCCCCTGATGCAATTGCTTTTTTGAGGCCTTTTAGCGTGGCTTCAGGTTTAGAGTTACTAAACAAACGCCCCCAAAGAATCCATATACTTTCATTGTCTGGATATTGGCCAGTTAATGACTCCAATTGTTTTATGGCTTTTTTCTCCTGCCCTAGTTGGAGCAGGGCCAGGATTCCGGCTACTTGGGTTTCAATGTTCAGAGTTTTTTTGCCTTTTTGTAATCGAAGAACCTCATTAGCCTTGCCTTGAGCCAGAAGGATCCGGGAACGCGGCAAGATATCGAACTGTGTCAGCCTTTCCTCCACGCCCTTGAGTTTGCCCAGCCTTTCCCTGGCTGCCCTTGAAACCTCCAGGTTTCCCTCACCTTTTAATGATATCAGTTTTTCAAACTCTTTCTCGGCCTTTTCTGTTTTGCCTGTTTCAAGATCAATTGCTGTTATTAGCAGGCGCTGCTGTCCTTTGTCAGAAATTTTCGCAATAACCTTTCGTGCAGCACCGAAGCGGTGCATTTCGATTAGGGCGCTGGCCTTTAGTGTCTGTATGTTTTCCGCATCCATATCTGGGGGGGTGTATTCTTTTAGCAATTTCAAACCCCAGAGCGGCTGTCCCCGGTCAATACACCAGCTTACCAGCCCGGTAAAATCAACCTCGTTTATTTCCGGCATCTTATCTCTGAGGAGTTGGAAAAAATGAGTTTCTTCGTTTGCCAGTACATCGTATTGCATTTGTAGCAATATGCTTTCGCGGGTATCCGGGAAATGCGAGACGAGTTGGTCAATAAAGTGGATTTTTGCATCCCTTAACTGGCCAAGGTTTATTGCAAACAGTCCACCATTGATCAGGTTGCCAAGTCGTGGGTTCGTGGACACCAATGAAGCCCGGATATAGGCACGCAGGGCCTCATTTGTCTTGCCCATTGAAGCAAGCGTTGTAGCAAGGCCATGGTTGGCTTCTGCATCGTCGGGGGAGGATTCAAGAATTTTCTGGTATATCGACTGAGCTTCCCTAACTTTTTCAGCAGCAAAAAGGCTCTGGGCCAAGTCTATTTTGATTCGGCGGTTTTCGGGCTTGTCTATAAGTATCTGGCTGAACAGAGAAATTGATTTATCAAACTCCGAATCTATAAAGTGGGCACGCGCTATCAGCATGGTTGGCATCCACTGTTGTGCAGGGGGAAGTATTTTCTCCAGTTTCGTGATTTGAGCTAATATTGGTTTGGTATCTGAGGAAGTGCGCATGATATTGTAGTAGGTTTGGAAAAGTTGCTTATAGGTATCTTCTTCAAAGGGGGGCAGCATTAGCGCATTTTCCATCTCGGCAATGCCTTCCTGCGTTTTCCCGGCACCGAAAAGGGTGTTGGCCAGCATCCAGCGAGTGGGACGGTCATGCGAATAAATATTGGCGGCCTTGCGCATAGCAACAGCAGCCTCATCCCAGGATTTTTCGGCGATCTTTTCCTGAGCATGGGCGATCAAGCGTTCACTGCGCTTGCCCGGCGTCATCATGTATCCACCCCAGCCGAGGATTGATATAATGACAAGAGAAACGAGCGCCCTCACAATCCACTTGAATCCAGGCCACATACGGAAATTCATCCACACCAGTTTAACGCGCCGAATCATGGGGATAGTAGGTTGATAGATTTCCATCTTAACTCCGCTCTATGGTGGCTGGCCGTATGCCTGTTGGCCATCGTTGGTGTGGAAATCGTTCCCTGGTTCTATCACTCATGGATTTCAGACCCATACTTTAGCCACGGTTCGCTGGTGATGCTGTGGGGTATCGGCTTGGCCGTTTATCGCCATGTATCGTATTCGGGCACGTCAAACGATTCACCCCGGCAAGATAACTCAAAGCAGGCTTTGCCGCCATCGGCTAAATGGGAGGCTTTCCTGTTTCCTGCTGGGGGCGCTTTGATGTTCGCCAGCATGGCTTTGAATGTTTTCAGCCTTAAGGCGTTGGGCTGGATGCTGATTCTGATTGGCCTCGTTCGCTGGCGCGTAGGTGCGGAGCGGTTTCGGATCATTGCCATGCCACTTTATTTTACCCTGCTTTCCATCCCCTGGCCGTGGGGAGTAGTGCAGATGATTGCACTGCCATTACAGGAGATATCTGCTACTTTGGCTCGCATTTTCCTTGATCTGTCTGGTTTGCCTGTATTACAGGAGGGAATCGTCCTCGATACAGGACGGTTCAAACTGGTGGTTGAGGAAATATGCTCGGGACTCCGTTCGTTTGTAGCTTTGTTGACTGTGGCGATTTTTCTTATTGCCACTGGCTGGGGATCAAGGAACCAGCGTTGGGCAGCGCCCTTTGTTGTGTTGGGAATCATCTTGTGTGGCAATGCTACTCGGTTGATCACGGCGCTTGCTATTGGTCACTGGTTTTCTCCTGAGTGGGCCATGGTCTGGGTCGAAGATATATCACCATTTATGCTAATTTTGGCAGAAGCAGCGATATTGTTATTGTGGCTCAACGCCCCTGCTCGAAAGCATATCTATCGCAAGCCACGGCTCAATGTAGCCATGGTAAAGCAAGGGCTGTCAAAATTTATTGCCGGGAGCCCTGTTGGCGTCATAAACAAAAGCCGGGTGACAGCAGTTGGGTTTATGGTTGTAGCTATGGTGACTTATGTGGTTCCAACCCCAGATAAAGATGTCTTCCTTCCTGAGTGGCCAGTCCCTGATGGATGGCATGCCGTGTATGCGGATTATCTGACTGAAACTAAAAATATCATTCTTTCCGCCATGCAGGGAGGGGCAATTGCCAAAGTCGTGCGCGTGCAATCAGATTCCAATCCTGCCGATATTGTGGATGGGCAGATGATTATCAGCAAAGGTGGACCGGGCAGGGATGTGGATGACCCACGCTTTTGTTACCGCTCACAGGGCTGGCGCATGCTGATGGAGAAGGTGCATACTCTGCCTCTACTTGGCGCAGAAAGCGCCAATGTGCCAAAGGTCTCAGAAATTCTTGAAGAGCATCCCGGCACAGGTGTAATTCGACTAGACTGGTTTGCCTATAAAGTAGGCAACCGCTGGACAAATGGCTATGGCGAACTTCGCTTTTATCAGCTGCTGGCGCGCGCCATGCGCAGTCTTGACAGTATAGCTGTTGTCCGTGTCTCGACACCTGTTGGATATGGCGCAGATCGTGAGGCTGAACTTGCTCAGGCTCGACTGCGGCTTGCCTCTTTATGGCAGAGCATGCCCTTGCGCTAAAATTGAGCTTGGAGAAAAGTGATATGGGCCACAGTTTTTCCTTTCGGGTGTCATATCATTAATTATCCGACGGTTTTGCGCTCTGGATATAAGGTGTTTGGAAATTGTTAAACCAGCTAATGCCTTGGATGCCGGGGTTCAAAAGGTTGTAGCCTTTGGCTTTAGGCACTATAATACGGGCCAGAGTATGTAATTAGCTGGGCATAAGAGGCTCCACTTTAAGGAGGTTGCCATGAGAAAATATACTTTACTAGGTCTAGGAACGCTATTATCAATGGCGATGATAGTCATTCCTGCATGGGCTGCTCCTACATGGAGTGGCACATCTACATTTACTTTTTCTGGATCATCAACGACAGTCGATTGGGCTGTTTATCAGCTGGGAGATACAGGCCCTGGCTATATAAGTGCTACTGAGTATACGTATGCTTACACAATCAATGGTTGGAGCGGTGAGAATGGCTGGCTCCAGTATTCTGTAAATCTGACTGCATCAGATGTTACGGGTGCAGGCACCTCTATTACTGGTGGGGCGCAGACACTTATGCCCACTCCGCCTGGAGCTGCGTCAGGCATTACTCAGATTAAAGGCAGTTACCCCGCTGGCTCCATAGGTGTTGGCAATACCAGCACTGTATTCTGGACGAGCGGATATTCACCGGTTACGGCATCGGGAGGGTCTTCATTGTCAATTGGAGGCCAGACAGCCACAATGAGTGGAGCACTTGCTATGGCGCCATCTGCGCCAGGCGTTCCAGAGCCGGAGACTTGGGGGCTGCTGATCATGCTGTCTGCATTCACGATGTGGTGGATGAGGCGTAGGCAGGATGAAAACGTGGCTGAAGAGGATTTCACTGCATAAGAAGTAGTTCTGAAGTAATACAAAAACGGCCCCTTAAACGGGGCCGTTTTTTTATTGTACCGCAGCGAGTTTTCCGTAGCTGGTATGGGAGATGTGGTTGAAGCCTTTCATGTACACCAGTGTTGGCTGGAAGCTGCGTGCCTCATTGGCCTCCAACTCGGCATAGGTGCAGATAATCACCCGATCTTCGACGCTGACCTTGTGGGCTGCCGCGCCATTCATGCCAATGGCGCCGCTGCCTCTTGGCGCAGTAATCGCATAGGTGGTAAAGCGTTCACCATTGGTGACATTGTAAATATGAAGCTGCTCGAACGGCAGGATGTTTGCCGCATCCATGAGATCCTGATCGATGGCGCATGAGCCTTCGTAGTCAAGATCCGCATGCGTCACCATGGCCCGGTGCAGTTTCGATTTAAGCATTGTGATCTTCATAAAGGCTCCAGTGCAATATTATCAATCAGGCGCGCGTTGCCAACCTTCGCTGCGACAAAGGCCCGCGCATCAGCTCCACCCAGTTGGTCGATGGATGCCAAATTAGCGGCTTCGCGTATCTCCAGGTACTCGGGTTTGATGCCGTGTTTTTCCAGCCAGTCACGTCCGCTGGCAATAAGGGGTGACGCCTGTGTTTCTCCGTCCTTATAAGCATCACATATGGCCTGAAGAGAAGCCCGTAACTCTTTGGAAACGTTACGTTCGTCCGATTCCAGGTAACGGTTGCGGCTGCTCATGGCCAGGCCATCGCTTTCACGCACAGTAGGCGCTCCAGCAATCTCTATAGGCATGTGCAGGTCACTCACTATACGGCGGATAATGGATAACTGCTGCCAGTCTTTCTCACCGAACACAGCCACATCCGGCTGTATGATGTTGAACAGGATGTTGACGACGGTGGCGACGCCGTCGAAGTGGCCGGGCCTGCTTTTTCCACACAGGCAATCGGCTAATTCGCTTACGGCAAGTGTCACTTTCGGGCCGCCCTTCGCATACAGGTTTTCGGGATGAAAGAGATAATCCACGCCTTCGGCTTCGCATGCCGCCGCATCGGCATTGAAGGTGTGCGGATAGGCGTCCAAATCCTCATTCGGGCCGAACTGCATCGGATTGACATAGATGCTTACGATTATGATATCAGCCACTTCACGCGCCTTGCGGATCAGCGACAGATGCCCTTCGTGCAGGCAACCCATGGTTGGCGCCAAAGCTATCTTGCTCACACCCCTGTGAGACTTCAGCCGTTCGCGGATGTCTGCAGTTGACTCTACAATCTTCATGATTTCGGGAATGTTCCGTTTCGCACATCAGCAGCCCAACGGCCAATGGCATCCGATATGATTTCACGCAAGTTAGCATAAGCCGGAGCGAACGACGGGTTTTTCTCCGACAGGCCGAGCAGATCGTGCCAGACCAGAACCTGTGCGTCACAACCTGGGCCTGCGCCGATACCGACCGTTGGGATGCCAAGTTTCCCGGTGATTTTTGCCGCCAGGCCTTCGGGAATGCATTCCAGCACAAGGGCTCCGGCTCCGGCCTGTTCCACCGCCTGCGCATCGGCCAATAGCTGCGCCTGCGCATCTTCGGTTTTCCCCTGCATTCCATATACACCAAGCTTTTTGATGGATTGCGGCGTCAGGCCGATATGGCCGACCACGGCGATGCCGCGCTCGGTCAGGAATCGGATGGTTTCCGCCATATGCGCGCCGCCCTCAAGCTTCACGGCATCGCAGCCCGTTTCCTGCATGACGCGCACGGATGTTTTAACAGCCTGCTCCGGCGATTCCTGGTAACTGCCAAAGGGGAGGTCGCAGACCACCCAGGCGGTTTTATTGCCGCGCACCACGGCTTTCGTGTGGTGAATCATGTCTTCAAGCATGACGGGGATGGTTGTGTCGTAACCGAGACAGACCATGCCTAAGGAATCACCGACCAGCAGCACGTCGGCCCCGGCGGCTTCGGCAATGGATGCACTGGCGGCGTCATAAGCCGTCAGCCATACGGTTTTTTCGCCATTCTGCTTGGCGCGCAAAAGCGTCGCCGCAGTGACTGGTTTCTTATCAATCATTCCGCCTTCCGCTTCGGTCTCAAACGAGTACCGTCTTCAGGATTCGGCGAATCTTACACAGGAGTATGTGAATTGGCTATCCGGTATTAATTAAGAGTCTTGAACCGACATCTCGCCAATCTTCAACGAATCAAATTTGTCAATACGTAATATTACGTATTGACTCCTTTAGCAGTTTGCGACGATTCTGAATGTTGCGCAGGGAAGAGGGGAGTGAGAATACGTGAAACAAGATCTGACCCTCGAGGCTTGTGCATATACTATAAACAGCATGGAGTATACTTATGGCAATAGTAACAGATATACACCCAACAACTAAGCATAAAGCACAGGAGATGTCGCTTGATGAGTTCATGAAAAGTGCGGGGACTGCGGAGGTCAAAGAGTTAAGCAACCTCATGAGCCGCTTCAATGGTGGCACCTACATGGCCTGTCATGTCAGGTTCTACGAAGCAACCGGAGTATGGATTAAGGAGTTAGTTCCGGTCTTCCAGAAAATGGATGCCATGGTCGCGCTTGGCGAACCTGTTCGCCCACAAGAGCTGACTTAGAGCATAGGTGGCGCCCGCTGCTGCACCAATAAAGGTGCAGCAGCGGAACTTCCTGATTAAGGCGATTTAATACTTTTGAAAGATAACACACTCAACTGGGCATGCTGGCTTCCCAGAGTTCACGAAGGTCAACACAATCTGTCTCTTTTATCGAGAAAGATTATTTTCAATGTCAGGCTTGATCTGTTTGAGAGGCTCGACTTTGAAGATGATTTCACCTTCCTGGAGCCGCTGCTGTTTTCCGCATTTGCCAGCCCGGAAGCAGCCGTAGAAATGGAAAGTTTAGTTGTTGGATATATTTGCAGTGAGTACTCTCCTTTCAAATTTTCTGTGCGATCTAACAAGGATCAAACTCTGGTTATTCCAGCAATTGGTTCCCGAAAATTCGCACAAGAAGAGATGAGCCTGTTGGCTGAAATAACCGATGAAAACCGGCATTTGGTCGATATTGGCTCTTCGGATAACAACGAACTCTGTTTTGTACCCGATCTAAAAACCAGTATCGATAACTTTACTATCTACCAGGAGATTCACTACCTCCTATACCCTCTGTTCAAGTTTGTTGATGAAACGGTAGGGCCTGTTTGCAAAAAGGATCTTGTTGGGGTTAAGTACTCACAATTATTAGAACGTGGATTGAAGCTGATATCTACAGCTTATCCCGATTTTTTTTCTGCTTTATCGTCAGTCACACGAGGATTTCTGGTGTTTCGACAACACGGCATGAATTCATACTATTCGGAATCGGCGCATGGCATATCATTTCTTTCCGTACCGGATTTTGTGAGCATTCCCTATTTTGTGGAGGATATAGCGCATCAGTGCGGCCACATTATATTTAATTCCATGTTTTTCAGACATGAGGAGCTGCTTGCTGATCCTGAACGCTCAATCTCACAATTTAGTCACGATCCGGAAGATTCAAGGAGTGCCTTCATTCTGTTCCATGCCGTCTTTACCGAACATGTGATTGCTATATGTCTATTGTCATTCCTTGAAAGTGATCAGTGCAGCGATGAGGAAAGAGAAGAGACAGTTGGCCGCCTTGCATTTATTATGAAGAAATATGAAATCGACCTTCATAGCTTAAAGCAGGTGGACGGGCTGACAAAAGTTGGCGAAATTATGCGTACAGAATTGGAGGGGTCTTTCAAAAAACTGTATTCGTATTGCCATTACCAAATCGCAGATATTAGCCTGGCAGGCCAGCCATACAATTTTGATTTCAACAAATACAAAGAGATTAATCTAAGATAACCGATGAAAGCTCAAAGTTCGGCGAATCTTACACAGGGCTGTGTGATTTTGCTATCAGCTTTGCTTTGTGAACAAGGCTGACGTCTAGGGAAGCTCTGAACAAGTCTCACATGGCCGCGACAACGGCTTTGCGGGATGGGATGCAAGGCGGGAGGCGAAATGCATGGTGGTTCCAT
>QIFG01000026.1 GCA_003228735.1 Zetaproteobacteria bacterium
GCTTCAGCCGGCAATCACGCCCAGGGGGTCGCCTTAAGCGCTGGCAAACGTGGTTGCCCAGCCACTATCGTCATGCCTCGCACCACGCCGGACATCAAGGTGCAGGCGGTGGAATCCATGGGCGCCAAAGTGGTGCTGGCTGGCGACAGCTACTCCGATGCCTCCGAACATGCCTACGCGCTGCGCGATGAAACCGGCATGCATTTCGTGCATCCCTACGATGATCCGCTGGTCATCGCCGGTCAGGGCACGATAGCGGAAGAGCTGCTGCGGCAGACCCCGGAGGACATGGATGCCGTATTCATCCCCATCGGCGGTGGTGGTCTGGCCGCCGGCATCGCCGTTTATCTGAAACAGATGTCGCCGGCCACACGTATCATTGGCGTTGAGCCGGTGGATTCCGCCGCCATGCACCACTCATTGACGGCGGGACGCAGAATTACGCTCGATCAGGTCGGCATCTTTGTTGATGGCGTGGCGGTAAAACAGGTCGGGAAACATACCTTTGATCTTGTCCAGCGCTATGTGGATGAAATTATTCTCGTCGACACCGATGAGGTCTGCGCCGCGATTATGGACATCTTTGAAGACAACCGTTCCATTGTAGAGCCGGCCGGCGCCCTGGCGGTGGCCGGGATGAAAAAATACATTGATCGTGAGCAGGTCAACGGTCAGGCGTTGGTATGCATCAACAGCGGCGCCAACATGAACTTTGACCGCCTGCGTCATGTCGCCGAGCGCGCTGAAATGGGCGAGAAACGCGAGGCCCTGCTTGCCGTCACGATTCCGGAGCGCCCTGGTTCTTTCCTGAATTTCTGCCGCATTCTCGAAGGCCGCGTCATTACCGAGTTCAATTACCGCCTGTCCAGCCGCAGCGAGGCTCATATCTTCGTCGGCATTAGCAGCAAGGGGGAAAAAGACGCCAAGGCCATCTACAAAACGCTGGGCGATCATGGCTATGCAGCTATCAACCTGTCCGGCAATGAGTTGGCCAAACTGCATATCCGGCACATGGTCGGCGGACGCTGTGCAATGGTAGAAAATGAGGTGCTTTTCCGTTTCGAGTTCCCGGAGCGGCCCGGCGCCCTTCTGGACTTTCTCACCAAGCTGGCAGGCCGCTGGAACATCTCCATGTTCCACTACCGCAATCATGGCGCGGCCTTTGGCCGCGTGCTGGCCGGCCTGGAAGTCCCGCAGGATGAGGAAAAAGAGCTTCATGCCTTTCTTGATGATCTGGGCTATGCCTTTGTCGAAGAATCCGACAATTCCGCTTACAAACTGTTTCTCTAGGAGCCTGCCGGACTTAGGGGGACCGTAGCAAGCAGGTGGGGAAGCGAGTCCAGAATGGCATGATTTTGACTCGGGCCTGCGGCCTGTTTGTGCTCCGGGCATCCATGCCCTCCGCCCTTCGGGCCGCCGGCAAGCGGCGTTCAAACCAAGTTCATCCCTGTTTGTGAGGCGCTGAGTTGCGGCTATGTAACGAAAAAACAGGGCGGCATTCGGCTGCCCTGTTTGTTTCTAATCGTCGATCTCCGGCTTCTTCACCTCAGGCATCTTGATCTCCGGGGCCTTCACCTCAGGCATCTTGATCTCCGGGGCCTTCACTTCAGGAGCCTTGACCTCCGGCGCTTCAACCTCGGGCTTCTTGACCTCTGGCTTCTTAAGCTCGGGTCTCTTGTCCTTCAGCTCTTTCACCTCGGGTTTCCTGACCTTTGCTTCCGGGATGATAGGCTCTATCTCAAGATCTTCGATATCCAGCTTCCTTATCGGCCGGATAGAAACCCGTCCATCCGCCTGAATCCTGGCCAGATTTCCGGGCTTAATCACGTGCTCAACGCCCTTCAGGTTTTTGGCCACCACTGCACCCTCAAACAACATGACAGTTGTCGGTCTGGGTTTAACCTTTACTTCCCCCGGGGAAGCGATGTCCGCATCTTTTGGCAGATCTACGACTGGATAAATCACGGCAAACTGAGTGCCTCGCACGCCAACGGTCACAGTTTTCGTTCTCACAGAAAAATCAGCTCCGCTTTCCACAAGCTTTTTCACAAGAAAACGGGCCTTGCCCCACAACAAGTGAAAGGAACCGCGCTTAAGGCTCTTCTTTTTTAAGAGATAGTCCTCTACAGCAATTCTGGTGCGGCCTCCAACATAGATGATACTGCCATCCTGCATCGCAAGTTTGACCCTGCCAGATCGCTTGGTTACAACCACATCACCTGCGAATATTTTTGTGTCAACGGGAACGGCTCGCATGCCTTGCCCCCGCAACAACCATGCATCACCGGAGGTGTATGTAACCACGCCTGCCAGATCGGCAGCCTGTGCCTGCACAGCACCAGCCGTAAAGAAGAAGAGGCAGAGAAAAACAAGTCGTCTAAACATCAAATCTCCCAAGTTTCCCAGTTACTTAAACGAGTAATCATAACAAGCAACCAGCGACTCGCACTGTGAGCCATGTCACCTAGCTTCAAGAACAAAGCGGCAACATCTGACAATATAGTCAAATAAACTCTGGCTGCCAGTGCTTGGAACTAAGGGAATGCCATCAACTGCCTGCCAACTCGGAAAAATCAGGAAGGCGGCCCTGTATCTCTAGCTTCGTTAGAAGGCGTCAACCGCCAAGTAGCCCTTTGATTACCAGCTTTCGAAACACTGGCCGTTTGACCTTCGGAGCCCTCACTTTCGGAGCCCTCACCTTCGGAGCCCTCACCTTCGGCGCCCTCACCCTCGGAGCTTTGACCCTCGGAGCTTTGACCCTCGGAGCTTTGACCCTCGGAGCTTTCACAGTTGGAGCCCTGGTTGCAGGTGCTTTAACTGTCGGCTTCTTCACCTCTGGCTTTCTGACTTCCGGAGCCTTGACCTTTGCCGGCTTTCTGGCCTCAGGTTTCTTAACCTCCGGCGCCTTCACAGGATCGATAGGCGGCTCGAAAAGGCCGGACTTCACGATAGCCCCCTTGCGCGGTTCAGGATCCCTTAGTTTCAGATCTTTCGCCTTTGGATGCTTTACCGCAGGCTGACGAGGCTTGGGCTTCTTGGCTTCAGGCTCTTTAACCTCCGGTCGAAGCCTGGCTTTGGGTTTTTTAGTCTTCGGCTCAAGTTCTTTGGCACGAGGCTCCCTAGCCTTGGGTTCCTTGGCTTTAGGCTCCTTACCCTTCGGTTTAGCAGGATCAGCCTTGTCAGGAGGTTTTCCGGCTAATTTTCCAGCCGCAGCTTTCCTCTTTACGGGCTTCAGCACAGGAATACCCAGCCGCTTCACGTCTGCCGGTTCGATAGGCCGCTTGATAACAAGGCCATTGGGGTTGAATGTGACATGAACGTTCGGCTTGATCATATACTCCACGCCCTTGATATTCGTTCCGATCAGAGCGCCCTCAAACAACATGGCATTCGTCGGCATGAGATCAGGCTTCAGCCCTTCAGGCATAACAGGGCCAACCTTGGCCGGAATGTTCTTCGCTTTGGGGATTCTCACCGCAAACTGGGTGCCGCGAACTCCCATCGTGGCGGTCGATGTCTTCACAGAGAAGTCTTTCTTGCCGCTGGCTACCTTGGCGACAAGGAAGCGGGCCTTGCCCCAGAGAAGGTTGAAGGAACCCTGCTTGAGGTTGCCCTGCTTCACGTCGTAATCATCAATAACAACACGGCTGTGGCTGCCTACGTAGATTACGCTGTCGTCAGCCATGGCCAGCCTGACACGGCCTGAGGCTTCCGTGACAACGGAATCTCCAGGGAAAACAGCGGAATCAAGCGCAGCATCCAGCTTCTGCCCGCCACGGGCCAGCCACACATCGCCTTTGATGAATGTGACCTTGCCAACGCTGTCTGCCGCCAATCCCGGCGTAGCAGCAAGTAAAATGGCGCCAAAGATCAGCACCGCGATTTTTTTCATGCGGTCTACTCCTTCACAAACCTAAAGCAGTCCCCACATTTACACTGACATAAGCCCGTGCCGTCCCCATGGCTACATACTGATGCGTTACGCACACTCTTTGCAAGCGTTCGACTTTTGCGGATGAGAACCCTTGTCAAACAACAACTGTTATCTAATATGCCATATTCGCCTGGGGGCGAGAGGGGTTAAGCAAATGACACAACAGAGAACCCGCTTGATTGTAATGGCTGTAATGTTTTGCTGCCTCAGCTTTTCCGGCAACGCCTTGGCCGCTGACTCTTCCCTGTTGCAACAGGCGATAGAACACTATCAGTTTCAGGATTTCGAAAGCGCAGAGAAGGGCCTGATGCAGGTATTGCAATCAGAACCAGACAATCCCACCGCTCATTACTATCTTGGCCTGGCACTTCATCAAAATGGCAAGGCGGCTGAAGCCGTGCCACATCTGGAAAAGGCAGCCCAATCGGATAATCCCCCCGAGGGCATCAGACAAACATTGGCTAACGCATACCTGAGCGCCGGCCAGCCGGAAAAAGCCCTGCCCTATTTTCAGGAGCAGCACCAGGCATCCCCGGATGACGAGGCCATCGCATTTCAATATGCCTCGGCCCTGCAATCGGCAGGCAGGGAGGGTGAATCCTCTGCCATATACCGCAGCTTAATCGAAAAAAACGGTGATTATGCCAGCGGTTCCCGTTACCAGTTGGGGAGTACGCTTACAGAATTTGGCGCTTACTCTTCCGCTGTCGAAATGTTTAAGGCTATCGACCCCAAATCGGCATACGGAGAAGCAGCCAAGATGTATATCGAGGCGCTGAACCCGGTAACAAGGCCGCTTAACACCTATGCCTCTGTTGAATATTTTTATAATGACAACCCCGCCTCATCCAGTTCTACGCTTACGGGTACCACGACGACCGGTGGCGGAAGCTTGGGCGCAACCTTTATTGCCCAGGTATCGACACGCGCACACCAGATCAACGACCGGCTGCAAGCCAAGCTTAGCTACCTTTACTACGGTACATTCTATGCCAAAACAGCCGCCAAGGACTCCGATTTTGTCGGCCATTTCATCAACCCTTCACTCAACTACCACATAACTGCGCAGGATACGATTGAAATCAAGGGGGATGTACAGTTTTTCTATTTCAATCAGCAAAAACTGGGCACCAACTACGGTGGTACAATTACCGGCACGCATAATTATAAGGCTGGCCACTCCACAAATGTGCATGCAGGCATTATAAGCAAGAGTCACAACAGTAATTACAATATCGGCGGCGCCATTATCTCACTGAAATACCTCGATGGGCTGACCTGGAGCGCAGGAGCCGGGGGCACTTTCACCCCTTCATCCGACTGGGGCGGAAACCTGTCGGTCGACTACACGTTCAATGACGAACACACGAAGAGCAATGCCGATGCCACTGTCAATGCCAAGGCTTCGGACAGCCGCGCCCGTGAACATTCAATGAAAGCCGACCTGACACTGCCGTTGACGGGCATGCTTTCCCGTATTTCCGTTATAGGCAACGTAAGTTACTCGTACAAAAGCTACCTGAATTCGCAAAGCGGCAACCTCTACGACGATGTGACGGGAAGCAAAATAACATTCGCCTCGCTGACCTGGGGAGCCAAGCTGCAAGCCGCGTTGTGGAAAAAATACAACCTCAATCTTGTGGCGGGCCTTGAGAAAAACAAAAGCCGCTCGCACACGAGTTCTTTAACGTACGAATCCAATCGCTATTACGCTCAGCTGACTGCTTACTATTAGCGTAGAGACAGAATCAACAGGGCAATGCCTGCCAATATACTCCTGGCCCGGATTTCAGCCCGCGAGCCGGAGAACTGATATCGCTTAACCAGCGGCCTGCTATCCGGCAGTGCTACAGCCAGCCACACTGTACCAACGGGTTTTTCTCTGCTGCCACCTTCGGGGCCGGCAATGCCGCTAACCGCCACGCAGGCATGATCTTTGTCCATGCCAACTTGCGCCATGGTCTCTACAACCTCCCGGCTCACAGCGCCATGCTTGCCGATCAATGGCTCCGGCACCCCTAATTCATCCTGCTTGGCCTGGTTGCTGTAGGTCACCCAGCCTCGATCCAAAACTCCGGATGAGCCCGGCACACGACTCAACCGCTCACTCATACCCCCGCCGGTGCAGGATTCGGCAAACCGCACCTTCAGATTCTTCTCCCCCAGCATTTGCATAACCTGTTCTTCCGGCAGCAGGCCGGCATCATTCAGAATACTTTCCCCCTCGGAAACAATGGCTACGCTGCCACGCAGGCCGGGCTCCAGTTCAATCCCGCCTTCATCCCCCATCCAGACATTCACGGGCTGTAACGGCCGGTCTCCAGCTAACTCTGAAAGCCAGATATCCCTCTGATAGGCAATGTCGCCTGTTGGCAAAAGAAGAGCCAGCATCCCACTGTTTTCATTTGTGTATAACAACGCATCCCGATCCGGATTCTTTAATTGGATTCGTCTGGCGTCAGTAAAATCCGGACTGTTGTTGAAATAGCTGGCCACCTCTTTCAATTCATCACCTGAGGCAATAAACACCTGACATGTATCAGCGTTTTTCCACGCATTGGATTCCAGAGCGTGCAATTCAACCTGGTCGAAGCCTGCCGATTGAATCCAGACGGATACCCAGCCCGTAGAAATTCCGGCAGTCATCAGACTATTGCGGCCGGCTTCACTGATAATGAGCTGTGCATGTTTTATAGCCATAATGCCGCCCCCATAAGCATGGCTCCAGCGATGAGGCCGGCCAGTAAATCATCCGCCTGAATGCTCCACCACGCCGGACCGATCTTCTCCACAGCCGAAATTGGCCATGGCTTTGCGATATCGAGGATTCGAAAGGAAAGGAATGCTGCAGCCAACCAAGCCGGACTTAGCTCCCCAACGCTGGCGGCCATAGCCAGACAAAGCCATTGGCCCAGCCACTCATCCACCACAATCCAGCCGGGATCGGTTTCTTCCAATTCCACCAGTACAACCCGGCATGACCAGCAGGCAACTGGAAGAAGTAGCAATATTGCTACAATCAGGCCCAACACCCCTGCCTCACGGGCAATCCACCAGCCCAGCAGCAAAGCGGCCAGACTGCCCCAACTGCCGGGAGCCACGGGCAGCCAGCCTGTGCCAAGGCCGGCTGCGATAAAGCGCGCGGCTTTAGGGCCTGTTAACACTAATTTTGGTTGTAGCGACGCAGCCATTTTTGTGTCCCTGCAAGACATTGCGAGCGCAGTGTGCTTGTTGCACATCAGCGAGCAATAACGCAGCAGGGTGCAAAAATGGCCCGTCCCGAAGGGCTACGCCCCAAATGGGGCCATCCGGCGTTGCTCGTCGTTCACTTGGAATCACCAAACCTCACTCCTCGCGCCTTGACTGGCCCCATTTGGGTCAGTAGCGCTTCAATCAAAATTAGTGTTAACAGGCCCTAGCCAAAGTGGTCGAATCCCTTCATAGGCGCCTGTATGGCCTGGCCATCATGTAAGACCTCGACGCATGATCCCTGACTACAGGAACCGATTCGTTCGGCAAGAGTCTCCAACTTCGACCTGAGATCAACCGGGACCGTAAACAGCAATGCATAATCCTCGCCACCGGCCAACACACTTGAAAGCGCCTGTTCATATGAAACCTCAGAGATCACTTCCTGCCAGCCCGGCAGCGATTCCAGGTTGACACTCATACCAACGCCGGAAGCACGAGCCACGTGGCCTGCGTCCTGCAACAGGCCATCGCTGACATCAATGCAGCATTTCACGCCAAGTTCACGCAATCTGATGCCTTCTTTCAGCAACGGCTCTACCCGGCAAAAATCCAGAACGAAACGCCCGTCATGCTGGCCTTCCTGCCATTGCCTTAGCCCCAAAGCAGAACGTCCTGTCATTCCGCATAACCAGAGATCATCTCCGAATTTGGCGCTATCACGGCGCATGGCAGCACCCTTTGGCAGCACGCCGCCGACGGTAAGGCAAAGCGCATTTACAGGCGCAGCAACTGTGTCGCCTCCGGCCAGCTCAACCGAATAACGATTCAGTGCGGCATTCACTCCTTTTCCCATGATTTCAGCATCGGCTGCCGCCTTTGCCAGTACAGACAACCATAACCAGCAGGCCTCCGCTCCCATGGCGGCAAGATCGGAAAGGGCTGCGCATACGGCCCGGTCTGCGGCCTGATCCAGCGGGAAATCATCCGGCCAGTGAATGCCGGCAACCGATGTGTCGGTGCTGATCACCAGTTCCATATCCGGCGGTATTTCATGCACCGAGGCGTCATCGCCATTCGCTACACGCGTCATGGGATGGGCAGGCGGAGAATGCCGCCGGAAGGCCTGTTCAATCAATTCAAATTCACTTGGATTCATATTTATCAAAGACGCCTGAGTATCTCACTGGGGCAGTTTACCCCGCTTTCGCCTGCCGGCTCTCCTCAGCCCGCAAATCCTGCGCCAGCCGGTCCAGGACACCGTTGACAAATGCACGCGCCGGTTCATCGGCATAGGTATGCGTCAACTGCAATGCCTCGTTGATGATAACACGGTACGGTATTTCCAGACGCTCGGCCATTTCCCAGGCTGCCAGGCGCAATACGCTGATCTCGACATAGCCAACACTTCTCAGGCTCCTGCCCTTCATCGCCCTGGTAATGGCATCATCCAGGATCTGTTGCTGTGCCGTGACCCCTGCAATGGATTCACGCAGATACTGCGCATCCTGACCATGCCGCTCTTTCAGCTCGATACGATCATCCAATAGTGACGGAATCATGGCCGCATCTTGTTTGGCGCTGCTCCATGCATAAAGTATTTCGATTGCGGACTCCCTGGATTTGTGCCGGTTAGCCAATCGCGCCTCCGGAAAAGTCACATTTCAATGAGGCGAGTATGCGCGCCATCTCGATGGCCGTCAGAGCCGCCTCGGCTCCCTTATGCCCATGTGCGCCACCAATGCGATCCCTTGCCTGTTCTTCGTTATCCACCGTAAGAACTCCGTTGCCCACAGCAATATCACCGCGCTGAACAACCCTGCCAATCGCCTCGGTTACGCCCTGGCAGACATATTCGAAGTGGGCGGTTCCACCACGGATCACGCAACCCAGACAGACAATGGCGTCATACCGGCCGGAATCAGCCATCAGGGCAGCGACGCTGCCAATTTCAAAAGCCCCCGGCACATGTACAACGCATACCTTCTCTTTATCGGCACCATGCCTCTTAAGAGCATCAAGCGCGCCTTCGAGCAGCGCCTCGGTAATCTCCGTATTGAAGCAGCTGACGATGATGCCGATAGAGAGCCCTTCCGCACTCACCGCCCCCTCCATTGGAGAGGCATGAAGGCTCATTTACCCTCCTCTTTAATTTCCAGAAGATGGCCCAGTTTTTCACGTTTGGCCTTCAGGTAGGCGATATTGTCTTCGTGCGCCCCTGACTCCAGTGGCACGCGTTCGACAACTTCCATACCATAGCCGTCCAGGCCAATGATCTTCTTGGGATTATTGGTCAACAGCTTCAACTTGCGCAGGCCAAGATCGCGTAATATCTGCGCACCGATACCATAGTCCCGCAGGTCGGCGCCAAATCCCAGCTTCCTGTTGGCCTCGACCGTGTCATGACCGGAATCCTGCAACGAATACGCCTTCAACTTGTTGATCAGACCAATGCCGCGCCCTTCCTGACGCAAATAAAGAATTACGCCCTCACCTTCTTCACTGATTCGCTGCATGGCGGCATGCAACTGAGAGCCACAATCACAACGGCGGGAGCCGAATACATCCCCGGTCAGGCACTCGGAATGCACGCGTACCAGACAGGGCCTGTCCCCTGCCGGTTCACCCATGACAAGCGCCACATGCTCCGCCTTGTCCACCATATTGCTGTAACCGTACATCGTGAAGTTGCCGAACTCGGTCGGCAACCGCACCTCCACTTCACGCCTGACCAGCGAATCATGCTTGAGCCGATGACGGATAATGTCAGCGATACAGCCGATCTTCAGGCTGTGCTTGGCAGCAAAACGCTTGAGTTCCGGCATGCGGGCCATGGAGCCGTCTTCATTCATGATCTCACAGATAACGCCTGCCTGTTTCAACCCGGCCAGGCGGCACAGATCAATACTGGCCTCGGTATGTCCGGCACGAACCAGCACGCCGCCATGCTTGCCCATCAAGGGAAAAATATGGCCGGGGCTGACAATATCATCGGAACTCGATGCTTCATCGGCTGCCACCCGAATCGTCTGGGCGCGATCAAAAGCCGAAATACCGGTAGTTACTCCCTCGGCAGCCTCGATGGAAACGGTAAAATTGGATTTGAACTTGGCATTGGTGTCGGACACCATCAACGGCAGGTTAAGATGATCGACCTGCCCGGCCGTCAGGGCCAGGCAAATCAGGCCGCGGGCGTGGGTCGCCATGAAATTTACCGCCTCCGGATTGATCCATTCCGCCGCCATGACCAGATCACCCTCATTCTCACGATCCTTGTCGTCGGCGAGAATAATCATGCGCCCGGCCCGCAGTTCCTCAATAAGTTCTTTACAGTTGGCGAGTTTCATTGGGACCTGTTAACTCTAATTTTGGTTGTAGCGGCGTGGTCATTTTTGTGCCTCAGCAAGGCATTTCGAGCGCTGAGTGCTTGATGCACATTAGCGAGAAATAACGTAGCGGAGCGCAAAAATGGCCCGCCCCGATTGTGCTCAAAAAGGACGAGGCCATCCATCGTTGCTTGTCGTTCATTTGGATTCACTAACAACTCTCCTCGCGCCTTGACTGGCCTCGTCTGTTTCGAATACATCCGGAGCAGCAGCGCTTCAATCATGTAGTGTTAACAGACCCTAGGCTCCCGACATGCCAGCAGCCGCTCAACATAGCGGCCGATGATGTCCGTTTCGAGATTTACCTGATGTCCCTGTTGCAGGGCGCCAAGATTCGTATGAGAAAGGGTATGGGGAATCAGGTTCACCGTAAAGCTCTCGTCATCCACTTCATTCACGGTAAGGCTCACCCCATTGATCGTCATTGATCCCTTTACCACAGCATAACGGCACAACTCCGGAGGAATGCTGATTCGCATGCAGCAATGTTCGCCAACAGGCTCTACAGATAAAACTTTGCCGATACCATCCACATGGCCACTCACCATATGTCCGCCCAGCGCATCACCAGCCCTGAGCGCTGGCTCAAGATTGACCGGCTGACCGGTTCCCGCATCACCAAAATGCGTGCATTCCAGAGTCTCCAGCGAGAGGACTGCCTCAAACTGTCCGGAAACTGGAAAATCTGTAATCGTCAGGCAACAGCCATCCACAGCAATGGAGTCCCCCAATGTCCAGGCAGATGTATCCAGTCGGGTGGAAAACACCATGTACGCGTCCTCTGCCTGCCGCCTGATTTCGCTAATACGACCTACATCCAGAATAATGCCGGTGAACATGCATGGATACTAACGCAAACTTGGATGCTTAGTACCAAAAAAAGGCCCCGGCATAGCCGGAGCCTTTTCAGCTAAGTAATAGTTTGAAACAACCTAGAATTGAACCTTGAGCGTCCCAACAATACTGCTGATATCCATGCCATTATACCCGCTTGTAGCGGTGATCGCAGCAGTATCCTTGCTGGAGGTAAGAGTCAGCCATTCAGCGCCAACGGAGAAATTTTCGTTGATCTGATACTCAGCGCCACCCCCATAACTAAAACCTGTATCGGTTTTTTCACGCTTAACAGCGCCTGTGGGGGTGATAGAAGATCTCACTGTGCTGGCGCCAATAAGCCCATAGAGACGCAGGCCATCGGCTATCTCAACTTGCGGCTTGACCAGATAGGACACGAACCAGCCAACCGACTTCTTCACATTGCCGTTGGGTAAATTGGTGGTGATATCGTTCTTTGTATTGCTGCCGGCTGATCCAAAACGCGCCTCTACAGCCAGAAACTCGTGCAAATCGGCTCCGAGGGCGCCATAACCGCCAAAAACGTAATCCGAGCCATTGCCGTAATCAAGATCATATACGCCGATACCGCCGCCGACATAGGGCGCGAAGAAAAAATCCTGGGCCTTGGCAGGAACAACAAATAAAAGAGCAGTAAATGCCAAAACCGCAAATCGAGTCAATTTAAACATGGAGCACCTCTCAGTATTAATACGTATTCCCCTTTCAACGTCGAGTACACAGCACCACTCAATTGGCGTCAAGTCTTTGGCAGCATGCCAAACCCCACTTGTCAACAACGAACGCCTGTAGCAGCCTGCAGGCAATTCCCGGGGGAGGTTTTATTCGTATGGCCGCAGTCGATTTTGAGACCGCAAGACACAATATGATCGAAAACCAGATTCGTTGTTGTAAAATACTTGACCCAGTGCTGCTCGGCACACTCGAAACAACACCACGGGAAGATTTCCTGCCCGAACACATTCGCTCCCTGGCCTACATGGAAGGCCGCGTCCCACTCCCCTGCGGGCAGGAAATGCTCAGCCCGCTGCATGAAGCCAATATCCTGCAAAGCCTGAATCTCACCGGAGATGAACGGGTGCTGGAAATCGGTACGGGCACAGGTTACCTCACGGCCCTGCTGGCGCTGCATGCCAAACACGTGGACTCCTATGAAATTCATGAAGAACTGGCCGATCTGGCGAGAAAAAATCTTCAGGCTCACGGCATTACCAACGCCAATGTGGTTACAGCCAACGCCATGCAGGAAGATTGTCTCAAAGGAAACTACAAGTATGACGTCATTGTGCTGGGCGCTGCCCTTGAGGAAGTGCCAAAGCATATCCTCGGAAAGCTCAAGAATAACGGCAAGTTGGCTGCCTTCATCGGCACGGATCCCATTGTTTCCCAACTCTGCATGGAGCGTACCGGCAAGGCATGGAAGCAAACAGAGATTTGCGAGACCCAGCTTATGGCAATGGAAGGCCTGCCGGAAAAGCGGGAATTCGTCTTTTAAGTCGGAGTCTTTACACCCTGACCAACAGCCAACGATGCGCTAACATCCGGCTGATGACACGCAACCCGAATAACGAAGATGTTTTCCGTACTCATACCGTGCCGGCTCGGCGTATTCGAGCCCGGGTGTACGCCTGTCTCGCCCTTGCCCTTGTCTATGCTGCCCTTGAACACATACCACAAGCCATAGCCGGCGAAGACAATCAGGCGATTTCCCAGGTCGTAAGCGGAAAACAGTTGGCTGCCAAACTGCGAATGGAATTCATCGACCTTTCTCCGCAGATAATCGAGGCAGCCATTAACAAAGCCAGATTCAGGCCGGACATTATCGAGCGCATGCTCAAGCCTTACGAAGCAAAACCTTATGCCGAATATCGCCCACTATTTGTCAACAGCAAGCTGGTTGAATTGGGGAAGCCCTACCTGATGAAGCATAAAGCCATTTTTGACCGGGCCGAAAAAAAGTACGGCGTTCAGCCGGAAATAATCGCCGCCATTCTGGGCATGGAAACACGTTACGGCCAATATCGGGGGAAAGACCGGATTCTGGATGCGCTCTACACCCTGTCCACCGGATTTCCCAGGAGGGCAAAGTTTTTCCGTAAGGAACTTGGCCACTTTCTGCTGATGAGCGGGGAAGAAAACCTGACCCCTGAAAACCTGAAAGGCTCCATGGCCGGCGCCTTCGGCACGGCCCAGTTCATGCCCTCCTCCTTCCGCGCCTATGCCGTAGACGGGGATGGGGACGGAAAACGCGACATATGGGACTCACCCGCCGACATTATCTTCAGCGTCGCCAATTATTTTCAGCGTCATGGCTGGGACGGTTCGAAGCCTGTCGCACACTGGCTGAAAAACGTTCCTGATCACAGGCTGGTCAACAAGGCAAAGAAGAGCGGCACACGCAAATGGCAGAAGCTTGCCGAGATGAAGCTTGCCGGCATCGGTCCACTGCCGGATATGTGGAAGAACGATGACCGCGTTTCCCTTCTGACCTTCGATACGAAAAATGGCGAAAAGACCGCACTGGTGCATTACAACTTCTACGTCATCATGCGGTATAATACGGCACAGAATTACGCCATGGCCGCAACAGAGCTGGCCGATATGCTTGGATGTACAAAATGCGCAAACAAATGAGCCAATTGCAAAACTCTGAGCGGATGAGTGGCAATCCCACTTCAAGGCCATTTTTGGGATGGAATAAGGGGCATGGTGGTTCCATGGGCCGACAAAAAGGCCGTCGGCCGTTTGGACGGACTTCAGGCCGCCCGCAGGGTGAGGGCCAACGGCCCGAATCAAATTCCAGCGCGAAAATGGGCCGGAGTGGGAAAGCCAATCGCCGCGCACGAGTTCTGCAATTGGCTCAGGTAGCCGGCTATTTCGTCATCCCACTTGGTCTGGCTCTGGCAGTGCTCAGTGGATGTGCTTCCAATATCAGCTATAGCCCACTTCCCAATATGCGTGTCTCGGTACCGGTCAGCTTTCCCTATCCCGGCAAGTACGGAAAAACAAGGTTACCCAGTGGCAGTGGCGGCTATAAGAAAACCGGCAAGCCATACACGATTGCAGGGAAAAGATACCACCCGCTACAGTCAGCAGCCGGTTTTGATGAAACCGGCACGGCTTCATGGTATGGCCGGAAATTCCACGGCCGCAAAACAGCCAATGGCGAACGTTACGACATGCATGCCCTGTCCGCCGCCCACCGGGTGCTTCCCCTGCCAACCATGGTTCGGGTCACCAACCTTGAAAACGGGCGACAGATTGTCGTACGCGTAAATGACCGCGGCCCCTTTGCCAGAAATCGCGTTATCGACATGTCCTATGCCGCTGCCCGCCAGCTCGGTTTTGACAAAAAGGGTACTGCACGCGTTCGCGTTCAGGCTCTGGAAGGCGCTTCTTCCCGTACCATGGTAGCGCAAAACCGGCAGCCCAGGCCTTCTGTCAGAGCCATCGTCAAGCCCGTTATGACACCGAAGCCCAGCACTCCCAATGGCAAGATGGGCGGCATGTACGTGCAGTTGGGCGCTTTCCTGTCACAGGCCAATGCCTCACGACTGCAGAGGTCGCTTGCCAGTGAATATCCGGATACGCATATCCGCACCTATAACGGCGCATCCCAGATGCTGTACCGAGTCCGCATCGGCCCGTACAGCGATCCTCAAAGAATCGAACAGGTTGTTCTGGCGCTTAAAGACAACGGATTTCCGAACGTCATTGTCATCATCGAATAGCAGCACCAAAACACATGACACGTAAACGCATCACAGTCTTCGGCTCCTCTTGCTTTTCCGAAGACGACCCCCGTTACAGCGATGTCGTCCGGCTTGGCAAGGCGCTGGCGAATGCCGGTTGGGATGCGCTCATCGGCGGGCACCAGGGCATGATGGCAGCCTTTTCGGACGGCATGCGGAAAGGAGGCGGCCATATCCGTGGCGTAACCCTGGAATGCTTCCCCACGCCGCCCGGTAACCACCTGAGTGAGGAAATTCGCGCCCGGGATTTCTTCCACCGCATGCAGACGCTGATCGAGGAAACGGATGCGTACCTTGTGCTGCATGGCGGACTGGGCACATTGGCTGAACTGGCCATGAGCTGGGATCTCCTGGCCATTCGCATCCTGGAGCCACGTCCGTTGATTTTGTTTGGCGATGCCTGGCCAGCCATTATTGATGTGTTGCAAAAACACCTGACGTTTTCCGTGGAAGATGCCTTTTCCTTCATCCATTCGTGCAACTCCCCCGAAGATGTGATTGATCGCTTGTCTTCCCGGCAATGACTTCGTTTAAGGACATTAAATTACAATCAATGCCTGGGATGCGGGATTGCACCCGATTCCGCGTACGCTTGGCGCATCTTGGCTGCCCGATACTCAGCCCGGACTATTCATAAATGTACTCGCGCCCTCGCTTGTTCCTTGCTCCGTAAAAGATATTATTCTCGGCCTCACGTACTTGTCAGTATGCATCGGCATCCAATGAATCCTTTGCGAATCAATGCCCGGCGCAATCATCGCGGCAATTCATGAATAGGTCGGTCTGGGAGATCACCGCTACGGGAGCACCGCATGCACGCCTGATGTTGCATGCATAAAAGCTTTGTGTGCATCCTGCGACACTTCCGGCAATATGCCGCTGGCAGGCAGAAACTAAAGGGGACTGGCAATGGTAATACGCGCACTAATCACGGCAGGAATGTTAATCGCATTCATGATGCAGACGGGAGAGGCAAATGCCCTTACCTGGCCTCAGGAACCTCCGGTTAAAGCCAAATCATGGGTGCTGCTGGACGCAAATTCCGGCCAGATATTAAGCAAGCATGGCGAAGACACCGAGTTGCCGCCTGCCAGCCTGACCAAGATGATGACCATGTACCTGACCTTCGAGGACATCAAACTTGGCCGCCTGAATTCCGATGATCCCGTTCAGGTCAGTCAGAAGGCCTGGAAGTCCGGCGGCAGCCGCATGTTCATTGAACCGCGCCTGAATCCAACGGTGGGTGAGTTGCTGCATGGCGTCTCCACCTTATCGGGCAACGATGCCAGCGTTGCCCTGGCAGAGCATATTGCTGGTACGGAAGAAGCCTTTGCAGACCGCATGAACGCCAAGGCCGCCGAGCTCGGGCTCAAACACAGCCATTTTATCAACGCCACCGGTTTCCCCGCCGAAGGGCATTACAGCTCCGCCATGGACATGGCCCGTCTGGGCGCCGCTCTGTTGCGTGATTTCCCTGAGGAATACAAGCTGTTTTCTGAAAAAAGCTATACCTACAACAGCATCACCCAGAGCAACCGCAATCGTCTGCTTTGGGCCGACCCGCGTGTGGACGGTATCAAAACAGGGCACACGGAGGCGGCCGGCTACTGTCTGGTCAGTTCCGCCAAGAAAAACAACCTGCGTCTGGTCGCCGCCATTTTCGGAACGGATTCCGAGAAAAGCCGTGAACAGCAGTCTCGGCTGTTGCTGAATTACGGTTTCCGAAATTTTGTCAGCCTGCGACCAGCCCAGCGTAATCTGCGCCGTCAGGTGGAGGTCTTTCAGGGAGAGGAGGAGCAGATGTGGCTGCTGCCCCGGCATAGCATATGGGTAACCGTCCCCAAGGGTTTTGAAAAAAATGTTTCCTTCCGGCTGCGCCATCCCAAGCCATTGCTCGCACCCATCAGCAAGGGAGAGCGCATTGGCAGCATCGATGCCGTGTTGAAGGAAAAGGACGGTACGGAAAAAGTTATGGCCTCTGTGGATATGCTGGCCGCAAGAGATATAGGCCAGGCATCATGGTTCGGGCGTCAACTGGACTCCATGCGCCTGTGGTGGCGTGGCAAACAGGCCGAAGCCCAGCCATGAGCCTGATTGCCTATGTGAACGGCGGCTTTGTGCCGCTGGAAAAGGCGTATGTCCACATTGAAGACCGCGGATTCCAGTTTGCCGACGGTGTTTACGAGGTTATCGCCTGCTACAACGGACAGTTTCTTGAGCTAAAGGCACACCTGGAGCGGCTAGTACGCTCATGCCAGGCCATCCGCGTTCCCCTGCCTGCCACGCAGGACGAGCTTGAGTCATTGATTCGTGAAACCTATACGCGCAACAAGCTGGATGACGCCATGCTTTATGTTCAGGTCACGCGTGGGGTGGCGCCGCGCATACATGCCCCGGCAAAAGAGCTTCGCCCGAGCCTGATTATTACCGCCCGCGAACTGCCCGCGCCGGACGATGAAAAGCTGCTGAATGGCGCAAGCGCCATTACCCTCAGTGATATTCGCTGGCAGCGCTGCGATATCAAGTCCATTGCCCTGCTGGCCAGCGTCATGGGAAAACAGGAGGCCATGAGCCGCGGCGCCTATGAAGCGTTTTGGCTTGCTGAAGACGGCCATGTGCTCGAAGGCAGTTCAACGAATGCCTTTGCTGTCATCAATGACGTGCTTGTAACCCATCCGCTCGATTGCCATGTGCTGGGAGGCATTACGCGTGACATCGTGCTGCGCATCGCTGCTGCCAACGATATTGAGGTCTGCGAAAGGCCCTGGAAGCTGGATGAACAGGGCTTGAGCGAGTGCATGATCAGCAGCACCACCCATGCCGTACTGCCGATTGTCCGAATTGACGATAAACCCATCGGAGACGGCGCCCCCGGCCCGGTCACCGGGCGCCTGCGCAAGCTGGTTCTGGCTGAAATTTCCGTACTGACCTCGGCATGAACGAAAAGCATTCTATCAAGGCGGTGCTGCTGGATATGGACGGCACCCTGGTGGATGCGTTCGGCCCGATCGTTTACGCCCTGAACCGGACACTGGAAGAATTCGGCATGGAAACCATGAGCGAGAGCGAGGTCAGGCGGCATACGGGCCGGGGCGAATGCAGCATGATTCCGCTGTTTGGCGAGCACCGCGAAGCCGCCGCCAGGCGCTTTCTGGAATTTCACGACGAACGCCTGTTCGACCTTGTGCCTATCGACGGCGCGGAAGCTCTGATTCAATGGCTTAATGAAAAAGATATCCCTATCGGTATCGTCACCAGCAAGTCGCAGATGCGCGCCGACAAGCAACTTGCCCACCTGGGATGGGCGGGGAACATTCAAGCCGTTATCGGGCTGTGCAAAGGCCGGCGACAGAAGCCGGACCCGCATACCGTGCTGCTTGCCTGTGAGGCGCTGAATGTCGATCCGGCACAGGCCGTCATGATCGGAGACGGCACGGCAGATATGAAATCAGCAGCCGATGCAGGAGCAATTCCCATCGGCATTACCGTAGACTTCTCCGAAAAAGAATTGAGAGATGCGGGAGCCGAGTACTGCTTCCAGACACTTCCATCCGTTCATCAATGGCTGACAACACAGATCGGCTGATCCGCTTTCTGCTGCCGCAGGGGCGATGCCGCGGCGCCATTATCCGTGCAGAAAATATCGTCGCCGATGCCGCGCACCTGCATGGCTTACACAATGATAA
The DNA here is from genome assembly GCA_003228735.1 of Zetaproteobacteria bacterium. Taxonomy (GTDB): domain Bacteria; phylum Pseudomonadota; class Zetaproteobacteria; order Mariprofundales; family Mariprofundaceae; genus SZUA-181. Next base: position 18,803 of record QIFG01000026.1, read on the forward strand.
CGGGAAAATCGCCCTGACCTGCCGCTACTGCAACACGTCCTATGAAATGGATGCGCCCTCCGCCTGAACCCTAAAAAAAGCGGCCCCGAAGGAGCCGCTTTCTCGAAACAGGTAAAATCTTTGCTTACAGGCTGTCAGCTTCGCTGGCTAGATATTTGGCCACGCCTTCCGTTGATGCTTCCATGCCCTTTTTCCCCTTGTTCCAGCCGGCAGGACATACCTCGCCGTGCTCTTCGGTGAACTGCAGGGCATCCACCATGCGTAACATCTCGTCGATATTACGGCCCAGCGGCAGATCGTTGACGACCTGATGGCGCACATTGCCTTCCTTATCGATCAGGAAGGAACCGCGCAAGGCAATATTGCCGCCCAGCAAATGATGGGTGTCCCCATCATCATCCATCACCGATTCGTTACCCAAAAGCACATCGTAATCGGCTGCGATCTCCTTTGTTAAATCCGCTACCAGCGGATACCGGATGTTGCCGATACCGCCATCGTTCACAGCCGTGTTCTTCCAGGCCAGATGCGTGAAGTGGGAATCCACCGATACGCCAATCACCTGTACGCCACGATCCTCGAACTCCTTGAGGCGATGATCGAAGGCGATAATCTCTGATGGGCAGACAAACGTGAAATCAAGAGGGTAAAAGTACAAAACAACGTACTTTCCTTTATAATCCGAGAGGCTGAAATCCTCTTTGAAAGAATTGTCCGGCATCACCGCTACAGCAGTAAAGTCCGGAGCCGATTTACCAACCAAAACACTCATATTCGTCTCCTGTGTCATTCAAATGGGGCAACAACGATAGCAGCCTGCCTTTGTTTTACTACCCTATATTCTTCAGGGCTTTTCGGTTTCGGGCAACCCGGCCAGTTCAATGAAAATATGCCGCGCCTGTGGTGCCGATTGGTGGACGGAATCCTCCAGCGAGTGGCGAATCTCGTTCAATCGACGCATGAAGCGAACAGCCTGCTGTATCTCCACCGCATCCATATCGGAAAACAACGCCTCCTCCCGAAGTTCGAGTTCAGCCATCAAAATGCTTTCGTCAGGTGAAATCACAATACTGTTGACGCGCTGTACCCGTTGCACCCGTTCATCCCCCTGCCATGTCTGCCTGGCTACAGTATCAACGCGCGCATCGGCCGTGTTCATCAGGTATTTCTTGTTTACGCTGGCAAGGAAAAAGGCCAGAAAACCCATCAACAGACCAATGGCGATAGCAGCAAGCGCATCAAATATGGCACTGCCCGTGATCGCGGCAGCGGCCATGCCGGCGAGCGCCAGTAACAGGCCCAGCATGGCTACGGAGTCCTCGATCAGCACGGCCAGTGTTGTCGGATCTCGTGTTTCCCGGAGATATTCGAAAAAACCCCTGCCTGCCTGTCTTCGCTGCCGGTTAAACTCATTGAAAGCCACGATGAACGAGTATCCTTCCACGAGAAACGCCAGGCCGATGATGCCGAAGACCAGAAGATTCAGCTCCGGCTCGGAGCCGTGTCGAAGCTGGTCGATGGCGTGCATGACCGTGTACATGCAGCCGACAAAGAAAATGGTTACGGCCGAAACAAGGTTCCAGAAATAACGTTCCTGTCCGTAGCCAAAGTGGAATTCCGTATCAGCCCCACGTTGCGATCGCTTCAGTCCCAGGTACAGCAGGGCCTGGTTGGCTGTGTCAGCAAGCGAGTGAACGGCCTCGGCCAGTAGCGCACTGGAGCCCGAAACTGCGAACCCGGAAAATTTGGCAACGGTAACTACGCTATTACCCACCACGGCGGTAATCACCGCCTTCATTGATCCATGTGACATATGCTTTCCTTCCTGGTTATGCTTTGCAGATGTGGTCATATCAACACACGGGCTTTACCGTGCATCAGATTGAGGCATTAAGCGATAACTATATTTATCTTATCGACATTGCCCAGGCAGACATCCTGGCCGTGGTTGATCCGGCCGAAATCACTCCTGTCGCACGCGCATGTGAACAACTGGGGCGCACGCCTACCCATATCCTGAACACACACCACCACTCGGATCACACCGGCGCCAATCTGGAGTTGAAGGCCCGTTATGGCTGCCGGATCATCGGCTCGGAGGCAGATGAAGCACGCATTCCAGGCATTGACGAAGTGGTAAGCGAGGCGAGCTCCTTTAACCTGAATGGCGTGGAGATGCACATTCTGGATGTGCCGGGGCACACACGCGGGCATATTGCCTTTGCACTGGGTGACGCCCTGTTTTGTGGCGATGTACTGTTTGGCGCGGGTTGCGGCAGGATATTCGAGGGCACTGCAGAACAAATGTGGCATAGCCTTAATAAACTTTCTCAACTTGATGATAATACACAGGTTTACTGCGCTCACGAATACACGATGGCAAACCTCGAGTTCGCCTTGCATGCCGACCCCGACAATGCCGGTCTGGCTGCCAGAATGGAACGCACCCGAACCATGCGGCAGGCAAATACACCGACGATTCCAGGCACTCTGGCTGAAGAAATGGCCACCAACCCGTTCCTGAGGCCACTGGACAAATCATTCCGTCAATCCTATGCCAGCCGGCACCAAATTCGGGATGATGCACTCTCTGTTTTCACTCATATCCGCAACGCCAAGAACCACTGGTAATCAGCGCAAACAGGTATAAAATGCACCCGCGATCGGGCTGGGGTAGTTAGAAGATTGCAGGATGGAGTGAATACGAAATGCCGATTTACGAATTCGCATGTCAGAATTGTGATACCACATTCGAAACCCTGGTGATGAACACATCAGAAAAAGTCGCCTGTCCGAGCTGTGAAAGCAGCCAATTGAAAAAACTGATTTCAGCACACGCGGTGGGGACTTCAAATTCAGAGCCGTCATGCGACATGCCTGCCTGCGGCATGGGAGAATCCTCCCCCTGTGGCAGCTGTCCCGCATTTCAGTAAAAGCTCTGGAATAAAGGCAAAGTTGAAGCTTGGCGGCGCACTCAAAGCGCCGGAAGGAAGATAACAAGATGGAAAACCTGTCGTTTACGGCCCTGATTATGGTCATCATTTGCGGTGCCGGAGCGGTTTTCTATGCCGTGCGCTCGATTCAATGGATGCCGGCGCTGGATGCCGGCTCCGAACGCATGCAAGAGATTGCAGGCGCGATTGAAGAAGGCGCCAGGGCTTATCTGAAGCGGCAATACAGAACCATTCTCTTCGTCGGCGTCATATTCACCCTGCTGCTGGCCATCTTTATTGACATGATTACGGCATTCGGCTTTATCGTGGGCGCCAGCCTTTCCGCCGCAACCGGTTTTGTCAGCATGAACATCTCGGTTCAGGCCAATGTCCGCACCGCCGAGGCAGCAAAACAGGGGCTGAATTCCGCACTTCAGGTCGCATTCAGGGGCGGCGCCAACCGGCATGATGGTGGTTGGCCTCGGCCTGCTTGGCGTATCCATATTCTTTGCCCTGCTCCTGCTGGGCGACACCAGTCTGCCCAGTGAAGTGTTAAAACCTCTGGTCGGCCTTGCCTTTGGCGGTTCCCTGATCTCCATCTTCGCCCGCGTTGGCGGCGGCATCTTTACCAAAGGCGCTGATGTCGGAGCAGACCTGGTCGGCAAGGTTGAGGCAGGAATCCCTGAGGATGACCCGCGCAACCCGGCAGTCATTGCCGACAATGTCGGTGACAACGTCGGCGATTGTGCAGGCATGGCGGCAGACCTGTTCGAGACCTATGCCGTCACCATGGTTGCCAGCATGCTGTTGGGCGCGCTGGTCATGCCTGCCTTCGGCAATGCCGTCGTTTACCCCCTGGCTCTGGGCGGAGCCTCCATCATCGCATCCATTGTCGGCACCTACTTCGTAAAAGCACAGGACGCCAAAAAAATCATGAACGCACTTTACCGTGCGCTGATTGTCTCCGGCGTTGTCTCCGCCGCCCTGTTTTACCCCATTACGGCATGGCTCATGGATGGAAACGGGCAGCACTCGATTAACGCCCTGTATGGTTCGGCCCTGATCGGCCTGGTTCTCACCGGCCTGCTGGTCGTCATCACGGAATACTACACCAGCACCGAATACAAGCCCGTACGCGGCATCGCCGAGGCCTCCGAAACCGGGCATGGCACCAATGTCATTGCCGGGCTTGGCATATCCATGAAGGCCACAGCCCTGCCAGTGCTCGCCGTCTGTTCAAGCATTTTCGGAGCGTCTTATCTGGCTGACCTGTACGGCATCGCCATCGCAGCCACAGCCATGCTTTCGATGACCGGTATCATCGTGGCGCTCGATGCCTATGGCCCCATCACTGACAATGCCGGGGGCATTGCCGAGATGGCGGCATTGCCGTCTGAGATACGCGCCATCACCGACCCCCTGGACGCCGTGGGCAATACCACCAAGGCGGTCACCAAAGGCTATGCCATCGGTTCAGCAGGGCTCGCCGCTCTGGTGCTGTTCGCAGACTATACCCATGAGCTGGCCCAGTATGTGGAAGATATAGCCTTTGATCTGTCCGAATACGAGGTCATCATCGGCCTGTTTATTGGCGGACTGCTACCCTATCTCTTCAGCGCCCTGGTGATCGAATCTGTCGGCCGTGCTGCGTCGAGCATCGTCATCGAGGTGCGCCGACAGTTCAGGGAAATCCCCGGCATCATGGAGCGCAAAGCCAAGCCGGACTATTCGCAGGCCGTGGATATTCTGACCCGGTCAGCCCTCAAGGAAATGCTCATCCCTTCACTGTTGCCGGTACTCATCCCGGTTCTTGTAGGCATTCTGATCGGCCCCAAGGCCCTCGGTGGCGTACTGGTGGGAACGATCATCACCGGCATCTTCGTCGCCTTATCGATGACCATAGGAGGCGCCGCCTGGGATAATGCCAAAAAGCGTATTGAAGAAGGGCATCACGGCGGCAAGGGCTCCGAGGCTCACATGGCGGCAGTCACCGGCGACACCGTAGGCGATCCTTACAAGGACACGGCCGGACCTGCTGTTAACCCCATGATCAAGATTGCCAATATCGTGGCCCTGCTCATCGTATCCCTGATTGCCTGATATAGCGTGGCGCGTCAGTCCCGGCGCAGGCGGTCGGATACCGCAATCGGCGTCGGGTAGCGCATCACAACCAGATAGGAAGATGCAATGAAGGTCAACAAGGCAGCCACCTCGATCAGGTGCGCCGCCCTGTCGCCGATAACATTCAGATCAAACGCCAGCATGGCAATCAGCAGGGAGAACTCACTGATCTGGCCCAGTCTCACGCCAATCTCTCCTGATCTCGCCTCATCCTCGCCGCTACGCTGAAACAGCACCTTGAACACCAGCGGCTTCAGACCCAGAACCAGCACGGCGACAATTACTGCCGGCAGCAGTACATCCATCAGGATATGCAAATCGAAACCGGCCCCCAGGGCAAAGAAGAACATGACCAGAAAGAAATCCCTGAGTGGCTTCAGGCTCTCGGCAATAAACATGGATATGGGGCTTGATGCCATCGCCACACCAGCGATAAAGGCGCCAATCTCATATGAAAGGCCGAGCATCGAAGCCAATTGCGCCAAGCCCAGGCACCAGCCGATGGCTACCAGAAACATGTATTCATGAATTTTATCAAAGCGGCGCAGTACGCGGACCAGCACATAGCGCTCGAACAGGTAGGCAAATGCAACCAGACCGGGCAGAGACAGAAAAAGAAGACCGACGTTCATCCAGGGGAGATTTACCTGGGACTGAGCCTGCAAAACCAACAGAATTACGATGGCAATCAGATCCTGCAGCAGCAGGATGCTGATAATCAAGTCGCCGGTACGCTGATGGTGCAACACCGTGGTGGGCAAAAGCTTGAGGCCCAGGATGGTGCTTGAGAACATCAACGCAGCACCAACCACCAGACATTCAATCAACGAAAAGCCCATGGCCAGACCGGCCAGAGCACCGATACAGAAGAACAGAAATGAACTGATACCGGTAATCCATGTGGTTTCCCGCAACAGCTTTACAAGCCTCTGCGGCGGCAGGTTGATGCCGAGAAGAAACAGCAGGAAGATGATGCCGATATGCGCCACTTCCTTAACCAGTTCGGCATCGGCCACCAGGCCGAAGACGGAAGGGCCAAACAGAATGCCGAGCACGATATAGCTGACCAGCAGTGCCTGCCGGGCATACAGGGCCAGCGTCGCCATCACAGCCGCACCCGTAAAGATCAGGAACAGCGCGAAGATAATCGGATCGCCAAAGCCGCTCATGTCCGCCCCGCCCCGCTCAACACATCATAGCATCCGTTCATATCGTTATTAAGCCTGATGAGGGCCGCGCCGTCCACCAGAGCAGCAATGGCATGGATATCCATCATGGTCGTGTCTAGGCATAGTTTCAGCGCAAGCTCAATGGAGAAATGTCAGATGTATATAACAGCACGCGAGTGGATTGAGCGATTGGAATTACAGCCCCATCCGGAAGGCGGTTGGTATCGCGAGACCTACCGCTCCGCAGAATTCATCCCGGAAGCTACCCTGCCGGAAAGGTTTGGTGGTGAACGCTGCTTTTCCACGGCCGTTTATTTTCTGCTTGAAGGCGAAGACATGTCCGCCCTGCATCGCATCAAATCAGACGAAGTCTGGCACTTCTATGACGGCGGCAGTTTGACCATCCATGTCATCACCCCGAACGGTGAATACAGTGAAATCAGACTGGGCCGCAATCCGGATGTGGGAGAAACATTGCAGGCGATAGTCTCGGCAGATTGCTGGTTTGGCGCGGATTTGAGTGATCAGGGCAGCTATGCCCTCATCGGCTGCACCGTAGCCCCCGGCTTCGACTTTGCCGATTTCGAAATGGCCAACCGTGATGAATTGTCAAAGCTTTATCCTCAACATCAGGATGTCATCAAGCATCTGACGCAGGCTTAACCTCCCCTCCCTCTGGCCCAAGGCTTAAATGATAGCCGTAACGGCCATAAAACCATTTCAGGATAAATGGCGGCAACAGCGTGGTGAGTGCGATCACTATCACCATACCCGCGTAGATCTCATTACTGAATATGCCGCTTACCCTCCCTAATTCGGTGAAAATGAGACCAACTTCACCACGGGGTATCATAGCCAACCCGATCACCCAACGTGCAGGCCATGGTTCCCTGATAAGAAATGCGCCTACGAGTTTGCCAACGATAGCTGCTGCCAGCAGCGACAGCGAGAATCCCCAGATAAAGGGCGACCCCCAATCGATCTCGCGCAGGTTGAGAGAAAGTCCCACATACACGAAAAATATCGGCGTAAACAGATGGACAATGGGTTTCATTTGTTCCTCGATGCGGTGCGCGAAACGCTCATCAGTGTGCAGGGCGATACCCAATGGCAGAAAGAAACGTCTTGAGAGAGCCAAGCCAGCGGCAAAGCCGCCGAGCAACTCCGGTGCCCCCATGGCATGAGCTAGCCAGGCGAAGAACAACACCAGCGTTACGATAGTGGTGGGTAGCAGACCAGGTATCTCGCTGATTGCATCGAACCGCTTGATGATCAATGAAATCAACTTGGCGGCCACGGGCGCCAGGACGAAAAAAGCGCCCACGAACACCAGCACTTTGCCAGCGTTGAGCAAGCTCACCCCGCCACCTATGGAGAACTCGTAG
>QIFG01000008.1 GCA_003228735.1 Zetaproteobacteria bacterium
GCAACGCTATTTACTTCCATCTGGGAGGTCTCAATCTCTATCCGGAGCCAGCATCATGAGCCCGCTACCCACACGATTTGGTGAAGCGCCTTAAAAATAGATGAGCTACGGAAGCGACTCGCAGAAGAAAACTTTCGCAAAAATCTCGGTAATCGATTTGTTCGGCTCTTCGGGCTACGAACGGAGTTAATTCCGTTCCTTGATAATGACATAGTTGATTTCATCGATAACCAACTACGCCCCTTATACATAATTGAAACAGGCACCTACGATTTGCGTGGGGAACGCGTCGAAGAATTTGCAGTCAGTTGCTTGCAATTGCGCGAATTAGCACACCGCGTCGAAAAACGGCTGAGTGACGAATATGAAAAACTCAGAAAATAGATGGCTACATAACCAATCACTCCAGCGCGACGCGGCAAAGCCGCGCTGCTGAGTTCAATCGTTAGGCCCAAAATTATATGGAAGAGATATTTAAACGAGTAGAACGTTTTCATTCACAGTTTCTCGATGAGCTAGAAGCTGTGTATAAAGACTGTTCTGGCGTTAATAATATTCAGGCTTGGTATAACAGACTAGATCAATTATCTGCTGCTTTGGAACGGGGCGATGGCACATACCGACAAATTGAAGATCATATATTCGAATTAAAAGTAATTAACTATCTATTAAAAGCGTTTCCTGGTTCTGAAATGACATATGAGCCAAAAGGTATAGATGCTAGTGGTAAAGATTGTGATCTTGAAGTTAAGTATGATGAAAAAAGGTTTCTAGTTGAATTTAAGTCATTTCACCCCGAATGGAAGTCAACGCCTATTCCGCAAGAGCATATAGCGGAAAATAATAATGTCATTATGGATGGCGAATGCTATCACTCATATCAGGCGACAAGGGGCCACCTGATTGACGTTACTTATCATACTGAAGAAAAACTAGAAAATTATGATGGAGAGTTTATTTCAGTTTTAGCTGTACCCGATGGGTTTCACCTAAATATTGAAGATCTTCGTGATTTTGTATTTATTTATAGAAATGGTACGCATCGCCCCGATGATCCACTAGGTCCTATGACTCTACATAATTTGAAACAACCTTTTAAAGGTTCCATTGACCAGTTTTGGGCAGTACCAATTCCACAAGACAGTTTTAGTCTGAAGAAAGACGAAGAGGTTATGGTTGTAAAACCATTAATGCATGAAGATGAAAAATTGGAGTTATAGGCCTAACAATGCGCTCGTTCGGACGCAAACTACGCTGCGCTTCGTTTGCACAAAAGCGGGGACAGTGTACTTATTTCCAGCAATGCATCGAACGATCGCTTCTGGCAGAAAAACAGAGATCCTCCGAAAGACCAGCGTTAAGAGACCTTACTTGAAGACCACCTGTTACGACTCCTTGTCCGCCGGCCCGAAGGCTTTGACGATGGCCTGCCCGCATGCGGGCGGTTATGCCCCTGAGGCGGACGGCGACGGCTCCTGTTCTGTCTATCCGGCGAAGGTGGTGAAACATCGCTCACATCCATGGTGTAGCCCGGCACATCCACCTTCGGAATTTCCTTCTTGAGCAACCGTTCAATACCATGAAGAAGTTTCAACTCGTCATAGCTGACCAGCGACATTGCCTCGCCCGTGCGTCCGGCCCGGCCCGTGCGCCCGATGCGGTGCACATAATCCTCAGACACATTGGGCAGCTCATAGTTCACCACATGCGGCAGCTGATCGATATCAAGCCCGCGGGCGGCAATATCGGTCGCCACCAGAACTCGCACGGTGCCCTGCTTGAAGCCTGCCAGCGCCTTGGTGCGCGCCGTCTGGCTCTTGTTGCCATGGATGGCGGATGCGTTGATGCCATCACTTTCCAGCTGTGTTGCCAGCCGATTGGCGCCATGCTTGGTGCGTGTAAAAACCAGCACCTGTTGCAACTCCCTTGAAATAATCAGATGCGAGAGCAACTCCCGCTTCTTCGATTTTCCCACCGGGTGCACAATGTGTGAAACCTGTGCACAGGCTTGATTATGCTCCACTTCAATATACTTAGGCTGTTTCAGAATCCCGGCAGCGAGCCTCTTGATCTCATCGGAGAAGGTTGCGGAGAAGAGCAGGTTCTGACGATTTTTCGGCACCAGTGCGAACACCTTACGAATATCGTGAATGAAGCCCATATCGAGCATGCGATCGGCTTCATCGAGCACCAGAATTTCCACCCTGGAGAGATCGGCCACCCCCCGGTTTGCGAGATCCAGCAGACGCCCCGGAGTTGCCACCAGAATATCGACACCGCGCCTTAATTTTTCAATCTGCGGTACAATGCCAACGCCGCCGAACACCACGGTTGAGCGCAGTGACAGATATTTGCCATAGGTGGCAATGCTCTCACCCACCTGAGCCGCCAACTCACGGGTCGGTGTGATCACCAGCACCCGCACATGATGCCTCTTATGCCGCTCCGGATGCTCTTTGTTCATCAGTTGCAGCAATGGAAGCGTGAAGCCAGCCGTTTTGCCGGTGCCTGTCTGGGCGCCGGCCATAATGTCATGCCCCTCAAGGATCACGGGGATTGCCTGCGCCTGAACCGGCGTAGGTGTTGTATAGCCCTGATCTTCGATGGCACGAAGGATGTCAGCCGAAAGGCCGAATTTATCAAATGTCATATTGTTTTATTTTTCCAACTCGATGCCTCCCGAAGTTCGTTCGGACCAGTCCAGGCACAGTTATTTTGTAGAGATGCCTCAAAGGTTCAGAAAAGATCGAACTGGCGGCAAATATATCGCAGCATAGACCAGAGGAAGCTGCGGGAACGCGGCGCACCGTACTACGCCGAACATGATAGTTCAATGAAAGAAAAAGGCCCCCACATAATGTGGAGGCTTTTCCCATCTTGTTGACGGTTAAGGCTGGGCTTACTTGTGTACGCCCAGCTTTTCGCGCCAGTCCGGGAATATCTTGTCCGCATCGAACGGGAAAGACTCAAATGCACGAGCGAACTCGTTGTGAGACTTCGCGTACTCGATCGGATCAGCACCGGACTTCCAGCACTCGTAGGCTTGGTTCAGCGAAATAGCGCCGGCAGCAGGGCTGTCGATGTGACCGTAAGCACCGCCACCACAGGTGTTGATGACGTTGCCGTGCCCCAGATTCTCGAAGAAACCGGGCAGACGCAGGGCGTTCATACCACCGGAGATGATCGGCGTTGTCGCCTTCACGCCGTACCACTTCTGGTTGAAGTAATGACCCATGCACTCATCACGCTCCAGCATGTAAGCCATCACACGGTCATCAGAAGCACCCTCCATCTTGCCATAGCCCATGGTGCCGGTGTGGATGCCGGAAGCGCCCATCAGACGGGCGAACTTCATATGCACCAGCATGGTGTAACCGCGCGGGTTTACGAGGGAAGTTACTGAACCGTGACCGGCACGGTGGTAGTGCAGGAACACATCCGGGAATGCGCGGCGGCAGGTGGTGACACCGGCAGGGCCGGTTACGAAGCCGTCAACCAGGAAGGCAACGTGATCGGCAGAGTTGATCTTGCCGAACTGCTCCAGCATATACTCGCCGCGGGCAACCATTTCATGGTGGCAGTCAGCCGTGATGTTGGCCGAAAAGATTTTGGCCTGGCCGGTTTCCTGCTGCGCACGGTCCATGGAGTCCACAACCATCGGAATCACTTCCTTGGTCGGGCAGAACACCTGGTTACCCTGCGGCTCATCGTTCTTGATAAAGTCGCCGCCCAGCCAGAACTGGTAGCAAGCTTCAGCAAAGGGCTTCGGACGCAGGCCCAGCTTCGGCTTAACAATCGTACCGGAGATATAACCGCCATCCACTTCCGGACGGCCCAGCACCTTCCACATGTCAGAAATATTGGTCGCAGGGCCATCAAACTTCTTGACCATCATTTCCGGAATCAGGAAGTCCATCAGACGCAGGCCGTGGATATCGCCCATACCCTGGTTGTTACCGATGATCAGCGAGGTCATCTGGGAAATCATGTAGTTGCCATCGGTGAGGTTGATATCAAATAGTTCAACCGGATAGGCAATCTTGATCAGGCCATAGCCCTCGCCGAATGAATTTTCATCCGCCTGATACACCAGAGCGTCAACACCCTTGGTGAAATCATCAGTGGTGGAGACTTCAACGTTGGTGCCGGTGGAAGACTCAGCAGCAACGTGCGCCGCTGTTTCCACAAAACCGTAACCTTCAGCTGGTTTCAGTTTGTATGCAGTCAGAAAATGCTTGCCGCCTGCAATCAGTTGGTCTTCGTTAAGACTGAAGTCGCAATAACGATTCGATTGGTCTAATGCCATTTTTCTATTCCTCCTTGGAATTCAAATACTCGGTCTCTTTCGAGACATCTTTCAGCCCGAAAGCATACCGGGCAAATTCAACAGGACGAACAGTACAAGGAGACGTGCATAAATTCTAATCAAGAGTTATAATGCAACTCATAAATATTATTTATAGGGAAGCATCATGCATCTAACACTCAAACAATTGCAAATCTTCGAAGCGGTCGCCCTCCGCAGAAGCTACACACAAGCTGCCAAAGAGATGTTCATGACGCAACCTGCTGTTTCCATGCAAATCAAGCAGATGGAGGGAAGTATCGGACTACCCCTGCTCGACCGCACCGGCAGGCAGGTGACGCTTACCGAGGCCGGGGAAGAACTGCTCCATTACGCCGCCGTCATCCGCCAGCAGCTCGATGAAGCCGAACTGGTGCTTGATGAACTCAAGGGCCTGAAGCGCGGCAGGCTGCATCTGACCATGGCCAGTACGGCCAACTATTTCGCCCCGCACCTGCTGGCCACCTTCCACCATGAATATCCCGGCGCCAAGATGAGCCTGGATGTGACCAACCGGGCAGGCCTGCTGAAGGCGCTGGATGATAACAGCACCGATATAGCCATCATGGGCCGTCCGCCAAAAGGGCACAATTTCGTAGGTATTCCGTTTATGCCGAATCCACTGGTGGTCGTGGCCTGGCCGGATCACCCGCTTGCCAAACGGAAGAAGATTGCGCTTTCGGAAGTCGCCAACGAACCCTTTATCGTGCGCGAACGCGATTCCGGCACGCGCATCGCTACCGACCGCTTTTTTGCCGAACACGAGCTCGAACTGAATGCCGGCATGGAAATGAACCGTTCCGAGGCGATCAAGCAGGCCGTGGAGGCCGAACTCGGACTGGGAATCGTTTCACTGCACACGCTCGAAATGGAGCTTGCCCTGAAAAAGATATGCGTACTCGATGTCGAGGATTTTCCCATCATGCGCCACTGGTACATCGTGCACCCGAAGGGCAAACGCTTCTCAGCCCTGGCCAGCGCCTTTACCGAATTCGTAAAGAACGAGGCCGAGGCCCTGCTGGAAATCCCGGAGTATTAGTCTCTTCCCCATAAAATCTAATGCAAAACACACAAGATATTTCACCACAAAGGCACAAAGTCACGAAAAGCATAGAGAAAGCAGGATGGATTGATTCAGAGCTGACGATCGGAAACTCATCGGAAGATGCCTCTGCATACCACCACAAGAAGTGGATTTATATGCCTTTATACTTTGTGCCTTGGTGTGATTCGGGGCTGTCTGCCCCTCACCCTTCGGGCGCCCTTGCGTGCGTCCAAACGGCAAGACTGCCTTTTTGTCTCTGTGGTTCAGTCTTTTCTTGGTTAGGGAAGCTCTGAACAAGTCTTCCATGAGCCGCGTTGCAGTCCCAATCGGGATGATCGCAAGGAAGGCGACGCAGGTCGTAGCCATAGCTACGATGCCAAGGAGTCTGACGCAGTGAGCGCCCGATTGGGGTGCAACCTTTCAGGACAAGGCTTTGCAGGCGGTCTGCGGCGTTGCTCGGCTCATGTATGGAACCACCATACATTTCGCCTCTCGCCTTGCATCCCATCCTGCAAAGCCGCCGTCGCGGCCATGTGAGACTTATTCAGAGCTTCCTTAGGTTCCGGTTAAGCCGGGTTAGGAACCGGTTCCTTCAATGCTCCGGCTTAAGGCCACCACAGCAGCGGGTATGACCAGCAAATTCACGACTGGAACCAGCATCAGGACCAGAGCCATGCCGCCAAAACCAAGATAATAAAATCGCCGGGCATTCTGCTCCGACTTTCTGGCTACAAAGTCCCAGTCCCGGCGCGAAGCGGGCGCATCCATGAGTTCAAAATTCAGAAAGCGGACACCGGCATAGCTCCAGATAACAACCGCCAGAAAATGACCCAGAACAGGAACCAGCAGGCATAACAGAGCAACACACCCCATGCCGAAAAGTCCGGCCAGCGGGCGAATGGAATTGGCCAGACTCTGCAATATCTGCAAATGCCAAGGTGCCTCGACCACGGAAACCTTGATTCCCGCCAACGCCTCGGTACGTCCGGCAAGCTCATCGAGCCAGGGAGCGGCCACGGCCGAAGCCAGAATCGAGTAGCTGACCACGCCACTGACCAGTGCCAGAAGTATCGTCAGCAGCCAGACAAACCACGACACAAGCTGCCAGTACCAGGCATCACCTTCCGGCAACCACATCGAAGCAACGTATCCGGCCAGCCAGTAAACGCCGCCGGTCAACAACAGCATGAGCACCACAAGCAGGAAAATCATGCGCCACAGCACGGCACGCAGCCCGGCCTCACTCACCAGCAGACGCATGCCAAGCAGCAGACTTACCGCACCCTTAATCACCCCCGGATTCCAGATCGTCAAGAACCTGCCTGGCCACATCCATATCCGCTGCCGAAACCCGCAGACGCGCGTCCATGACATCGGGCAGCGGCATCAGCGCATTCATGCCGGCATTCTCGACACGGAAACCTATGCCACGTTCAGCCAGGGCATCACATGTGATTTGCAACAAAACAGGGTTATTGAACTTCTTGAGCAGTTCCATAAGCGCTAGCGTATCATCTGATCAATCGACGTCACGCTTGACAGTCATGCCCCCGCATGAACGATACGCGGCCATGCCATCGTCCACTAAATCACCCATCGAATCACCCATCGAACAATCCACCCTGGCCAGAATGCTCGAAACCATGGTGCCTGCCGGCGCTGACGATGCCGACCTGTATCTGCAGCACAGTGAATCCGAGTCGATCTCCCTGGAGGAAGGCATGGTCAAGCACGTATCCGCCTCCACACATCAGGGCATTGGCGCCCGCGTCATCAAGGGGGAAGTCTCCGGCCACGCCTTTACGGACAGATTCGAGACCCCTGCCCTGATGGAAGCGGCGCGCGCCGCACGCGCCATTGCCGAAGGGGCGAATTCACTCTCCCCCGTTGCTGTACACGACACCCAGCAGACACGGACGCTGTATCAGCCGAAGAACCCGGCCGAGGCCGCCTCCATGCCGGCCCGCCGGGAGATGCTGGAGCGGCTGGACGGGCTTGCCCGCAGTATCGACCCGCGCGTCAAACAGGTGTTTGCCAGCGTCGCCTCCAGCTTTTCGAACATCCATATCGTGCGCATGGATGGCGCCCATATCCACGATGCGCGCCCGTTGGTCAGGCTGAACATCTCCGTTGTCGTCGAGCAGGATGGCCGGCGTGAAACCGGCTCGGCCGGTGGCGGCGGCAGATTCGGCCTCGATAGAATGCTTAAGGGTGAAGAAGCCGAAAGACTGACGCGTGAGGCCGTGCGTCTGGCCCTGCTGAATCTGGAAGCAATCGAAGCGCCTGCCGGCCCGATGCCGGTCGTTCTCGGCCCCGGCTGGCCGGGCATCCTGCTGCACGAAGCCATCGGGCACGGACTGGAGGGCGACTTCAACCGCAAGGGAACATCAGCGTTTTCTGGCAAAATTGGGGAACAGGTAGCGACCAGGAGCGTCACCGTAGTCGATGATGGCACCATGCCTGAGCGCCGCGGTTCACTGAATGTCGATGACGAGGGCACCGAAACACAGCGCACCGTACTCATCGAAGACGGCGTGCTGACCGGCTACCTGCAGGACAGGCAGAACGCGCGCCTCATGGGTATGGAAGCCACCGGCAACGGGCGCAGGGAATCCTATGCACATGCTGTGCTGCCAAGGATGACCAATACCTTCATGCTGGCCGGAGAAGACAGGCCGGAAGACATCCTGGCCTCGCTCGACCGTGGGCTGTACGCCGTCAATTTCGCTGGCGGTCAGGTCGATATCACTTCCGGCAAGTTCGTGTTCACCACCTCCGAGGCATATCTGGTCGAAAACGGCAAGATCAAGGCGCCGGTCAAGGGCGCCACACTGATCGGCAACGGCCCGGACGTGCTCACCCGTATTTCAATGATCGGCAACGACCTGCAGCTCGACCCCGGCGTCGGCACCTGTGGCAAGGAGGGGCAATCAGTGCCGGTCGGCGTTGGCCTGCCGACGATCAAGGTTGATGAAATCATCGTCGGAGGCACCCAGGCATGAATGGTTCACAGATGCAGGAGATGTGCCTCAGGCTCGTTGAGATGGGCAAAAAGCGCGGCGCTTGTGACGCGGACGCCGTTGCCGTCTGCGACACCAGCGAATCCATCAGCGTAAGGCATGGCCAGATTGAATCTGTGGAACGGGAAGATGGCCGCGGCATCGGCCTGCGCGCCTTCATCGAGCAGAAAAACGGACTGGCCTTCGCCACCGCCTCGACATCCGACCTGTCGGATGACGGACTGAATCGCCTCGTCGAACAGGTGATGACCATGGCCCGAATTTCTGCGGTTGATCCGGATGCCGCACCCCCATCCGGCGCCGACCATCCCGAACATATCGACGATATAGATACACAAGCGGATATCTGGAGTCGCGAGGCTGCTCAGGAAGCCGCCCTGGTCTGTGAACAGGCGGCGCTTTCCTTTTCAGAAGACATTACGAACAGCGAAGGCGCTGAGGCTGGCTTCGGCACATCCGAAATCGCCTACGCCTCGGCCGATGGCTTTGCCGGAGGATATGCCAAGTCCACAGCCGGTCTGGGCGTATCCGTCATTGCCGGCACAGGCAGCGGCATGCAGCGCGATTACGAATTCGACCGCAGCCACTCAGTTCAGGGACTGCGCGACCCGAAAGCCCTGGGGCAAAAAGCCGCTGAACGCGCCTGCCGCAGACTGGGAGCTGCGAGCATCACCAGCCGCAAGGCAACGGTCGTATTCGAGCCACGTGTTGCCATCTCGTTGCTTGGACATCTGAGCTCTGCCATCAATGGGCGTTCCGTAATTCAGCAGCGCAGCTTTCTGGCAAAGCACTCAGGACAAATCATCTTTCCGGAATGGGTCAATATCGCAGACGACCCGGATCATCCCGTAGGACTTGGCAACCGGCCGTTTGACGGTGAAGGCACGCGAACAAATGCGCGCACAATCATCGAGGCGGGAAGATTGACCGGGTTTTTGACCGACCGTTATGCGGCCGGGCGCCTTGGCATTGAAAATACGGGACATGCCAGGCGGGGACTGGCCGGTGACATCTCGATTGGCCCGAACAACCTGATCTGGCAGCCCGGACAAATCAGCGTCGAGGACATGCTGGCGGAGATCGGTGACGGACTTTTGGTGACCGAGATGATGGGCTTTGGCGTCAATGGCGTTACCGGAGACTATTCGCGCGGCGCCACAGGCTTTCTGATTGAGGGTGGCCGAATCACGAAGCCGGTGCAGGAAATCACCATCGCCGGAAACTTAAGTGATATGTTTGCAAGCGTTGCAGCCGCCGCAGATGATTTGACATGGTTCGGCACGCGCGCTGCACCCAGTATCGCAATTGCAAACATGACAATTGCTGGGCAATAAAGAAAATTAGACGCTGATTAACGCAGATAACCACAGATATTAAAGCAATTTACCTGTTCCCATCTGTGTCCAGAAATGATTATGGTGTTTGCTTTGTGTCTTGGTGCCTTTGTGGTGAAATGTGTGTAACAAATACAGGAGAGATGGATGGCATACGATGTATATGGCGTAGGCAATGCCATCATGGATCTGCAGGTGCAGACGAATGACGCCTTTCTGGAATGCTCGGATATCGACAAGGGCGTGATGACGCTGGTCGATGAAGCGCGTCAGCAGAAGGTGCTGGCAGCGCTGGCCGAACACAGCGTTCACCATTGCTCGGGCGGCTCGGCTGCCAACACCATCGTCGGCGTCGCCGATTTCGGCGGCAAGACGGCCTATGCCTGTAAGACCGGCAACGACGACTACGGCAGGCTATATGTCGAGCAAATGCGGGAACTTGGCGTCACAGTCGAGATTCCATTCACATCAGGACAAACGGGCACCTGTGTCGTGCTGATCACCGACGATGCCCAGCGTACGATGCTGACCCACCTGGGTGTATCCGGTGAGTTATGCGAAGCCGATATCGATGAATCCGAAATAGCCAAGGCTCAATACGTGTATGTCGAAGGCTATCTGTTCACCGGCAGCACCACACAGGCAGCCGCCATCAAGGCCATTGAGGTGGCCAAACGGCAGGGCGTAAAGGTGGCGCTGACGGTTTCCGATCCGTTTCTGATTGACCTGTACCGCGGTGATTTCTGGCGGCTGATCGAAGGGCCTGTAGACCTGTTGTTCTGCAATCTGGAGGAGGCGCGTTCACTAACCGGTGAAACCGATCCGATTGAATGCGCGCATGCCATCCATCAACACACGGACAATGTCGCCCTGACCCTGGGCAGGGAGGGCTCAATCATCATGCACGAGGGAGAGGCCATCCCGATCGAGGGCATGCAGGTGGAGGCTGTAGATACGACAGGCGCAGGCGACATGTATGCCGCAGGCGTTCTGTACGGCATCACCAACGGGCTTTCCTGGCATCAGGCCGGCCATCTCGGCAGCCATGCCGCTGCCCGCGTGGTCAGCCAGCTTGGCGCACGCCTCGGCCGCCGCTTTACGCGCAAGGAGATTGAGGAACTTCTCGCCTGACCGGATTATCCGGCCAGAAGAAATCAAACAAACTCTTGACCCTGGAGTATGCTCCATGGTTTAGACTGTCGGCATGAAGATTGGTGAATTAGCCAGGCAGGCACGGGTTTCCGTTGATACGGTGCGTTTCTATGAACAGCGTGGATTGATTTCACCGCCTGCCCGCAGTGATTCCGGTTACCGGCAATATACCGATGCCGACGCCAAAAGGCTCCGGTTCATTGTTCATGCCAAAGAACTGGGCTTCACCCTTGAAGAGATCAAGCAACTGCTGGCGTTACGTGCTGATGGAAGCGACTGCGCCAAGGTCAACAAGGTGGCCGAAGAAAAGGCCAACGAGATTGCTGCCCGTATCGAAAAGCTGTCGAGCATGCGCGAGGTGCTGTTGGAGTTGGCCCGCCAATGCGGACAGGGAACTTCCGATGATGCCTGTCCGATTCTGAAATCACTGGAAGAGAACCATGAATGAGTTTCCCGAAAGCAAGAATGAACGGCTCCCGCTCATCGGTGCCGTATTAGCTGGAGGATTGGCCTCTGCCTGCTGCATCGGGCCGTTGGTCGTGGTTTTACTAGGCCTTGGGTCGGCTTCGGTATTTATCGCCATGGAGCCCTACCGTCCCTTCTTCGCCGCAATGACGCTGGTGTTTCTGGGCTGGGCCGGATGGCGACACTGGCAGGGCCGGAAGGTCAGTGCCGCAACCGAGTGTAACCTCAAACCGCCCGTCATGCTCTGGCTGCTCTCTGCACTGGCGATATTCCTGCTTGTTTCCCCATCCCTGATTCCATATTTGTTGAGATAGGAAAAACCATGAAGAAATCTACATTGATGAAAACCGGCATCATCCCCACATCCACGATCACATGCCCCGAATGTGGACATCAAAAAACGGAAACAATGCCAACGAATGCCTGCCAGTGGTTTTATGAGTGCGAGACATGCCATACGCTCATCAAACCCAAACCGGGAGACTGCTGCGTCTTCTGCTCCTATGGTGATGTCCCCTGCCCGCCGATCCAGAAAGGAAAGCACTGCTGCTGACGGAGAAAACCCGTTCGTGACAATGAAGCATTAGATCACAAGGAGGACAACTATGCTTAAGCAAATTTCCGGTTCAATTGGCTCCATCATCGCCAGTATCTGCTGCCTGGGTTTTGCCCCGGCGCTAGCGGCCCTTTCGGCGGTGGGGCTGGGCTTTCTGATCAACGATGCCATCCTGATTCCCTTGCTGGCGCTGTTCCTAGGCCTCGCCGTTTGGGGACTTCTGGCGTCCCGCCGCCGTCATGGGATAAATCATCCGTTTTATCTTGGTTCAGCCGGTGCTGTGGCTGCGTTAGCAGGCATCTTGGTATTCATGCCTGTGCATATCCTTGGCCTGGTTATGCTGATCTCGGCCGCTGTATGGGATATCGTCCTGCTGCGTCGGAATCGTGCGGCCTGTGAAACGGCCTGAGCGACTCCAAGGCTAACCCATCAATCATAAAAGAATATGTCACTACCTACCAAAGGAATATCTTTCCCCATCCCCTAGATTGCGACCACGAATAAGTAAAGGTGTGACATGATGGGAGCTTAGTATCTCGGACTTACCTTTCCCTGCAAGCTAGGCGCGCAGGATTTCCTAGGTCTTGACTCCATACCTAGGTCAAGGGTTTATACTAACATCATCTCCGAGCGAAGGAGGTGAAGATATGAACGCCAAACGAAACATCGAGGTCTTCAGTTCGAGTTGTCCGGTATGCGCGGAAGCGATTAATCTGATTCATCGGCTGGCCTGTGATGCATGCGAAGTCAGCGTTCTGGATATGCATGATCCGCAGGTTGCAAAACAGGCGAAGGAATTGGGGGTTCGTTCAATTCCCGCCGTTGCGATTGACGGCAGGCTGGCGGAGTGCTGCTCCGGCCGGGGAATTGCTGAATCCGCACTTCGTGCCGCCGGACTAGGCCAGCCGGTTGCATAGGCCGTAAAGGTAATGGGGGAGCAAATGCAAAGGAAAACGATCGGCTGGGTGGCGGAAGCAGCGGACGTGAACGTGCAGACCGTTCTCTACTACGAGCGCCGGGGGTTGCTTCCGGCTCCCTCCCGTTCCTCCAGTGGCTACCGTTTGTTCGACTACGAGGCAGTGCGCCGTATCCGGTTCATCAGGCGAACCCAGGAACTGGGATTCTCACTTAAGCAAATTGCAGCCCTGCTGGCCTTACAGGGAGAACAAACCGCGACTTGTGCCGAGGTCAGTGCCATGGCTGCCAGCCACCTGGAAGAAATCGAGGGCAAGATTCATGGCCTTGAGCGCATGCGAGCGGCGCTTGCCCCGCTTGTGGATATCTGTCCCGGCAAGGGGCCACTAAAGGCGTGTCCAATTCTGGACAGCCTGGAAGGAGATGAATGATGTATTACGTATGGACCATTGTGCTTGCTGTTGGCCTGATCGCAGCAACCGGCGGCGTCCAAGCCGGGCCGATCACCTTTAACAGTGCTCTGCCCGTTTCCGAAGGCATAGGCATCCTGCGCAGTCAGGTCAAGCTTGTGCGAAAATCGGGTGATTCTACGGTTCAGAATCGGGATCTGGCCGTTACTACTGTTCCCGTTGTACTCGCCTATGGCGCAAGTCCCAAGCTGGCTGTTTTCGGGGTGCTTCCTTATGTGGACAAACGGATGAATCTCACGACAGGGGCAGCGCGCATTCAGCGTGAGGCACAAGGCTTGGGGGATGCTCTATTTTTCAGCCGGTACACCGTGTATCAGATCGACCGGCCCGGCGATACTTTCCGCATCGCTCCGTTCGCGGGAATCAAGACCCCCACCGGTTCGCATAATGAACGTGATGCTTCCGGCGAGCTTCCCCGCATACTGCAACCCGGTTCAGGCTCCTGGGACCCGTTTGCTGGCGTAGCCATCACCCGCCAGACTCTGGACTGGGAATTCGATATGGCAGTCAAATACCGAATGAATACCGAGGCGTCGGGATTTTCCTTCGGCGACGAAGCCAGAGCAGACGCTTCATTTCAGTACCGGGTGTTCCCGCGCACACTTGGAGGTGGTGGCGTACCCGCCTTTGTCTATGCCGTGCTGGAATCCAATCTGATCTGGAACGGTAAAAACCGGGCGGTTGGAGCGGCTGATTTCAACAGCGGCGGGTTGACATGGAATCTTGTGCCGGGTCTTCAGTATGTAACTTCCCGCTTCGTGCTGGAAACAGCTGTGCAAATTCCGGCTGTGCAAAACCTGAACGGCTCGGCCCTGGAAACAGACTGGACATGGGCGACCGGCTTCCGCTGGAACTTTTAAGGGGGTATCACCATGCGTACGTTACGATTATTGTTCATCATTGGCCTGCTTCTGACTGCACCACTCACAATCGTGTCGGCGCAAGATGCGGCGTTTCAATCCGTCATCATCCAGGTGGATGGTCTATCCTGCCCGTTTTGCGCCTATGGCCTTGAGAAGAACTTGAAAAAGGTAGCGGGTGTTGGGTCCGTTGACATTGACATGAAGGCAGGCCAAGCAATAGTCCAGATCGAGCAGGGAGTAGATGTGACTGATGATACCCTGCGGCAAGCCATCAAAAAAGCTGGCTTCACTGCGCGCAACATCACACGTAAATGAGACTGCCAAAACTCCCTGGCCTGTTGCTTGCCATCTCTCTTGCCGCTTGCACGAATGCCCCTTCGGATGTTCGGGTCTGGGGCGTCAAGGGGAATGGGCCGGGGCAGTTCAACGAGCCCTTTGATATTGCTGTGGGTCAGCATGGCTTCGTCTATGTCACAGATGTGCGCAACCAGAGGGTACAGAAGTTCGGTGCCGGCGGAGAATTTCTTCTTGCCTTTGGACAGGATATGTTTGAAAAACCGGCAGGCATCGCTGTTGGCCCGGACGGCAGCATCTGGGTAACAGATTACGACCTGGATCGGGTCTTCCGTTTCGACAGCAAGGGGAAGCTGCTTGATGCCTGGGGAAAAGCAGGAGATGGCCCTGGAGACCTTGATGTGCCGGCTGACATAGCGGTGGATTCCAGGGGCTTTGTCTACGTGGTGGATGAATACCATCATCGCATTCAAAAATTCACACCAGACGGAAACCTTATCCTGGCATGGGGGCGCAAAGGCAAGGTCAATGTCGCGCTGTCAGCAGTGAATTTCCTGATTCCGGAAGATCGCGAAGGGGAGTTTTACTATCCCTCGCGCATTGCCATCGGTCCGGACAACCGCGTCTATGTTTCCGACGCCTACAACAACCGTGTGCAGGTGTTCGGTACCGATGGCCACTTTCTGCGGAGCATCGGTGGACTGGGACTATGGGGTGGCCGCTTCCGCATCTCCTCAGGACTTGCTGTGGCAGCGGACGGCTCGCTGTTTGTGGCTGATTTCTACAACAACCGAATCCAGCACTATGGCAAGAATGGGAGCTTCCTTGCCGCATGGGGAGGCAAAGGTAGAGCACCGGGCCAATTCTCCGGTCCAACCGGTGTAGGCGTTGGTTCGAACGGTTCCGTCTTCATTACCGACTGGGGCAACCATCGCATCCAGTATTTTCGCCCCTGATAGCCCGCTATCAGAATCGTTCCCCACATTTCCATCCAGCCTGTTTCAGTGATCTGTCCACGCTGCTATAGCTAAGCTGGGGGATTGCTGTTCTTCTGCTCCTATGGCGACATCCCTTGCCCACCCGTTCAAAAAGGAACCGCTGGCTGCAAGTAATGTATCAACCGGCTGTGCCAATAAACCGGCAAGGAGGCAAGGTGCTCCCTACAATACACCTGTTACTCAAGCATCAGACGTTCTCGAATGGAGAGGAAGAAATCAAATGAGATTGATACTGGCCATACTTATACCCTGGTTTCAGTTTTTCACGATCGGGAAGCCCATTGCAGGCGTCATATGCCTGCTTCTCCAACTCACCCTGATCGGCTGGATTCCAGCCGCCATCTGGTCGGTATATTCACTAAGTCAGTACAAAACGGATCAGAAAATCAAACAAAGCAAGCTGGGCCTGTAACGATATAGCCGCCCTACCTGGGCGCGCTGATTATCAGGGGAGGCTCAATGTCTTCGGGGACCGGCTCGCCAAGCATCAGAAACAGCGTTGCTGCCAGGTTGGCCAGGCTAGGCGCCTCTCTGCTTGTTTTCTTATTTTTCGGCTGCTTCAGACGATAAGAGCCATCATATTTTGTATCGAATATGATACAGGGAACCGGATTCAATGAATGTCTGGTCGAAGGCTCATGCCCCTCCGCAGTTTCAAGCTGCATTTCTTCGGCATTGCCGTGATCGGCCGTGATAATGGCGCTGCCACCGGCGTTTTCCAGCGCTTCCACAATGCGGCCCAATGCTTTATCGACTGCCTCGGCGGCGCGAATGGCCGGCTCAATCCGCCCGCAGTGACCCACCATATCCGTATTGGCAAAATTGATTAACCCGAAACCGTATTTACCGCTTTCAATAAGCTCCACCGCCTTGTCACCGACTTCTGCCGCCTTCATCTCCGGCTTATCGGCAAAGTTAATGCCCTTATCCGAAGGAATCAGAACGTAGTCCTCCATCTTCGCATCAAGCGGTTCACGGTAACCACCGTTAAAAAAGAAGGTGACATGGGCATATTTCTGCGTTTCCGCCAGCCGGAACTGTCTGATTCCCATGTTGAAAATGCGCCGGCCAAACGGATTTGCCACCCTGGTCGGCCCCATGAGCTGCAGTTCGGGAAGGTCTCTGTCTTCGTCATAAACCATCATACCGGCATAGGTCACATCCGGCCGCTTGCCCCGATCAAAGCCGTCAAAATCATCCAGGCAGAATGCCTCGCTAATTTCCATGGCCCGGTCGCCACGGAAATTCACCATGATCACAGCATCGCCATCCTTGATTCTACCAATAGGCTCGTCCTGATCATCGACAATAACAAAGCCGGGAATATCCTGATCGACGATATCAGGCGTCTCAGTGCGGAAATGGCTGACAGCATCCAGCATGCTGGCAAACCGGTTCCCGCATTCGCCGTGAACATGGACACCCCAGCCAGCCCTGACCTTGTCCCAGTGCCGGTCGCGATCCATCGTGATGACCTCACGGCCACCGCCGGAAGCAAAGGCATAATCGAAGCCGGCATTGTTGTTAACATAGGCAAATGCCTGTTCAAGCCGGGCGATGTATTTCTGTGCGCTCTGCACGCCGACATCCCGCCCGTCCAGCAGGGCATGTACCCGCAGCCGCCTGATCCCTTCTTCAAAGGCATGGTTGATCAGCGCCAGGAAATGATCGATATGCGAATGGATGTTGCCGTCCGACAACAGGCCCAGCAGATGCAGCGTACCGCCACTTTGCCCAGCCTGCACGACCTGGCGTAATGCTTTTGATTCAAAAAACGAGCGATCCCGGATCGCCTTGTTGATGCGGGTTGACCCCTGGTCGAGCACCTGCCCCGCCCCCATGGTCAGGTGGCCAACTTCCGAACCGCCGAGATCATGACGGGAAGGCAGGCCGACAGAATGACCATGCGCCAGCAAACAGGTATGCGGATACTGCGCCCACAGATGGTCGAAATTTGGCGTGCTGGCCTGAGAAATCGCATCCTCAGGACCGCCCTTGCCCATGCCCCAGCCATCCATGACAACAAGCAGTACCGGCCTGCGGCCCGCAAAGTGGGAAATTAATTCCATTCGTTCTCCTGAATGATTTGGAAGCCGCGGATCATAGACAACTTTGATCTGCTTGGCAGCAAGCCGTTTACAAATGCCTGCGTTTGGAACCCTGCCGGGCTCCGGAGATGTTATTTGGCTTTACCGCTCCCGTTATCCGGTTTAACCAGGCTGACCTTATCGAAAAGCCCTTTATTCGCCTCACTGTGGCAGGCCAGACAATAAGAGGCCGAAGCAAGGCTTGCGCCGGCAGTCGAACGGGACATATCAATATCCTTATGTTTACCGGCAAAAAGAACGGTTTCCGTGATGCGTAGCGGCGTCTGCCCGTCGGGAATGGATTTCATCATTTCACCGGACACGCGGCTGTAAGTCCGATCTGCCGCGCGAGCCTTGAGAAGCTTGCCAATCCGGTGTTGAGAAGCTTCATCAATCACAAGCTTCCTGCCAAAATGATCATCCAGCCTCTTGAGGTGTTGCTGCCAGGAGCGCTCAGGCAGCCAGCCGGGCTGATACGCCAGATGGCAACTGCCGCACGCCTTGATGTAGGCCGGGTTATGAACAGCTGGGGCAAATGGCGCAGAACGGTATCTGAGCGCACGCGCCTCCTCGGCAGTCAACTGCTTCTTGCCAGCAGCTTCGACAGCTATGCCCTGTTCCCCGGAAACAGCCAGAAAAATCACTGTCATCACAGCCACGGCCAGAATCCTGTTCAACATTTCATAGCCCCCTTTAAACCAGAATATATTTCCCCAGGCGGGCGGGCTCTTCCACTGCTGCGGGTAATCATTTATTCTAATGGCTGAACCTGATTGAAGCCACCCGGAGATGGATTTCCATGAAAAAAACCCTTGCCTGCCTGACTTTCGCCTGCATGGCAGCCATCGGCACTAGCGGTTGCAGTTCGGAAGAAGGCAGCCCAACTGCCGGAAAGCCGGGGACTGGCTCATCTGTCACCTCCACCATCATGCTTGAAACGTCGGAGGGTGCGGCGCTGACCCGACGCAAATGCGGCAGCTGCCACTATCTCGACCAGCATCTGACCAAGGCAGCGCCGACGCTGAAGGGTATTTTCGGGCGTACGCCGACGATATCAGGCGTTCCGTTCAAGGTTTGGGACGAAGCAGCGCTGAATCAATGGATAGAGGCCCCAACAAAGGTCAAAAAGGGTACGCGCATGTCTATTCCCGGCAATAAGTCCTCCGAAGAACGTCAGGCCATTATCGAATATCTGAAACAGATTTAGGATCTGCCAATCAGCCCTAGTCCACCTGCGAGGTCAGGCCTGCAATCATGATGAACAGCATCATCCTGAATTTCACATAAATAAGCGAGACGACAAAAGCGCTGATCCCGCTTACCTGTAGTCGTGACCAGACATCAATCGTTACGCCTAGCACGCATGCATTTATTGCCGTGTGGCGCAACAGGCGTAGATTGCGTGGCTGTGCAGAAACCAGCAAGCCTTGAGACAACCTGCAACCACGCCTGAGAATGATGGGAGAAACGATGACAACAGAAAAACAGAGTCTGTTTCCGCTGGTTTTGTTGCTGATTGCGGCCGGTCTGATTGGATTCGGCTGGTATAATCTGAGCAAGATGCCGGAAAGCCCCTACCCTGAAATTCAGCCGGAATTCTCGCTGCACGACGCCAATGGACCTGTCAGCAGCAAGCAGATGCTGGGCAAGGTTGGCATGGTGTTCTTCGGCTATACGCATTGTCCCGATACCTGTCCGGCAACACTGGCGAATATGGGCAAGGCGCTGGATATGCTTGAGGAAGAAGAGCGGGATAAGGTGAAGCCGGTCTTCATATCGATTGATGCAGCACGCGACGCGCCTGCCAAGGTGGAGAAATACGCCCGCTACTTCCATCCGCAGATTCAGGGCCTGAGCGGCAGTGCCGAGGAAACGGCGGCAGCGGCTGAGTCATTTCTGGTGGGTTACAAGAAAAACGCGCCCAATGCGGCGGGAAACTATACGATCAGTCACTCCACCTATGTGTTTCTTCTAAGGCCGGATGGCAAGATTGCCGAACTGATCGGTCACAAAAGCAGCCCGGAAGATATCGCCAAAGCCCTGCGCCACTGGCTCAAATGGGCATCATAAGCCTTCTGAAAGTTCTCTCGCCAAGACGCAAAGAACGCGAAAGGGAAGACCTAGGGTGAAAGAAAACGACGTGGCAAAAGAGATTGTGGATGCTGTATTCCACATCCATTCAAACCTTGGCCCCGGGCTATTTGAATCTGTATATGAAACCGTATTAGGGCATGAGCTAAGTAAGAGAGGGCTAACTGTTGAGCGCCAGAAACCAGTTGCTGTGAGATATGACGGGTTGGTTTTTGATGAAGGTTTCAGGGCAGACTTGATAGTCAATGACAGCGTGATTGTGGAATTGAAATCTATTGAACGAATTTCAAATGTGCACAAGAAACAACTCCTCACATACCTTCGTTTAACGGGAAAAAAGCTGGGGTTGCTAGTCAACTTTGGTTCTGCATTGATCAAAGACGGTATTGTGCGGATTGTGAATGGACTTGAAGATGAAACCCCTCGCTAAAATGCAAGGCATCAAAGAATGAAAAAACAATTTTCCTTTGCGCACTTAGCGGCTTAGCGAGAACCAGCCTTCAGAAAAATATAATCATGACCTAATGAGCTTGGCTGCCGCCTCCGGGTCAAAGTCGCGTTTGTTTACTTTCAGATAAGCCACGCCCTCATCAAGGACAACCTTGGCTTCATGCACGCCGGCCACGTCAAGAAGCTTGGCGGTCAGCTGTTCTGCAGCCTCCGGTGAGGTAACCTCAACATGCAGCAAATGCAGAGAATACGATGGTGTCTGCATACCAAGCGCAGCCAGAATCCACACCCCGGCCACAGCAGCGCAGGCATAGAACACGCCTTCCGCACCCCATAATCCATAGGCCCATCCGCCTGACGCACCACCGACAAAGGCGCCAAAGAACTGCGAGGTGGAATACACACCCATGGCCGACCCCTTGCCATCCACCGGCGCCATGCGTGAAATCAGTGAAGGCAGGCTTGCCTCCAGCACATTGTAGGCAATGAAAAACAGCAAAAGCCCGGCACCAACGCTCAGCATGGAGCCATGCAGCGCCCCCAGCAGGAATTCGGACATCATCATCAGCGCCACACAGCCGACAAACACCTGTTTCATCTTGGCCTTTTTCTCAGCCAGAATAATCAAGGGAACCATGCCAAGCACGGATAGCAACAGAATCGGCAGATAAAACCAGCCATGATCCTGGCTTGGAATCATCAGTTGATCGCGCAGCACAAAAGGCAGGGCCGTGAACATCGCCATCATGATGCCGTGCTGCAGCATGATACCGAGATCAAGGCGCAGCAGTTGGGTGTTGGCAAGAATGTCCTTCAACTGGGCGGGAACAGCCTCAACATCCCGGTGCATTTGACTGCGTTCAGGCTCAGGCACAACAAGATACAGCAGGGCAATGGCAATCAGGGCCATGACAGCCGTCATCCAGAAAATCCCAGCCACGCCGATGACATTGTTCAGAAACGGGCCAAGGATCAAAGACAAGGTAAAGGACATGCCGATGGCAACGCCAAGGATCGCCATAGCCTTGGTGCGCTCCTGCTCACGCGTCAGATCGGCCAGCAGGGCCATCATGGCCGCTGCAATGGCGCCGGAGCCCTGCAATGCACGGCCGATAATTACGCCCCAGATGCTGTCGGCCATAGCCGCAACAATACTTCCTGCTGCGAACAGAATCAGGCCAATGGTGATGATGGGTTTGCGGCCAAAACGATCGGAGAGCATGCCAAATGGAATCTGGAAAAGCGCCATGGTCAGGCCGTAGACACCCAGCGCCAGGCCGACCAAAGTCGGCGTAACACCCTTCAGCCCCTCGGCATACAAAGCAAAGACCGGCAGGATCATGAACAGGCCCAGCATGCGCAGGGCATAGATGCCCGCCAGGGAGAATACGCTACGGCGTTCGCTAGGATACATATGCGATCAGGGGATCAGACCGCAACAAAGAAGGGCAATGGTTGACGACCTTCCGGGGTTGCGGTTTTTCCGTATCAATCCTTTTTCCCTCAGCCATTCGACTGAGGTTGAAGGAGGGAATGAACCAGAAACAGGGCGATGGTGAACAGAACCATGGAGCCACCCTGATGCGCGACACCCAGCCACACCGGCACCACAAGAACCAGTGTGGAAATACCAAGGATAAGCTGCACGATGCCCATGCCCAGCAATGCATTTGTGGCCGTCTGGGCATAGCCGCGCAAATCAAAGCGGCGGGCATAGAACCAGAAGCCAATGACCAGAAGCAGCAGGATTTCCGCCAGCGTGCGATGATTGAACTGAACAGTGACGATATTGTCAAACAGGTTGGCATGCCAAGGAGTCAACATCCCGAGGCCATCCGGAATAAGTTGCCCGTCCATGAGAGGAAATGTGTTGTAGGCAAATCCGGCTTTCAGCCCCGCCACAAAGCCGCCTGAAGCCACGGTAATGAAGATCAGTCCAAACAGCGCCCAAGCATAGCGTCTCAGCGGTTCTATGTCATACAGGGACGACTCCTGCCTGGGGAATAACAGCCCCATGGCGACCCATAGAATATATCCATAAATGATAAAGGCGAAGAGAAGGTGTGCGGTCAGCCGGTACTGGCTCACATAGGCGCTATCAAAGCCGCTGCTGACCATATACCAGCCCATCAGGCCCTGCAGTCCACCCAACACGAACATCGTCATCATTTCCGGCCTGAGCGACTTTCTGATCTTGCCGGCAAACAGGAAATACAGGAAAGGAACCAGGAAGAAAATGCCGATCAGGCGGCCCCAGACACGGTGCACATATTCGAGCAGAAAGATGCCCTTATACCCTTCCATATCCATATCCGGATTCAGCTGAAAGAATTCAGGAATTTGCTTGTAGTGTTCAAAAGACTCCTGCCACTGTGTTTCACTGAGTGGCGGTATCCAACCCATCAGAGGATCCCAGGTCATCATGGACAGGCCGGAATGTGTCAGGCGCGTCGCCCCGCCAATGACCAGCATGATAAAGATGGCGGCGCACACGAAAAGCAGCCAGATGGCGATTTGCCTGTCATGATGGTTTCCCGCACTGTTCATGATTGCTCCACCCCTTTATCCGAAGATGCCTTCCTGCCTTTGAACATCACCGGAAGCACAACGGCTGCGAACAGAAGGCCGCTCAATACGGCGATTACTCCGCCCACTCCGACCAGGTCCTGCGGAGAAACAATGGCCTGCATGCCAAGATCCTGGGTCGTGCCGACAACCTTGCGCTTCATACCATGCCCGCCGCCCCAGGCCAGACCCACGATGTGCAAAAACTGGCCGGCGGCATAGGCATAGACCTGTATCCTGGCCCACTTCAGGTTCGGTTGCGCAAAACCGAAGCGCGGCAGCAGGTAATAGGTGATGGCCATGAATGCCATGGTTACAGCGACGATGGAGCCGTGATAGTGCGCCGTGATCAGCGTGCTGCTCTCAGCAATGAGGAACCCAAGTGCGCCGCCGATAGCAAACAAAAAGATCGAAGCCAGCAGCGAGGCATACAAATGCCTCTGCTCTACATCCGGAATACGTGTCCTGAAAATGCCTGCCATGACAGCCAGGCCGATAATCAACGGCGCCACACCGTTACCGTCACGCATCAGCCAGACAAACCATGTCATGAACTCCGGGTCGCCAAGGCCGTATTGGAAAAATGGCAGGGGGGCAAGCAGCACGGGAGCAACTCCGATAGCAAAAGCCGCCATCACCACCTTTGGCCCCACGGGCGTCTCAACGCCACATACACTGGCCAGCCACAGCCAGCACACACACAACAACGCCGTATGCGCAAACTGCAGCACATGGCCGCCGGCCCAGTACATCACCTCGTAATAAGACCGGCTGCCCTGAATCTCAGGCATATTGGCGATCGTCCACAGCAACGCCAGAACGGCGATCAGCGTAGCTACGGCAGCCGTCCATACGCCGAAACGCATGGCGCCCTCATGATCGGGAGAAAACGTCTCTTTCATCGGCGTGGCCATCAGGCTGCGCAGCACCAGCAGTAATACGCCTCCGCCGAATACGATGAGCCCCTTGATGAAAACGCGGTTCTCCAGCATCGGCACATAGTTGTTTGTGAGCGGGTTGGAGTCCGCCGTCAGCGGAGCAACCCCAACGATGAGGCCACCAAACACGACCAGGGCAAGCGCCAGCCAGCCAGCCTGTATACCACGCCCGATTGAATTCAGGCTCCAGAACACGCCGGCAATAGCCAGCAACCACCATAAAACGGTAAAGTCCACATGCAGCACCAGAGCCGTGTAAAACAACTCCTTCCACGGCATTTCATAGGTCGTCCGAGCCAGTGCCAGCAACAGTGGATAAACACCGGAGGCCAGCAGGAAGCCGACCGCTACGGAAAGCCAGCCAATGGCCAACCGATGCTGAGAAGTATCCGAAACAGGCAGTGAATATGATGCTTTCATGATGAAACCTTTGTCTCCTTAACAAGGCTGTAGCAAAAGGGATATGAACGCTGGCGCAGCCTCATTTCCGGCGCGAACTTTAACACTGAACCCTTCATGATGCAGCAGCTTTATAAGGCCCCTGCCACGGCGTAAGACAACAGGGTCATGAATGCAGGACTCACTGGGCTCCCGACTTCTGACCGGGAGCATCGACAACAATCATCTTGCCGACCATGGCGCCGTGGCCCGGCCCGCAATATTCACCACATATCATCTCGAATTCACCTGCCGCCCGAGGCGTGAAACTCAACATCACGGCCTTGTCCGGCTTGACGCGTTTCATGATCTTCAACTCGCGGGTCACCAGGGCATGCTTGATATCATAACTCAGCAGGTGCAAGCGGTATGGCTGATCCCTTTCCAGTTCGACGATGAAGCCGCCCCAGTCGAAATTGCGGGCCGGAATGTATACATCCGAACCCGGCGGCGGATGCACCACGGGCTTCTCCTCTTCTTCCCGCACAGTGTGCCGGTCGAGCATGGCCTTCACCTTGCTTTCAAAAGCGGCCTTGCCGATCTCATACTTTTCCACGGTAAATTCCGCTTTATGATTAAGCATGCCATAAGCAAAGATCCCAACCACACCCAAGGTAATACAGGCGGAAAACAGAAAAAACGGCCAGTTAAACCGTTTTCTTTCCTGTTGTGATTTATTCATGCCGAATCATCCTTATTATGGGGCTGAAAGAGATACTCATCCTGTCCTGATGCTAACCGAGCCAGCAAGTTAGGAACATAGCCTGCTTAATTGCCCGGCAGGATTTTGAATGGCTGCTTTACCTTGCTGCGGCAACAAAATATGATGCCGCAAACGTTTCGCCATTACATGGAGCAAATAGATGCCGCAGGAAAAACCCCCAGTATCAAAAGAAGCGCTTGTATTCATTCTTGGCACGCTGCTCCTTACGGTCTTTGGCAGCGCGGCCGTAATGTTTTATCTTGGTTCCTTCACCGATGCCAAGGTACAAAAGGCCATCGCACCCAGTTACAAGATTGCCTACCTGATGCACATCGGCCCCTACAGCGATATCAAGCCAGCACTTGAGCAAGTGGCCGAAAAACTGACGAAGGCAGGCATCAAGACCGAAACGGCTTGCGCCCTGCTGCTTGATGACAGCAATGTGCCGGAGAATAAGCGCCGGGCCAAAGTCGGTTATCTTGTCAATCAGAATACGTACGTACCGGACCCATTGGAGGTGGAGGAACTGCCGCAGCGTGAGATCCTCCTGGCCACCTTCGACGGCGGCGCGCTCATGGGT
The DNA here is from genome assembly GCA_003228735.1 of Zetaproteobacteria bacterium. Taxonomy (GTDB): domain Bacteria; phylum Pseudomonadota; class Zetaproteobacteria; order Mariprofundales; family Mariprofundaceae; genus SZUA-181. The sequence goes on from QIFG01000008.1 coordinate 25,310, forward strand.
TCCTACAAATCATACGAGGCTATGCGGGAATGGGCCAAATATAACGGATATACCCTGTCACTGCCGGCGCTGGAGATTTACCACCCGAACGGCATCAAGGAGTATCAGCTCTCTATCCAAAGAAAGCAGTAAGCTAAGGAAGCTCTGAACAAGTCTTCCATGAGCAGCAAAGCAGTCCCAATCGGGATGATCGCAAGGAAGGCGACGCAGCTCAAAGCCATAGCTACGATGCCAAGGAGTCTGACGCAGTGAGCGCCGGGTTATTTGCAACAAACCGGGGCGCAACCTTTCAGGACAAGGCTTTGCAGGCGGTCTGCGGCGTTGCTCGGCTCATGCATGGA
>QIFG01000006.1 GCA_003228735.1 Zetaproteobacteria bacterium
GATGCCATCGCCATGAAACAATCCGATCTTGACGCATGGCAACAAATGCAAAAGGCTCGCAACAAGCTGTTCGCTACAATCTTTGGACAGATTCCAAAGGCCGCATGAAACCAATCTCCATGCAGCTAACTTTCAGACGCATTTATGGATTGGAAAATACTCTGATGTGCGATATGCATCACAGATTCTCCCCTCCGACTATTGGAAACATTGCAGCCCGATTCCTGCAGGAGGTAAGCAAGAAGCTATGGCGCGCATTCAACAGTTTTCTACTGGAATAACGATAATTACACAGGGCGATACAGATGTTGTTGCTTACCTTGTTAAAAGCGGTTGGCTACAGGTGCAACGGAAACAGGCTAATGGCCGGATGAAAGAAATCCGGCTTGGGCCCGGGGAAATCGTTGGTGAGCTTGGGATGGCCGGCCTGGTTGGCAAACGCACCGCAACAGTTACTACCCTGATCGATTGTGAACTTGAGATCATCGACCGAGGCGCCTTGATTCGGCTCGTCAATGGTCCGGGCAATCGACTGGTGCCCCTGCTATCTGCTCTTTTTTCCCGCCTGCAAAACAGCCTTATCGAAAATCCTGCGCGCAACCGGAAAAACCAATTTGCGGTTATCGAAGGCATGACGGTTGATGCGCGAAAGGCGCTTTGCAACGAAAAACGGGAAATTGATCACCTGCCATGGTTTTTTGGTTCTCATACCAGCCCACAAAGCGTGATCGAACTCTTTGAAGACGCTCATCAGGCCGATGTCATGCTTGCCGACCATCGTGTGTACATTCGTAAGCAGCATGTCTGTATCGAACCCTCCGAGTCTGGGGGGCTGCAAATCAGGCTACTTCAACATGGAGATTATTGTCTTGTCGACAGTGAGCGCATCGGCTATGGCAGCAAGCCAAACATTGCGCCGCTTGATCCAGGCCATCACGAACTTTGTTTTGGCCACAGCGACACACCGTTCCAGTTCTCAGTCGAGGTTCCGGGCCCTTAACGGGCAGCGTAAGAAGAATCGCCTTCTGACATCTCCCCCGATAAAAAACCAGCGCTTGGCACTCCTGCCATGAGAGTGCCAGAAAACTGTTGACAGGCGGTATTCCGCCTCCATTATTGGCGCTCTTCCGAATCGAGTGCCAATCCCGTTTCGGACAACACGGTTCATTTTATTAATGATTTGAATAAACACATACAGGAGAAGGAAATATGGCAACGAAGGTTCGTCCTTTGCATGATCGTGTCATCGTGCGCCGCCTAGACGAGGAAGAGAAGTCCTCTGGAGGCATCATCATTCCCGATACAGCCAAGGAAAAGCCCATTCAGGGCGAAGTCATCGCGGCAGGGAAGGGAAAGATTCTGGATAACGGAGATGTTCGTCCCCTGGACGTTAAGCCAGGTGACCGCGTGATTTTCTCGAAGTATGCCGGCACTGAGATCAAACTCGACGGCAGCGAATATATGATGATGCGCGAGGATGACATCCTCGGCGTTATCGAATCTTAAGTTTAATCAAATCAATAGCAGAATAAGGAGTAGTATTAACTATGGCTGCGAAAGAAATTCATTTTAGTGAGAGCGCTCGCGCTCAGATGATGGCGGGCGTCAATACGCTTGCAGATGCTGTAAAGGTCACGCTGGGGCCAAAGGGCAGAAATGTGGTTCTGGACAAATCGTGGGGCGCTCCCACCATTACCAAGGACGGCGTTACTGTCGCCAAGGAAATCGAGCTAGAAAACAAGTTTGAAAACATGGGCGCCCAGATGGTTAAGGAAGTTGCTTCCAAAACCTCAGATGTCGCCGGTGACGGCACAACAACCGCGACCATACTGGCTCAGGCTATTGCCCGTGAAGGCGTAAAAGCCGTAGCTGCCGGCATGAACCCGATGGATCTGAAACGCGGTGTAGACAAGGCCGTAATAGCCGTTGTCGCTGAACTCACCAAGCTTTCAAAAGACGTCAAAGACCAGGAGGAAATTTCCCAGGTTGGCACGATTTCCGCCAATGGCGACGACGAAGTCGGTAAAATTATTGCCGACGCCATGGAAAAGGTAGGCAAGGAAGGCGTCATTACTGTCGAAGAGGCAAAGGGTCTGGAAACAGAGCTGGATGTCGTTGAGGGCATGCAGTTTGATCGCGGCTACCTGTCGCCATATTTTGTCACCGATGCAGAGCGCATGGAGGCGGAGATCGAAGAACCATATATCCTCCTTCATGAAAAGAAGATATCCAATATGCGCGACCTCCTGCCGATTCTGGAAAATGTTGCCCGCGCCGGCAAGCCGCTGGTCATTGTTGCTGAAGACATTGAAGGCGAAGCCCTGGCTACGCTGGTGGTCAACAAAGTGCGCGGAGTACTGAATGTATCAGCTGTAAAGGCCCCTGGATTTGGCGACCGCCGCAAGGCGATGCTGGAAGACATGGCAATCCTGACCGGAGGCAAGGTTATCTCCGAGGAGCTTGGCTTGAAGCTGGAGAACGTCACGCTCGAAGACTTGGGCCGCGCCAACAAGATCAAGATGACCAAGGACACCACGACTATCGTCAACGGTGCAGGCGCCAAGACTGATATCGAAGGCCGCATTAACCAGATTCGGCAACAGATCGATGGCAGCACCAGCGATTACGACAGTGAAAAATTGCAGGAACGTCTTGCAAAGCTGGCTGGCGGCGTTGCTGTTATCAAGGTCGGAGCCGCAACCGAAGTGGCGATGAAGGAGAAGAAAGACCGTGTGGATGATGCGCTGCATGCTACCCGCGCCGCTGTTGAAGAAGGCGTCGTGGCAGGTGGTGGCGTCGCTCTGCTTCGGGCTCGTAAAGTGTTGGATGGCCTGACGGGCGCCAACCATGATCAGGACGTTGGCATTACCATTGTCCGCCGCTCTCTGGAAGAGCCGTTGCGTCAAATTGTCGCCAACTGCGGTGTTGAAGCCTCTGTTGTTGTTCACGAAGTCGTTAACAACAAAGAAGCAAATTTTGGCTTCAATGCAGCGACTGAGGAGTATGGCGATCTGGTGAAAATGGGCGTGATCGACCCGACCAAGGTCACACGTTCCGCGCTGCAAAATGCCGCGTCTATCGCTGGCCTGCTAATCACCACCGAAGCCATGGTGGCGGAGCTTCCCAAGAAGGAAGCTCCTGCTCCAGCCGGTGGAGACATGGGCGGCATGGGAGGAATGGGCGGCATGATGTAGTCAGCCCTTCTTAAGGAAACGTCAAAGGGCAGCCTCTTGGCTGCCCTTTTTCTTGAGGCATCTTGCGCTTTTTGCGTCGGCAAAAATCCAGTCTATTCGTTTTCCCGACTAAGCCGCTTCCTTGCCCAGGCCAGACTCAAACGCCGGCCTTCAGCCAAAGAGGCCGCCTCCATGTCTTGGAGTATCTCGAGCAGCTTATCCAGTTGGCGAGGACATCGAGATAATAGAAGATCAATCACGACTTCATCCGCACTCCACTGGCGAGATGTCGCAATTGATAGCAGCACGCTTCGCAGGTCTGCGTCGGTTTGCGGCGATTGCATTTCTATCCGCTCAAATCCTGCAAGCCTGCTCGAAAGCTCAGCAGGAGCGAGCGCATCATTCGGGCAGCGCCAGGAAAGAAGCAAAGGTCGGTGGGCTTCTCTGGCGCGCTCAATCAGATGAAACAGGGCCAAACCACAGGCTGTCGGCGCTGGGCCAGCTTTTATATCCAGCATCCACAGCGCTTTATCCTTGAGCTCTTCCAGCCAGCCGGAAACTAGCTGCATAGCATGCCCTTGCCGCGAATTGTCGACACAGACCAAACCGAGTTGCGGGTGTTCTTCCTGCAAGGCATTCAACAGATGCGTTTTGCCCGCAGGTTGCGCCGAGTCCAGCCAAATGCGGCCACCGTGAATGATCCACAGAGCCAAGCGGTTCATCGCGGACTCCACCCCGGCGTGCCGCACCCAATCGCCATAGGCATAGGCTGGCGAAAAGTGCACATTGAGTATTTGCTGATGCATGCGGCTACGTCAGAAAGCGGCTGCCAAGATATTGCCGATCTAACTCCCGTATTAGTACAGACCCAGCAGCAGTGACCGGAACAGCCAACAGCACCCCGGCAAATCCAAACTTGGCTCCGGCGACCAGCAATGCCAACAGGATAACAACAGGGTGAAGGCCCAGCTTGTCTCCCAGAAGTTTTGGCGTAAGAAAGAATGATTCAATTAGCTGAACCAGCATAAACACTATCGCTATCATCCATGTGTGATCACTAAAGCCAAAAGCCCATAAATCCACAACTACGGCACAGCTCAACCCCAACACAAGACCCGCATACGAAAGGAAGGAGAAAAGGCCGGCCAACAACCCGATGGCAAAAGCATATGGCAACCCAACCAGATACAGCCCCAAACCATAGAGGCCGGACAGAACCATACAAACCGAAAGCTGCCCGCGCAAAAAAAGGCTGATCTTTTCATCCGCCTGCCGCGTCAACCTGAGAGCATCGTCTCGAATAGCAGAGGGAACTCGTCGCTGAATGGCATCAGCAACTACTGCCCAATCCCGCAACAGATAATAGGCAATCAGCGGCGCCAGAAGAACATTGACGGCAGCCACGATGGCGCCGAACAGTCCGGAAACAGCGGAGGCTCCCCATAACGCCCAAGGCGAAAGCTGGCTGACTTCTGCCTGTTGGAACTGGCCAGCCAGCCAGTTCAGGAAACCAGATGCGTCGGTTTGCTCCGACAGGCCAAGCAGAGAGGCAACCAGGGCGAGATGTGAAACCTGCTCCAGCAGCAGAGGAAGAATAAGCACAAAGATCGCCGCCAACGCCAGCAAAGCCAGGCCGTAGACAAGCATGCAGGCACGCCCCCTGGCAACGCCGTGCCCCTCCAACATCATGACAAGCGGCGCCAGCAGATATGCCAATAACCAGGCAGATAACAGTGCTCCGGAAAGACTCGACAACAACCAGAAAGCGCCAACCACCAACACCAATAAAATTACGGCAATGAGCCACGAGTTTATGTGCGGTTTGGCAATGTTGCTCATGTTTCTTCATTCACCGCCTTAAGCGTCCAGGCAACCATGTAGTGAACTCCGGACAGGATGGTAAAGAGGAATGTCGTCCAAACAGCCGCCTGCAGCACAATCTCAGAAAGCGGCACAGCCATGTTCAGCATAATGATCAACACGCAAAGGATTTGCAGCGTCGTAGTGGCCTTGGAAAGAAAGGTGGGCTCCATCTTCAGTCTGCGCGTTACCAGTTCATATGTAACCGCGCCACCCACAATAATCACGTCGCGGAAAACAACGGCCAGAAACAAAAACAGAGGCACCTGATCGACGATAAAAAGCGTCACGATACTGCTGATGAGCAAAAGCTTGTCTGCTATGGGATCCATATACGAACCAACAACCGTATGTTGATTGAATCGTTTTGCGATAACGCCATCCAGCATATCGCTGATCCCGGCGACGAGCATCAAGCCCAAAGCAAGAACCGTCTGCTCCATGAGAATCGCGTATACAATAAATGGCGTAAGAAATATTCGGCTTAAGGTCAGAAGGTTGGGAATATTGATGATATTCTCTCTCATCGCACCTTCCATCCGCCGGCAACGGATTCAATTTGCAAATCTCGGCGCTTAAACCAACCATCTACCCAGCTGGTATCAAATCCCTTTAATACAAGCCTGTAGCGCAGGTCATGATGGCCATATGTGTGAGGAATCAATTGCAAGACGCGAGGGTCGTTGCGCAAGGCCTCTTCGAGTGCCGCCTGCTCACCGAGGCTTAATGGCCGCTTGATCAGCAACCAGCCATCCAGGTTCTCCGCCGCCTTGCGCCCAGAAGGGTCTGTCACAGAGCCAGGCACAAAGGCATAGGCATCTCTGGCCTGCAAAAGCAACTCTTCAAGCCAACCTTGCATGTATTCAAAGGGGTCACTATCTCCGATGTCCCGCGTCTTGCTAAATGCCTGCAAACGAGTATCTCCGTGCATGCTTAATCGGACCTGGGATGCATCAAGCCACTGCCAACGCAACATCAGGTTTGGTGCCAGGGCCGATAATTCAATGCCCCAGCGTGGGACAATCTCCTTTGCATACTCTCCCAGAAGCCGTTCGGACTGGCGCATCGGCAAACCAACACTGTTTTGCATCTGGATAACCAGATGAAAGCTGGGCGCTGTTGCCAGATATGCAATATTTGAGCGGCTTAAGTAATCGAATACGGATTGTTGGTTAAAATCAACCAAGGTGCCTTCCTCACCAGGGGCGATACGCGAGATCATATTTGCTTCGCCCTTTAAACTCTTCGCGGACTTACGCTGAGTTTGTGGAATCAGACGATCCCACAGAACAGGGAGAGCTTGGCGCATAGCCGCGGCCAGATCAGGCCGGGCGCCCCGTATTTCATGATTGGCAATCTCTACCTGCAAGCGGACATCTTCTGCTGCTTCCGAAAATTGCGGCAGACAAACAAACAACGAAAAAAGCAGAAAAAAACGCCCCAGCATTATTTTATTTCACGACACGCAGGTGCCGCACTTGCCTTTCTACGGAAACAGCCTTCTCGCCTCTGCCTCCCTCAACATCCATATCTTGCAATTTGCGCGCAGCCGAAACAACTGTCCTGACGGACTCCGGAATATCGTCCTCCCACAATACGCCCGCATCGATTCCCTGCTCAGGAACATATGCGGCCCAGATGTTTCGTATGGGAACATGACAGGGAAACACCCTCCCGGAAAAGGAAAGCTCAGACTCCAGTGCGTTGTCGTGAATATGGATCGATTGCGGCATGCGCACATTAAGCACCAGACTCAAAGCCGGATCGCCTTTAAGAGATTCAGGCACACGCACATCTTCAGCGCTGGCGTCCACAACAACATAAATACGCCCGTGCTTCTGAAAAAAGCTACGCAACTTCTTGGCCTTGGCGGCATCCGACCAACTTGTATCCAAACAAAAACCTCCGAGTGGCAGATGTTAGCTTCATTGCAAGCCGTGATGCAAAAGCATAAATAATGCGGAGCGGTCCTGTAAGCCGGGTTCTGTATTCCTTGAGGAATGATGGCCATTCATCTAGGCCGGCGGTCGCCCGTCGGCTCAAGCAGCCTACCCGGAAACACGCGCGAGCCACGCTTAACGCTTCCCTATTTGGCCTTGCTTCCAGTGGGGTTTGCCGTGCCCCCGCCCGTTACCGGGCGGGGCGGTGCGCTCTTACCGCGCCGTTTCACCCTTACCAGGCCAGACCTGGCGGTTTGTTTTCTGTGGCACTTTCCCGGGGTCGCCCCCGCCGGAGGTTATCCGGCACTGCGCTCTGTGTAGCCCGGACTTTCCTCGGCAGGACTAGCCTGCCGCGGCCATCCAGACCACTCCGCAGCAATATTGTATCCTACTGTTCGGCACCTCGCATTAGTGCTGCTGCCTTGTGTCTTTTTCTGGCATTCTTTTCAATTGAGCCACCATGCCCTGGCCCGGGTAAAGCCGGGCTTTTTACAAGGGGCGGCGCAAGCGGGCAATCACCCCATCAAGCTCCTCCGGTCGCGCATATCTCACAGAAAGCTCTCCTGAGCCCTTAGCTTGCACGTGGATGACCACCGGAAGTCCAATGGCTCGGCTCAAATCTTCCTGCAATGCCAGTATATCTGCGTCCGGGGCTGGTTTTTTTCGTTCATCCGGCAGGGATATCTGCTTGGCCTTTTTCTCCATCTGGCGCGCACTCCAGCCTTTATCAGCACACTGCCTGGCTAAGTCTTGCGCCCTGTCCGCAGGCAACCCGACCAAGGGACGGGCATGTCCCATATCCAGTTGGCGACTTTCGATCATTTGCTGCACGAACTCGGGCAGTTGAAGTAAGCGGGTCAGATTGCTCACCTGTACGCGGGAGGTGCCAATGCGCTCGGCTACCTGCTGCTGCGTAAGGCCAAACTCCTGCATCAGCCGAGAATAGGCGCGTGCAGACTCTATGGCGGTAAGGTCATCACGCTGTTCGTTTTCGATAATGGCCAATTCCAAGGCCTGTTGATCGCCCACATCCCGAATGACTGCGGGCAACTCCAGCAAACCGGCTGCCTGTGCCGCTCTCCAACGCCGCTCTCCAGCGATCAGCTCAAAATCGCCATCATGCGGACGCAGCAAAACTGGCATCAAAACACCTTCCTGACGTATGGATGCCGTTAAGGCATCCAGTTCAGCATCATCAAAGCGGCTCCTCGGCTGAAAGCGGTTCGGGCGAATTTTGGAAATCGGAACAGGCGTTGCCTGTGTAAGCATTTCAGGGCTTGCGTTATCAGCCAGCAAGGCATTCAGGCCTCGGCCCAGTGCCCGCTTTTTTCCCCCTTGTATCATAATGTCCTCCTATGGAAATGTTCCCGCTCCAGCATCTCGTTCGCAACAGCCAAATAGGCTTGGGCCCCTTTACAACTCACATCATAATGCATGACCGGCAAACCAAAGCTTGGTGCCTCAGATAGCTTCACATTCCTTGGAATAACGTGTTCATACACCTGACTTCCGAAATATTCCCGTACTTCCTGTTCTACCTGAACAGAGAGGTTGTTCCGATGATCCACCATGGTCAGCACAATCCCATCTACGACGAGCTCTGGGTTGAGCCGACCTCGAATCAAACGGATCGTGTCCATAAGCTGCGTCAGCCCCTCCATGGCATAAAACTCTGTCTGCAACGTAATCACCACACGGTCAATCGCAGCTAAAGCATTGATAGTTAACAGATTTAACGCAGGAGGGCAATCAATAAACACATAGTCATACGGCTGCAAATCATATGCTTCAAATGCCCCGCTCAGCCTTTGTTCGCGCCCCTCTGCCGTAACCAGCTCCACCTCTGCCCCAGCAAGATCCATGCTTGCCGGAATCAAGCTCAAGCCTTCACACGGTGTATCATAAAGGGCATCGGCAAGAGCGCAGTCTCCCATCAGAACTTCATATACGCCTTTATCCACTTGGTGCTTTTCTATGCCCAGCCCTGTTGTGGTATTCCCCTGAGGATCCAGGTCAATGAGCAGGACTCGCCGATCCAGGGTTGCCAGGGATGCCGCCAGGTTGATGCTTGTCGTCGTCTTGCCAACCCCGCCTTTCTGGTTGGCAACGGCGATTACCGGCCCAAGTCGTTCATGTTTCACGTGAAACATCCTCATACACGTATCGATGCACCATCACCCCTTCGCCTCCCGATTGCACATTGTCAATTCCCGAAAGCTGCCAGCCTTGAACAGATGCCGGTTTTGCCTTTCTTGCAGTAGACAACACAGCAACCGCCCCGCCCTCGCAGTGCCTGCTACACATGCTCAACAAGCGCCCCGGTGCCGCTACTGCCCTGGCCACAATAGCATTAACTCTTAATTTCGGCAGGTTTTGTATATCTTCATCATAGATGTCGGCGCGCAAATTCAGGAATCGCTTTATATGGCTTAAGAACTCGGCACGCTTTTTGCGTCGCTCAACCAGAAGGCCATACAGGCCGGGCTTGGCCAGCAAAATAGGAACGCCTGGAATCCCCATGCCGCTACCGACATCCAAAAGCCGCCCCGTCCCTGGCAACATGCTACACATGGCCAGGGACGGCTGAATAAAGCGCTGCTTGAATACTTTGGCATTATCAATCGAAGTCAGATTCAGCGCTTTTGAAAAACGCAGGACTTCAGAAACGTACAGGTCAAGCGGAGTTTTCGACATGTTCCGAGCTGTGTTGCCGCAGGTACATCAACAGACAGGTGATGGCAGCGGGCGTAATGCCTGAAATCCGGGAAGCCTGGCCCAGACTCCGTGGCAGCAAATCCTGCAGCCGCTGCCGGCACTCCGTGCTCAGACCCTGAACTGCCAGATAATCGAAGCTTTCCGGAATAGACTGGGATTCCAGCTGCCTGAAACGCGCCACTTCCATGTCCTGTTTTTTCAGATACCCCTCATAGTGGATCAACGCCTTAAGGCTGGCCTGATCTCTTCGGTTCATGTTTTGCGCTGACTTCAACAGCACCAGAGCCAGTTCTGTATCGACATCCTGTCTATGGGCATAGGCGGCAAATGGCATTTCCTGCTGCGTCAAAGGAAGGCCTAATGATGACAGCCGCTCCGCCCAACCTGCTCCGCAGCCTACTTTCAAGCTGCGCATTTCTTTTTCTGCCTGTTGCAGCAACTCGTAGCGCGCCTCAAAACGGCGGACTTGCTCCTCGCTGTACAGGCCCAAGCGCATGGCGGCTTCCCCCAACCGAAGGTCGGCATTGTCTTCCCGCAAATGCAGGCGGAACTCCGCCCTTGCCGTGAACATTCGATACGGCTCTGTGACCCCTTTATTCACCAGGTCATCAAGCATAACGCCGATATAAGCCACTGATCGGTCTGGCGCCCACGGTTCTAGATCTAAGGCCTGCGCCGCAGCATTTATGCCCGCGATCAGGCCCTGTGCCGCAGCTTCTTCATACCCCGTCGTGCCGTTGATCTGGCCTGCATGAAACAGGCCCTTGATGCGCTTGCACTCCAGCGTGATCAATAATTCGGTGGGGTCAACATAATCATATTCGATGGCATAGCCTGGCCGGGTAATGACGGCATCCTCCAGACCGGCAATCGAGCGCACAAACGACCACTGAACATCCACTGGAAGCGAAGTGGAAATACCATTGGGATAGACCTCCCTATAGCCTCGATCCTCAGGCTCCAGAAAAATCTGATGGCTTTCCTTATGGCTGAATCGCACAACCTTATCCTCAATGCTTGGACAATAACGCGGGCCTACGCTCTGAATCTGTCCGGAAAACAGGGGGGATCGCTTAAGGTTATTTCGTATGATCTCATGCGTACGCTCGGAGGTTCTCGTAAGCGCACAGGGAATCTGCTCTTTGACTACGCGTTCATGCAAACCACTGAAGGGAAACGCATCCTCATCACCGGACTGATCAGCAAGCCCTGCCCAGGCAATCGTACGCCCAGCAAGCCTTGGAGGCGTGCCTGTTTTCAGACGGCCGAGCCTCAACTCGCGGCGGTATAACTCATCGGTTAACCCGTTGACCGGCATATCCCCGGATCGGCCGGCCGGTATCTGGGTCTCTCCCACATGGATTACCCCGCCTAAAAACGTGCCGGTCGTCAGAATCATGGTTCCCGCAGAATGCGCCATGCCCAAATCATCCACTGCGCCCACGACGCGATCCTGCTCAAACACCAGTTCCCTGACGGTGCCTTGATGAATGTTCAGGCCCGAACAACGATTCAATGCCTGCCACATCTCCAGATGATATAGCTGCCTGTCACACTGGACGCGGGTTGCTCGCACTGCAGGCCCCTTACGCTGGTTCAGAATGCGATATTGCAGTGCGGAACCATCGGCTGCCAGGCCCATCGCGCCGCCCAGAGCATCAATTTCATGAACCAAATGGCCTTTGCCCACTCCCCCGATAGCGGGGTTGCATGACATCTTTGCGATGGTATCAAGATTCTGGGTGATCAGCCTGACGCGGGCGCCTCGGCGGGCGGCCGCCAACGCAGCCTCGCAACCCGCGTGCCCCGCACCGATGACAATGACATCAACCGGGCCGTCAGGGTGTTTCACGTGAAACATTGTCTTGGACATAAGCAGGAGAGATTAGGTTTCTATTTTATGAAAAGCTACTGAACAGATGGCGGCCAGCGGCCGCCATCCAGTCAGGCCTGGAAAATGTGTTAGCTGGCCTTTTGCTGCGCCTCTCGCATATCATGAATGATGGGAGCCAAAATCAACTCCATGGCAAACATCATCTTGCCGGCTGGAACAACCAGCGTGTTGCGCCGCGACATGAAGGCGTCTTTCAGCATGGAGGTCAGCCATGGGAAATTGATGCCCCACTTCTGTGGCTGCCTGATGCGAATAACCACAACACTTTCGTCAGGTGTCGGCACATCGCGGGCAATAAATGGATTCGAGGTATCCACCAGAGGCACACGCTGGAAGTTGATATCCGTGTAGGTGAACTGTGGCGTAATAAAGTGAATATAGTCATGCATACGCGACAGAATGTTTTCCACAACAGCTTCAGACGAATAGCCACGCATCTGCGTGTCACGATGGATCTTCTGAATCCATTCCAAGTTTACCACTGGCACAATACCCATGAGCAGATCGATATAAGGCGTCACCTCTTTCACGCCACCATGCAGGCCTTCATAAAAGAGGAGATCGGAGCCCTTGCCAAGCGCCTCCCAATCAGTAAAGCGTCCCGGCTCCACGCCATAGAGCTTTGCCTCTTCATCATCATGCACATAGTGGCGAGCCAGGCCTTCGCCTGTTTCGCCGTAGGCCTTGAACAACTCAGCGATTTTATCAAACAGGTTGGCTTCATCCGAAAAATGGCTCAGGCGCTTGCCGGCGGCCTCGAATTCCTTGGCTTTTTCCTTGAACTCGGCACGATCGAAACGATGGAAGCAATCGCCTTCGACCACGGCCGGCGTGATCTTTTCTCGACGGAAAATGTGCTCCAATGCGACCTTGGCCGTACTGGTTCCAGCACCAGAAGAGCCAGTGATGGATATAACCGGGTGCTTTACAGACATGCTTTCCCCCGAAAGGTTAATGATATCAAGGTGTTATGCGGAACGAGCCAGAAACTTCGCTAACGCTCTGCCTCTACCCTCATAATTTTTCGCCAATCATTATGACTTGGTTTACATCCAATTTTCAAGGAAAAATGGTGGTGGTCGTAAAAAACAGAGTGCAGCGATTCTATTTTCCGATGCAGAATTCAGAAAAGACCCGATCAAGAATATAGTCTATATCACCAATGCCTGGAATTTCACCAAGAGAAGACCAGGCACGCCGCCATTCCAGGGCCACAAGCTCCAACCGCCCTTCATCTTCCAGCAGGGTCAGTCCATGTAACAGGCTCTTCCTTGCCTGCTGCAAGGCCAGCCTATGCCGTTCGCATGTCACCAGCAGCCCCTCTTCTTGTGCGGGCATGTCCCCAAGCATTTTGGCCAACCGATCTGCAAAAGACTCCAACCCCTCCCCTGTCAGAGAGCACACTGGCAGAAACCCGGCAGGAATAGGCTTATTATCTTTCAGGTCGATTTTATTCATGAGGCGAACATCCGCATGATGTTCATTGTGCCATGTATCCGGCCGGGTGATGTCCGCAACAAAAACCACCACATCGGCTGACTTGGCCGCATGCCTTGCGCGGTGTATGCCTTCCGACTCCACAGCATTCTCTCCAGATTCCCTGAGGCCAGCGGTATCAACCAAGCGCGCCGGGATGCCGTGGACCTCGAAATCGATCTCCAACACGTCACGGGTTGTGCCCGCCACATCACTTACGATGGCCCGGTCGCGTCCAGAAAGCCGATTCAGCAGACTGGATTTGCCAACATTGGGAGCTCCGATAATGGCAATATGAGCGCCGTTAAACAGCCGCTCGCCAAATGTGGCCCGTCGCAGCAATTGATCAATCGGCTCGATCAAGCCTTGCTGCACCTGTTGCCGCAATCGGTCGAACAGCAGTTGGGGCACATCCTCTTCGGGAAAATCCAGGCATGCCTCCACATGCGCCACGGCGCCTGTAAGCTCATGCATCAATTCGTCGATCTTCCTGCCAAAGTCGCCCTGCAAGTGCTTTTGTGCCTGGCGCGTAGCGCGCACGGTTGCCGCATTAATACATGCAGCAACGGCCTCGGCTTGGGATAAGTCCATTTTTCCGTTTTCCACAGCCCTGCGGGTGAACGCGCCAGGCTCTGCAGGATGCGCGCCCAACTCAAAAACCTCGTCCAACAAAGCGTGCAGCAACACCGGGCTGCCATGGGCTTGCAACTCGATGACATCTTCCCCGGTGTAGGAGTCAGGAGTTGGGAAGTAAAGCACCAGGCCGGCGTCCAGCGCTTCCCCATCAGAATCGTACCATTTGCAGAAATGGGCATGTCTGGGTTGCCAAGACATCTTTCTGCGGGAAAGCTGCCGCGCAATAGCTGCCGCTCGCGGGCCGGAAATCCGGATGATTCCTACACCCCCCCGGCCAGGAGGTGTAGCCATCGCAGCAATTGTACTCATCTGATCATGGTCCATCTCGCGCGATCAATAAGCCGTGCTTAGCAAGCGCCTTTTTCGCCCTAGACGTCTACAGCGTTTTTGGCCTTCAATACAAAGTACTGCTGGAAAATGGAAAGGACATTGTTCACCAGCCAGTAAAGAACCAACCCGGACGGGAAAAACAGGAACATAACAGTAAAAATAATGGGTAAAAACTGCATCACCTTGGCTTGTATAGGATCCGGCGGTTGAGGGTTGAGCTTCTGCTGCACGAGCATGGATACGCCCATGAGCACCGGCAAGACAAAAAATGGGTCCTGTGCCGACAAATCATGAATCCAGCCGCCCAAAGGAGCATGCCGCATCTCTATCGACATCAGCAGAACTTTGTATAGGGCAAAGAAAACAGGGATCTGGATCACGATTGGAAGGCAACCGCCCAAAGGGTTGATCTTATTCTTTTTATACAGCGCCATGGTTTTCTGACCCATGACTTGACGATCATCGCCATACTGTTCCTTTATGCGGGCCATCTCCGGTTGCAGCTTGCGCATGCCAGCCATGGACTCGTACGACTTCTGCGTTGGCCAGAAAAAGACGAGCTTGATGACTACAAGCAGCAAAATGATGCACCCGCCCAAGTTTGAAACATATTTATTGAACCATAAAAGCAAATCGTGCAGCGGCTTCGCAATGAAGGCAAACCATCCAAAATCGACACTGCGCTCGAGGCCGACGTCCAACTCTTCCATCACATTTATAGACTTCGGTCCAATATACAGCCGCGTCTGGAAAACAGCATTTTTGCCGTCAACCATCCCTTCATCCAGCATGCCTGCTCTATAGCTAATGCCATCGCCATGGTAATAATATTTATAATCGAGCTTCTGATCGCCAATAATGGCAGCAATAAAATACCGGTTCATAATCCCCGTCCAGCCACCTTTAGCCACAAACGGTTCAACCGACTGCTCATCCAGGGTGTCGTAGCCCTCTTCCCTGAGCTTGTCTCCCATAAGGCCAATAGGCCCCACATACTCCTGAATATTCGAGGCCTCCTTGTCCGGGTAGCGCTCGACAACCTGGCGGAATAACCTCTGGCCTGCTCCATTAATGATTTTATCTTCGATTTCAACAACGTAGGAGCCCGGCTGCAGGCGCATTGTGCGTTGCCATATCTGACCATCGGCAAGCTCTGCCTGCAACAGAAGTTGGTCAGCGCCCTGCCCGGTGTTTTTGGAAACGACATGGAATGCCGGCTCTTCATTCACGCCAGCAATATCTGTGCGTATGTACATGGCGTGACGGTCGCTGAGCTCAAGCATTGCTACCGGCTCGGCATCAGCAGCCAGGCTCTGGCGGTAATTCGTAATAAGCGCTCCGGTCATGCGCCCCTTGCCGTTCATCTGGAGCCGTAACACATCGTTTCCAAACGCAATGGTTTCACCCGGGGATTCCTTGAGCCTGTTTTCAGGCATCGCCTGTTGCGGCACAGGCAAGGGTGTCGGTACAGGCGCAACGTAAGGCGTCAGTTGGTCTTCCCCTGGCCTGATCTGTTCGGTTTGCTGGGATTGTTGTTCAACCTTGGCCGGCTCCGACTCCGGAAAAAGCATGCCCCAACCAAGCAGCACGATCATCGACAATGCGAATGCCAGAATTACGTTGCGTTGCTCCATGCTTATGCTCCTCGGTTGTTCAGCTTTTCCCTGGCCGGCTTATGGGACGGGATCATATCCACCCTCTGAAAACGGATGGCATCGAAGCAGGCGCCGCAAACCCAGGTAAACACCCTTCGCCGCTCCATGCTTCTCAATCGCCTCAAACGCGTATTGAGAACACGTGGGCTGATGTATGCAGTGCGGCCGAATCACAGGTGAGATGCCCCATTGATAAATTCGGACAAAACCAAGCAATGCCTTTTTCATCCCCGGCGCATTGCCTTTTCAATTTTCTCCATACCACCCAGCATATCGCTAATGGCGGCATTCCCCTGCTTCCGACCGGCGATTGGGATAACCAACAGGTCCACGCCCAGGTTGCGCAAAGAACCTATGCGAAAAGTCTCACGCAAGCAGCGTTTCAGTTTGTTCCTGCGCACCGCATTACCGTACTTCCTGGAAACAGCCAGGCCCAAACGGGCATGTTCCTGCATGTTTGGCTGGTAAACAAAGCGGAGGTTTCCATATGTAAAACGGTGTGCACGCCTTAACGCTGCAAAGTCAGCCTTGGACCTAATTCTCAACCATTTTGAAAACGAGTTAGTCAGGGGGTAAGCCGCTTACGTCCTTTGGCACGCCGCCGGTTAATCACGGCCCGGCCAGAACGCGTCGCCATGCGGGCGCGGAAACCATGTGTACGGGCTCGGCGAATTCGACTCGGTTTATATGTGAAGCTCATTTGTTTTCTCCTGAAATTTCGGGCTTGCGAATGGTAGGTTCGGCCCTTGCCGTGTCAAGCTCCAAAGCCATGTGCTCCTGGTTATGCGCCACACCCCAAATTATGTGGTTGCGCCAGATTGGTTATTTCAATCGTGGATGCATCTGGCGCAGCATGTAGTATTCGCCTGTGATAAGTAAGCAAAAGGCCATCAACTGGCAACGAATCTACGATCTCCTGGCCGAACAGGTGCCGGCATCAAAGTTCGACGCCTGGATACGCCCCATTCATGCCGTAGTGAACAATCATCAACTCAGCCTTTCCGTTCCCAGCAGGTTCTTTCTGGATGGGTTACGTGATCATTATGAAAAACTGTTAGGAGAACTGGTACAAAAAGAATTTGGCGACGATGTAGAGGTTATCTTTACAGTAGACCCCTCTTTAGGAACGGTCACAAAGGAAAAACACTCCAAGAAGGAAGCCAGTAGTATTGATGGCTTCATTGATCCGCGCTTTACCTTTGAGAATTTTGTTGTTGGCTCAAGCAATGAATTCTGCCACGCCGCTTGCCGGGCCGTCGCTGACCAGCCGGGCGAAACCTACAACCCTTTATATATTCATGGCGGGGTTGGCCTCGGAAAAACCCACCTGATTAACGCCGTTGCCAACTCTCTTCTGGAAAAGGACGATATGAAAATCGCCTACCGCACCAGTGAGCGCTTTACCAATGAGTTAATCTCCGCCATCCGGGGCGGTACCACGGAACAATTCCGAAACCGCTACAGACAAGTGGATGTTCTCATCATCGATGACATTCAATTTATCGCCGGTAAGGGGAGTACGCAGGAAGAATTTTTCCATACCTTCAATGCGCTATATGAGGTTCGAAAACAGATTATCTTAACTTCGGATCGCACGCCCCGGGATATGAAGCACCTTGAAGACCGGCTGAAATCGCGCTTTAACTGGGGTCTGGTTGCAGACATTCAACCCCCGGATCTTGAAACGCGCCTTGCTATTTTATCCCGCAAGGCGGAGCTGGCGGGCGTTACCCTGCCGGATGATGTGGCATTCCTTCTTGCGTCCCGCATCAGCAGCAATGTACGAGAACTTGAAGGCGCTCTCACCCGCCTGACAGCACACGCCACATTAACAGGTAAAATTATCAACATGGATTTTGCCCGGCATGTATTGCGCGACTTATTGCATGAGCAGGTGCGAACAATCACCGTCGATGATATCCAGAAGAAAATTGCCGGTTACTACAATATTCGCATACAGGATATGCGTTCAAAAAAACGTACCCGTAATATTGCTTTACCCAGACAAGTCGCCATGTACGCCTGTAAGCAACTGACCAGCATGTCCTTGCCCGAAATCGGTGAGAGTTTCGGCGGCAGGGATCATACTACGGTTCTGCATGCTGTACGTAAGATCAAACGGGTGATGCAAGAATCCTCTGATTTTCAAAATGAAATCGATCGAGCCTTGAGCCTGTTACGATAAATCCACCTATCAATTACCTGAATCGGCAGGATGTGGCTTCAACCAGGTTGATCGCAAATAATGATGTTGAAAACACCATGGCCAAGTTGTGGATAATATCTGGCAATCTCCCCTTAATATCATCCAAGCGCTCATGTGTGCGCAACCGTCCACATCTTCTCCTTAAATTTAACAACCTGTTTTCCACAGCCGCATACTGCACAAAGGAGAGCTATGGTTTGCTTCCTTCTTCCATCCACAGTATCCACAGGCTCTATGACGATGACTAATTATTTGATATAAATGTGGTTGTTAGAAAAGAGGAGAGTTGCATGCATCTTACATTGCCAAGACAAGCTATTTTACAGGCAGTTCAACGTTGTCAGAGTATTGTTGAAAAACGGCATACGGTTCCCATCCTTTCCAATATCCTCATGGATGCCAGCGACAACCATTTGCGCATTACAGCAACGGATCTGGAAGTGGGTATACGCACAAGTACCCAGGCCAGCGTTCAGGAGCAGGGCGCAGTTACGGTTTCTGCCAGGAAGTTCTTTGAAATTCTGAAAGAGCTTAGTGATGAAGTTGATGTTGATCTGCAGCTTGAAGCCGGCTTTATGCAGTTGAAAAGCGGGCGCTCCAAATTTCGCTTGGCCACCCTGCCTGCTGACGACTTTCCGGAAATCAAGGAAGAAGAGGATGCAAACCTTGTGTCTATCGATGGAGGTGATCTGGCAAAGATGATTACCTCTACAAGTTTTGCCATGTCGCATGACGAAACACGTAAATATTTAACTGGCACATTGTTTGAGTTGGATGATACGGGACATATCCGTCTGGTCGCGACCGATGGACATCGCATGGCGATGTGTGAGGCCTTGTTACAAAAGACGAGCAAATGCCAGAGTATTGTTCCGCGCAAGGCGGTGATGGAAATAAGGCGTCTGGCCGAGGAAAGCCAGGGGAAAATCGAGCTCTATATTGGTGAACGGCAGGTTCGCGTTGTAGCAGGCCCTCATTTTCTCAGTTCAAAGTTGATTGATGCCCGCTTTCCATCCTATGAAGATGTTATACCCCGTGATAACCCGGAGGCTGCTGTAGTGGACAGGGCCGAGTTTGATCAGGTGCTTCGGCGCAGCATGATCGTGGCAAACGAGTTTACTCACGATGTGCGTTTGCAGTTTAAGGCATCAGAATTGGTGATTACCACACACAATACAGAGCAGGAGGAAGCTGAAGAGTCGATCGGGATAGATTATTCAGGGCCAGAAATCGCCATTGGTTTTAATGGCCGCTACCTGCGTGATGTGTTGGGCGTGATAAATGGAGAAGCCGTGCGTGTTGAACTCAAGGATAATTTATCGCCTGTGTTGCTATTGGAAGAAGGGAATGATGCCTCCCGTTATGTTGTTATGCCGATGCGAATTTAATCAGGATAGTTGCATTCTCGACTGAAATCACTGGCCTATGATCACTTGTCTCACCCTTAAGGAAGTCCGGATTGAGGCGCTTCGTTGTCATCTGCATACAAGGTGGGCGTGCTCACCTGGAATCAATCTTATTGTTGGTGAAAATGGCTGTGGTAAAACCACCTTATTGGAAGCGGTGTATTTAATGGCGCACGGCCGATCTTTCAGGCAGGCGCGTGATCCTGAGTTGGTGCGCTGGGGAGAGAGTAAATTTCGCATCGTTGGTAAGTGGCAGCGGTTCGGGCCATTGAATGTCGAGGTTAGCGGCCAACGGCGAAAGACAGAGATTTCCATGCAGGGAAAGCTTGTCCAAAAACGAAGCGACCTGCTGGAAACTCTGCCAGTGCTCGTAGATGCGCCCCATGCCAGAAGGCTGGTGGATGGAGCCCCGGTTGAGCGCCGCCATTGGCTGGACGGGCTGATTATGGCTTGCCGGCAATCCGTGGCGGGCCACTATAAACGCTATTTTCGCAGCGTGTTGCAGCGAAATCGTCTGCTGAGGCGGGGCATTGTGTCATCGGAGCTGGATGCCTGGGAGCATCAGCTTGTCAGTTATGGTCTGGAGATCGTGCAGGAGCGATCCGGCATGCTTGATGAGGTTAACGCGTGTCTGGCAGATGAGGAGGAACTAACCGATGCCTGTCTTTGCCTGGGCATGCAGACAACAGCCCCGAGTGAAGAGAAGGCCTGGCTGGATATGTTGCGCGCACAGCGGGACGAAGATGCGCGCTTGGGATCGCTGCGGCGTGGTCCGCATTGCGATCGCCTGCGCATAGATTATCTCGGTAAAGAGATTCGCAGCGCTGGCTCACGCGGTCAGCAGAAGCTGGCGGCCATGGCCCTGAAATTGGCGGAGCATAGCCTTCGTCTGCGCTATCGGAGCATTGCGCCGGTCATGCTGATGGATGATTGCCTGGAAGCTCTGGATCCCGGGCGGCGGCATCGCCTGTTGGCCAGGCTGGAGAAATCTGCTGCCCAGGTGTTATTAACGGCTCCGAATGGGATTTGTCTGCCGAAGGGTGTTGATATTGAGGTTTACGAGCTGGACACAAGACGTATCAAATCGAACGTGCTTGTGCCAGCCTATATGAATGTAGAGGAGGCGGCATGAGCACGCCAGAAAACCAAACATATGATGCGGACAGCATCAAGGTGCTGCGCGGCCTGGAGGCTGTGCGCAAGCGTCCCGGTATGTACATCGGCGATACCGATGATGGCACTGGTCTGCACCATATGGTCTTCGAAGCGGTTGACAATTCTATCGATGAGGCCCTGGCGGGGCATTGTGATTGTGTCGAGGTTATCATCCATTCGGATGATTCGATCACCGTTCGTGACAATGGCCGCGGTATTCCGGTCGACATGCACCCGGAGGAGAAATGTTCGGCGGCCGAGGTCATCATGACTATGCTGCATGCCGGCGGTAAGTTCGACAGCAACTCCTACAAGGTTTCCGGTGGCCTGCATGGCGTGGGCGTGTCAGTTGTGAATGCCCTGTCTGAATATCTTGAGCTTGTGATTCGCCGGGAAGGCAAGGTTCATTTCCAGCGCTATGAGGACGGTGACCCGAAGGCGCCGCTGGAAAGCATCGGCGACGCCAAGGGAACAGGAACGGAGATACGCTTTCTGCCCAGTCTTGAGGTGTTTTCACACCGCAACATGTCATTCGACATTTTGTCCACGCGGCTGCGTGAGCTGTCCTTTCTGAACAGTGGCGTGCGTATCGAGTTGTTTGATGAGCGCAATGACAACCGCAAGGTCTTTGAATATGAGGGCGGCATCACGGCCTTTGTCGAGCACCTGAATCGCACGCGCACCTCGCTGCACGGCAGTTGCATCACCATTCTGGGGGAGAAAAACGACATCATCGTCGAGCTGTCCATGCAGTGGACGGATGCCTATCGGGAGAATGTGTTCTGCTATACCAACAACATCCCGCAAAGCGATGGCGGCGCACACCTGGCAGGCCTGCGTGCGGCGTTGACCCGTTGCATCAACAATTACGCCAACGACAAGGACATGCTGAAAAAACACAAGGTCAGCCTCTCCGGTGAGGATTGCCGCGAGGGCCTGACAGCCGTGCTCTCGGTCAAGGCGCCTGATCCGAAGTTTTCCTCCCAGACCAAGGAGAAGCTGGTTTCCAGTGATATTCGCCCCGTAGTCGAGAGCATTGTGGCGGAAAAGTTTTCCGAGTGGCTCGAAGAAAACCCGGCTGAAGCTAGGCGTGTCGTCGGGAAAACCGTCGAGGCGGCACTGGCGCGCGAAGCGGCCAGAAAGGCAAGGGAATTGACTCGCCGCAAGGGCGCGCTTGATGTCTCCAACCTGCCCGGCAAGCTGGCTGACTGTCAGGAAAAGGATCCGGCTTCCAGCGAGCTTTTCTTGGTGGAGGGTGATTCGGCCGGCGGCTCGGCCAAGCAGGGGAGATCCCGGAAGTATCAGGCGATCCTGCCACTGAAGGGTAAAATTCTGAACGTCGAGAAGGCGCGCTTCGACAAGATGCTTTCCTCGCAGGAGATCGGCACGATGATCACTGCTCTGGGTACGGGCATTGGTGCGGAGGACTTTGATATCTCCAAGCTCAGATATCATCGCGTCATCATCATGACGGACGCGGATGTGGATGGTTCCCATATCCTTACCCTGTTGCTCACCTTCTTTTACCGGCAGATGCCGGAGTTGATCAAAAGGGGATATCTTTATATTGGCCAGCCACCGCTGTATCGCGTGGCACGCGGAAAGAAAGAGCGGTATATCTCCACGGATGAAGATCTGGCCGACTTTCTGCTTGAGGCAGGCAGTCAGAATATGGGATTTTATCCGAAGCCCAAGACCAAGCCGATCAGCGGAGAGCGCCTGCATACGATGGTGAAAAGCATCCACCGCCTGCAGCACCTGATGGCGCGATTGTCGCAGCGCCTGGATCGTACGGTGCTCCGGCTTTTGCTGGAAACCGGCAAGATGAATCTGCCGACGCTGCGCGATCGGGATCGCCTGGAAGCGCGTATGCAGAAACTGTCCGAAGCCTTTGCAAAATCCACACGTGAAGATGAACAGTTAAGCTGGGAGATGCGCGAGGATGCCGAGCAGGGCTGCTGGCGCGTGGAATTTCAGCGCCGCGACCATGGCCGCATCATGTATTCCAGCCTGGATCGCGACCTGATCAGCACGGGCGAATATGCCGAGGCCTTCAAGCTTTGCACCAATGTGAAGGCCCTTGTGGATAAGGGGGCATATCTTGCAGCGGGCGAGAAGCGTTGGGAGATCTCCCACTATGAAGATGTGGCGAATATTATCGAGAAGGAGGGGCGCAGGGGCCTGAATATCCAGCGTTATAAAGGCCTGGGTGAGATGAATCCGGGCCAGCTCTGGGAGACAACGATGGATCCGGAAAAGCGAATTCTGTTGCAGGTCACCCTTGAGGATGTTGTCGCAGCGGACGAAATCTTCTCAACACTGATGGGCGATGCCGTAGAGCCACGGCGCAAATTTATCCAGGACAACGCGCTGAAGGTGCGTAATCTGGACGTATAGACCCTAATTAATCTTATGCAAAAAGCGTAAGAAATTTCACCACGAAGGACACGAAGTCAAAAGTGAAGGAAAATACAGCCCTGAATTCAATAACTTCGTGATCTTCGTGGTTTATTTCTTGTTCCGGCTTGACCGGGTTAGGACTTGCTTATGACACAGGAAAAATCACTGAGTTATGCCGAGTGCGGCGTCGATATTGATGCCGGCAATGCCTTTGTCGGCCGCATCAAGGATGCGGTAGCAAGCACGATGCGGCCCGAGGTGCTGGCAGGCCTCGGTGGCTTTGGTGGGTTGTTCAAGCCGGACTTTTCGGGCATGCAGGAGCCGGTGCTTGTTTCCTCGACCGATGGCGTTGGCACCAAGCTCTTGTTGTTACAACAGTTCAACAAACCGGAAGCGGCCGGTATCGATGTCGTGGCCATGTGCGTCAACGATATTGCAGCTCAGGCAGCCGAGCCGCTGTTTTTCCTTGATTATCTGGCCACCGGAAACCTCGATGATGCAACGATGGCAGGAGTCGTTGAGGGCATCGCCGAGGCTTGCCGCATTTGCGAATGCGCATTGATCGGCGGCGAAACGGCTGAGATGCCGGGGATGTATGCCCCCGGCCATTATGATATCGGTGGCTTTGCCGTCGGCGTGGTCGACCGGCCCAAGATCATCGACGGCAGCACGATAGCGGAAGGGGATGTTTTGCTGGGGCTGGCCTCCAGCGGCCCGCATTCGAATGGCTACTCGATGGTGCGCAAGCTGCTGGAACTAGGGTCTGCTGATCTGGACAAGGACACCCTGTCCGACGGAACCCTTGCCAAAGATGGCGTGCTGGCGCCAACGCGTCTGTACGTGCCGGCCGTCAAGGCGCTGATGCGCGGTGGTGTGAATGTGCATGGATTTTCGCACATCACAGGCGGCGGCATGTTCGATAACCTGGAGCGCATCCTGCCCGAGGGACTGGCCGCGCATGTGGATGTTTCGTCCTGGCCAATTCCCCCTGTCTTCGAGTATTTGCTTGGCTTTGCCGATGTAGCGGGCCCCGAGCGCTATCGCACCTTCAATATGGGCATCGGCTTTGTTGCAATGCTGCCGGAATCCGAAGCGGAGAAAGCCGAAGCGCTGTTAAGCGAATGCGGCGAAACCGTTTATCGAATCGGCAGGATCGAGCGCCTTGATGATGAGCCCGTCGTACTTGAAGGATTGAAGTGAACAAGATCGCCGTCATGGCCAGTGGCCGTGGCACCAATCTGAAGGTGATTTTGGAAGCGGCCGCGAAAGGTAAGTGTCCGGTTGAGGTTGCGCTGGTGATTTCGGACAAATCTGATGCCGCCGCTCTCGACATTGCCCGCGAGGCCGGTGTGCCGAACGTCCTGTATATCGACCCCAAAGATTATGGTGATCGAACGGCGTTTGATGCGGCCTGTGCAGCGCACATTGACCAGGCCGAATGCGAATGGATTGTACTGGCCGGCTACATGCGGATTTTGTCCTCAGCCTTTGTGCAGCGTTTCCGTAATCACATCATCAATATCCACCCGGCGCTGCTGCCAGCCTTTCCCGGCCCGGACGGAGTAGGGGATGCATTGGCGCACGGCGCCAAGGTGTCCGGCTGCACGGTTCACCTTGTGGACGAAGCGCTCGATGGTGGCCCTATTCTTGGCCAGGTCACGGTGCCTGTGCTGGATGACGACACGCGTGATTCACTGCACGCCCGCATTCAGGAGCAGGAGCACAAGCTCTATCCGGCCATGCTGAAAAAGTTAGTCGAGCAGGGCTTTGAACTTGATGGCCATCGGGTGATCTGGAATAGAGAACCTAATTTTGTAAATCGGCTGTCGTGGTAACAGCTAGTTGGAGCGAGCTTCTAACTTGGCTGACCTTTTTCATTAAACTCAAGTCGCAGACGAGCAAAATCTTCATCGGAGATTTCAACATTATCGTAATCATCTGTATCTACAATTCGAAGCTTAGGCATAAGCTCTTCAACTCTATTTCGTGGTCCAACCAGACATCCATTAGGAAGATAAACTTTCTTGATAAATGGTCGAGCCTCCCAATCTTTTTTGATATAAATCTCTCCAGGAATGCTTGTAACAAACCATGGCTGTGAGCCGAATCCAGAAAATTGATCTTCAATTATTTTTTGGAGGCATTTGATTGCATTCAAAGCCAGTGGACTGTCATTTCGGTCAGTTTCGGGCCTAAAATGAAGCGCTTCATGTCTTTTTCGCATCAAGGAGCGAAAGTCATCGATTACATTTGGTAACAAGACTTCCCAAGCGGCCAAGGTATCTATGGCCAAAGCCCAGTCATCAAAAGAATCTTTTCGATATACATGCTTGTACTCAGGCGTTGCCTTAAACTCCTCCCGAAGGACGAGTATCAAATGGTTGAGAATGCGCTCTCCTAGAGCGCATGCGCCAGTCAACGCAGGGTAGAACGCGCCCATAACGAATGCGGTTCTTACCTGAGCGAAGAAGCGATTATGAAAGGCAATGATCGAAGGCGACTTAGGGCCAAGGGCGATGAAATTCTTAATTTTATAATCTTTGTTGGTCTCACCAAACTCAGAAATTAGCTGCTGTATGACGTTAGTTCGATTTTTGCGATGCAGCTCTTTGACTTTGTCTTCCCATTCTTCCTTGATTGGCTCTGATAAATTCAAGGCTCTAGAATCGAAATCCTGAATGGCAAGGATGCGATATCTCGTGGATTCAACTCGTAAGTGCAACTTTGTTGAGCGTTTGAAAGAGCAAGCTGCGGTAGCAGTCTTGCGCTTTTCAGACACGACTCATCAA
>QIFG01000080.1 GCA_003228735.1 Zetaproteobacteria bacterium
GTACGTAGAGGGTCAAGGCAAGCCCAAGGGCGAGCTTCGGCAGTTGAAGCTCTTTTGATACCCCGTGGTCTTGCCACGGGGTTGTTCATTCAAATTTAACTCATTCTAGTTCAAATAAATCTCCTGAGTTGGAGTTGGGGTTGGGGTTGTCGGTTGCGGCAGGAGCTGATTTTTTGGTGGAAGTAAGTTGTTCGGATCAATTCTGACAGTTTTTCCGCTTGGGGTGGTAACGGACTGGTTAAATTTCACGCCCCCGATGGGGATAACCTTCACACTGCCATCCGGCATGAACTCGCCCAGATACCCAGGCGGAATGACATACTCGCTGCCATCCGGGGCGATTCCGACAATTTTACCTTCGAACAGCATGGCCGTGACCGTCACGTCTGGTAATTGATACCCTTGGGGAAGGAAGCTTTCAAACCCGAAGGGTAGTGGGCTTGGTGGCGGCACCAGAATAGCAAATTCCGTACCTCGAACACCAAGGACCGCAGCCTTGGTATGAACCTCGAAGGATGCATTGGGAGCAACGAGCTTCGAGACAATAAAGCGGACCTTCCCCCACAGCATCTTAAAACGGGCCTTGAGCAAACCGGAGCTTCCCATCTCATAATCAGCAACCACAATCCGGCTTTTTTTGCTGATATAAATCTGGCTTTTGTCCGCCATCGTCAGTTTGACCCGGCCGGCGCTGCCCGTAATCACCACATCCCCTGAAAGCACCGGATCACCCTGTTGCAAAACAATTTTCTGGTCTGCTCGCAATATCCAGGCTTCTCCCGAAAGGAAGGTCACGGATCCGGCTTCGCCCGCTATGGCAGCCATGGGTAAAGTCAGCAACAATAAAAACGTCAAAGGCAATACGCGTAGTGACACTTTTTAGTACCTCGTTACATATTAAGCGCAGTCCCTGCCCACGCTTCTCCAACTTGGCAGCACCTTATGATAAAAGTTGTGACTATAATGTATACATCTCTTGAATGGTACGGAGTGGTTAATGCGCATCGGGGTTCCCAAAGAGATCAAAAACAACGAGTTCCGAGTCGGTCTGGTGCCCGCAGGCGCTGAGGTGTTGGTGGGCGATGGTCACGAGGTGGTGGTCGAGCAGGGGGCCGGACTCGGCAGCGGCATTGCAGATGATGACTACATCCAGGCAGGAGCGAGCATCGCAGGCGATGCCGGGGCAGCCTGGGATGTGGATATGGTCATCAAGGTCAAGGAGCCATTGCCGGAAGAGTTCGGTTATCTCCAACCTGGACAGTTGCTGTTTTGCTTTCTGCACCTGGCTGGTGCGCCACAGGTGCTGGACGAGCTTCTGAAGCGGAGCGTACGCGCCATCGGCTATGAAACGGTGCAGCCGGAGGGGGGTGGATTGCCGCTGCTGGCGCCGATGAGCCAGGTCGCAGGCAAGATGGCCGTGCAACTGGGTGCAGCCTTTCTGCAACGCGAGAAGGGAGGGTCGGGCATTTTGCTGGGTGGCGTGCCTGGCACCAAACACGGGCGCATTGTGATTATCGGTGGCGGTAATGTCGGCATCAATGCCGCCAAGGTCGCCTATGGCCTGGGCGCCCAGGTGGTGATTATCGATTCGGATCATGGGCGGCTCAGCTATATCGACGACATCTTCGACGGCAAGGTGGTGACGCTGACATCGAATGCGATAAACATTCGTGAAGCGCTGCCGAACTGTGACATGCTGGTCGGCGCAGCCCTGATTCCCGGCGCACGCGCACCGCAGCTTCTGACAAGACAGATGCTGAGAACCATGCGGCCCGGCTCCGTATTCGTCGATGTGGCAATTGATCAGGGAGGCATGAGCGAAACCAGCCGGCTGACGTGCCATGCCGAGCCTGTTTATGTGGAAGAAGGCATCATTCATTACTGCGTGCCGAATATCCCGGGTTCGGTGCCTGTGACGAGCACATACGCTTTGACCAATGTGACAGCTTCCTATGTGTGCAAGCTGGCCGCAGCGGATATCAGAGAGGCCCTGAAGGCCAATGTTGCGCTGATCCGGGGCGTCAATACATGGGACGGTCATCTGACCTGCCCGGCGGTGGCTGCGGCCTTCGATATGCCCTGCACTCCTCTTGAAGCTCTGATCGCAACATAAAACCCGTCCAAATCCGAGTTTAGATGTAGGCATTCGGGTGGGGTTTCCGTATGCTTCGGGCCTGCTTCAATCCAGCCGCATCAGAATCATGAATCTGCCGGTTCCGTCAGGAGGGATCACTTAAACCATGCCACGCCGCGACGATATCGAATCCATCCTTATTCTTGGCGCCGGCCCGATTGTGATCGGCCAGGCTTGCGAGTTCGACTATTCCGGTGTGCAGGCCTGCAAGGCGCTGAAGGAAGAGGGGTACAGGGTCATTCTTGTCAACTCCAATCCGGCTACGATCATGACCGATCCCGAGTTTGCCGATGCCACATATATCGAACCGGTGACCTGGGAGGTGGTGGCGAAGATTATCGAGAAGGAGCGCCCCGACGCGATCCTGCCGACAATGGGTGGGCAAACAGCACTCAACTGCGCACTTTCCCTGAACAAGCACGGCATCCTGGAGAAGTTCGATGTGCACCTGATCGGCGCCCAGCCGGAAGCCATCGACAAGGCTGAGGATCGCGAACTGTTCAAGCAGGCCATGGACAATATCGGCCTGGAAATGGCGCGCGGCGGCTTTGCCCACTCCATGGAGGAGGCGCGGGCGCTGGCCGGGGAAATCGGCTATCCGATCATCATTCGCCCTTCGTTTACGATGGGCGGAACGGGCGGCGGCATCGCCTACAATCCGGAGGAGTTCGAAATCATTGCCGCCAGTGGCATCGACGCCAGCCCGACCGATGAAATCCTCATTGAGGAATCCATCATCGGCTGGAAGGAATATGAGATGGAGGTGATGCGCGACAAAAACGACAACTGCGTCATCATCTGTTCAATCGAAAACTTCGACGCGATGGGCGTGCATACCGGCGATTCGATCACGGTGGCGCCGGCCCAGACGCTGACCGACAAGGAATATCAGCGCATGCGCGATGCCTCGATCGCCACCCTGCGCGAAATTGGCGTTGAGACCGGCGGCTCCAATGTGCAGTTCGCCGTCAACCCGAAAGACGGACGCCTGATCATGATCGAAATGAATCCGCGCGTGTCGCGTTCGTCGGCTCTGGCCTCGAAGGCGACCGGTTTCCCGATTGCCAAGATCGCCGCCAAGCTGGCGGTCGGCTATACGCTGGATGAAATCAGCAACGATATCACCGGTGAAACCTCCGCTGCCTTCGAGCCGAGCATCGACTATGTTGTAACGAAACTGCCGCGTTTCGCCTTCGAGAAGTTCCCCGGCGCCGACGAGCGATTGACGACCCAGATGAAGTCGGTGGGCGAGGTTATGGCTATTGGCCGGACGTTCACCGAATCGCTCGGCAAGGCCATGCGCGGTCTGGAAACCGACAGCTTCGGTTTCGACATGCATGTGCCCGGGGATGTGGATACAGATGCCTTTCTGCATGAGAAGCTGACCGTGCCGGGCGCCGAGCGTCTGTGGTGGATCGGCGAGGCGCTGCGGCTTGGCCCCGACAGGGGCTGGAGCGAGGAGCGTATCATCGAGTTGACTCGCATTGATCCGTGGTTCATGCGTGAAATCGCTGCTGTGATCGAGATGGAGCAGGCGTTTACAGGCAGGAAGCCCGGAGATATCGAGGCTTGCGAGTGGCGGCAGGCCAAGCGCGAGGGGCTTTCCGATGTGCGTCTGGGTCAGATCATGGAATGTGGCGAGGCGGAAGTGCGCAAGGCGCGTATGGATGCCGGTATTGTCCCAGTCTTCAAACGTGTCGATACCTGTGCGGCCGAATTTGCCGCCAAGACGCCGTATCTCTATTCAAGCTATGAAGAGGAATGCGAAGCCGAGCCGACGGACAAGCGCAAGATTATGGTGCTGGGCGGTGGCCCGAACCGGATCGGCCAGGGTATCGAATTCGACTATTGCTGCGTACATGCCGCCTTTGCGCTCTCCGAGGACGGTTTTGAAACCATCATGGTCAACTGTAATCCGGAAACGGTATCAACGGACTATGATACCTCCGACCGCCTTTATTTTGAGCCGCTGACCTTTGAGGATGTCATGGCCATTGTCGATATTGAGAAGCCGGATGGCGTCATCGTGCAGTTCGGCGGCCAGACACCCTTGAAGCTGGCCAATGCGCTTGAAGCAGCCGGTGTGCCGATCATCGGCACAAGCCCGGATGCCATTGATCTGGCCGAGGATCGTGAGCGTTTTCAGAAGCTGTTGCATACCCTCGGCCTGAGGCAGCCTGAGAACGGTACAGCACGCTCGGTCGAAGAGGCTGTAGCTGCGGCGGAAAAGATCGGTTATCCGGTCGTCGTACGCCCTTCCTATGTTCTGGGCGGACGGGCCATGCAGATCGTGCATGATGAGCAGGGCCTGCTGCGCTACATGCGCGAGGCGGTTTCCGTCAGTTTCGATCACCCGGTGCTGCTGGATCGCTTCCTGAACAATGCGATTGAACTTGATGTTGATGCCCTGTGCGATGGCGAGCAGGTTATTATCGGCGGCATCATGGAGCATATTGAGGAGGCTGGCGTGCATTCGGGCGATTCGGCTTGCTGCCTGCCGCCGCATTCGATTGGCGCGGATGTGATTGCCGAGTTGGAGAAGCAGACACGCGAACTGGCCCTGGGCATTGGCGTCAGGGGCTTGATCAATATCCAATTCGCCCTGCAGGGGGAAACGCTTTACGTGCTTGAGGTGAATCCGCGCGCCAGCCGCACGGTGCCGTTCGTTTCCAAGGCAACCGGTGTGCCGCTGGCCAAGGTGGCGGCGCGCATCATGGCCGGAAAAAGCCTTGCCAAGCAAGGCATCAGCAAGATACCGGCGCCGAAGCATTTCCGGGCGGTCAAGGAAGCCGTATTCCCGTTCGCCAAATTCCGCGGCGTGGACACATTGCTGTCGCCCGAGATGAAATCCACCGGCGAAGTGATGGGTCTGGCGCCTGATTTTGCGGCGGCCTTTAACAAGGCGCAGCTCGGAGCCGGGGTGAGGTTGCCGGAGAGCGGACGCGCCTTTGTGTCCGTGCGCGAAGTTGACAAGGAGCAGGCTGTCAGACTGGGGCGTATGCTGGCATCGGCCGGATTCGAGATTCTGGCTACCACAGGGACGCACATTGCCCTGCAGGCTGCAGATGTCGCCAGTACACTTGTTGCCAAGGTGACGGACGGAACCCGCCCGCATATTGTCGACCGCATCATGAATGGTGATGTAAACCTGATTGTGAATACTACGGAAGGCGCCCAGGCCATTGCCGACTCGAAGTCCATACGCCAGGAAGCCCTGAATCGGGCGGTGGTTTACTTTACCACCATGGCCGGAGGACTGGCGGCTGCCGAAGCCATATTGAGTCGTGCGGATGTCACCCAGGTGCGCTGCCTGCAGGAATATCACGCCTGATTTGAGCTTGAGAAAACGGACAAGGAGTCAATCGTGGAACGAGTTCCAATGACCGTGGTGGGAGCCGAAGCGCTGCGCCGGGAATTAAAGCATCTGAAAAGTGTCAAGCGGCCCGAGGTCATTGAAGCCATATCCACGGCCAGGGCACATGGTGATTTGTCCGAGAACGCCGAATATCATGCCGCCAAGGAGCAACAGTCGTTTATGGAGGGGCGCATCAAAGAGGTTGAGGATAAGCTCGGACGGGCTCATGTCATCGATCCGGCAGCCATCGGCTTGGAAAAGATTGTGTTCGGCGCTACGGTCGGCCTGATTGATCTGGATAGCGGCACTGAGGTGGAATATCAGATCGTCGGCGTGGACGAGGCCGACATTGAGCAGGGTAAGATTTCGATTACCTCTCCGATTGCCCGCGCCCTAATCGGCAAGGAAGAGGGTGATATGACCACTGTGTTGGCGCCGGGCGGTGAGCGCGAATTCGAGATTCAGGAGATTCGCTACGTTTAGTCATGGCCGGGTTGCCGGCGCAACCATACGTCTGGGCTTGGCACTGATTCTGGGGTTGTTTGTTGTTCCGGGCTACGTGGTGGCGCCTGTGCTTTTCGCCGAAGCAGAAAGCAGCCGGGTAGCAGGCATGCTTGCAGGTCAGGTTTTTCATGTGGCCAATCTTCTTATTCTGTTACTTGCATCAGCTGTCGCTATTGTATGGTGGAGACGTGGGACTCCAAGGCCTCTGTGGATGTTGCTGGGCGCTTTGGCGCTCATAGCCATTCTGAATGAATTTGCCATTGCTCCGCATATGGCGGCACTGAAGGCGCAGGCGGGAGATATTTCATCTCTTCCCGATGAGCATCTGTTACGCCGCTCATTCGGCATGTGGCATGGCATATCTTCGGCCATGCATCTTGTTGCCACACTGGCAGCCGGCACACTTATGCTGATGACGAAAGACAGCAAGGAGGTAGTCACATGCAGCCTGTGATCGACTGGGTTCGCGCCAAGCTGGGCGATACGGATCAGATGATGATGCTGGCCTCGCTCCTTGTTATTTTCGCCCTGCTGATTCTGATGGGTGACATCCTGGCGCCACTTATCGTTGCCATCGTCCTGGCCTATGTGATGGACGGCGTGGTGGAACTGCTGGAGGGCTTCCAGTTGCCTCGTCTGTTGAGCATCAGCATTGTGGGGTTGGGCGCCCTGTGCATGATGCTTTTTCTGCTGCTTGGAGTGATTCCTCTGCTGACCGAGCAGGTTGGCCGCCTGATTATGCAGGTGCCCGAACACGTAACGAACCTGCGCACCTTTCTGCATGCCCTGCAGGAGAACTATGCCGGCTGGATCAAACCGGAATATGTGCAGCAGTTGATTGTTGCTGCGGCTGGCAAACTTCAGGGATGGGGTGGCGAGCTGTTTTCGTTCTCGCTGGCTTCGATTCCGGGACTGATTACGCTGATGATTTATGTCGTGCTCGTGCCCGTGCTTGTCTTTTTCATGCTCAAGGACAAGTTGCAGCTAATCGCCTGGGCGCAGGACTTTCTCCCGAAAGAGCGCACGCTGCTGAATCAGGTGGGCAATGAGGTCGATGTGCAAATCGGCAATTACATCCGTGGCAAGGTGTGGGAGACACTGATCGTCGGTGCCGCAACCTGGCTCGGGCTGTGGATGTTTGGCCACGAGTATGCGCTCCTTTTGGGCGCGCTGACGGGAATTTCAGTCTGGATTCCGTTTGTAGGCATTGCCCTGGTGGCGGTGCCGGTTGTTCTGCTCTCCCTGTTTCAATGGGGCTGGAGCGATGTGACTGCCTATGCGCTGATTACCTATGCGGTCATCCAGATTCTGGACGCAAATGTGCTGGTTCCCTGGATTTTTTCCGAAGTGGTGAACTTGCATCCGATTGCAATCATTGTTGCGATTCTTATCTTCGGCAGCCTGTGGGGGCTGGTTGGCGTTTTTGTGGCCATTCCCATGGCGGCCCTCGTGCAGAGCGTGCTGAAGATACTGATGCGATCGGACAAGGCACAGGCCGAAACTTAGATAGTTCATTGACAGTGGTCTGCCCGGCCTTAGCTTGCCGGACGCCTTGAAAAACATGTGAGGGATAAGCAAAAGTGAACGACAAGCCTCTTGGTAAAGACAAGAAAATCGACAGGAAGACAAACGAGCCGCAACCGGTAGAGGTGGCGCACGGGGAAATGGAAGAGCTCAAGCGTGACATGCGCACAGCCAAGCTGTTGGCCTGGGCGCAGGAGAATCAGCAGAGGCTGATCGCCGCCGGCATCGCCGTGTTCATCCTCATGCTTGGCGCAGCGCTGTGGAAAGAGCGAAGCGCTTCGCAGAGAGCATCAGCCGCAATTCTGTATCACCAGTCGATGGGCGCCACTGACAGCGGCCAGAGGGAAAGCCTGTTGAAAACGGTCGTGCAGGATTATGACAATACGGCTTATGCCGTGCTGGCGCTGATGCAACTGGCCAGGCTGGATGCGGATAATGCCGAACAGCATTTGCAGGCGCTTCTGGCCCAGAGAGGTTTGACTGCTGAGATTGAGACGCAGGCCAGGCTGGATCTGGCTGCCCTGTATCTGAAGCAGGACGATACCGCCAAGGCCAACGCATTGCTGAATGAGCCGGCAGGCAAGCATTACGAGCAGTTGCGTTATTACCTGCTGGCGCAGGCTGCCGCTACGGTTTCCGAGAAACGCGATTTCTACAACAAGGCGCGGGCGGCAAAATCGCATGACACCGACCTCGACAAGACGATTGCACGCCGGCTGGCCGTGTTGGGAACTGCCGCCGAATGAAGCTGAAACTATCTATCGTTGGCGTATTTCTGGGCAGTCATATTCTGGCTGGCTGTGCGCTTTGGCAGGATTCGCCTGCGGAAGAAGCAAAGCCTGAAGTTGCAGCGCCAATCGTAAGCAGTTTGGATGTTGCCTGGAGCACAAACGTCGATCAGCGCAAGCCGTTGATGCCGGCAGCCAATTCCTATCCTGCTGTTGCCGGCGAATGGATTGTGCTCGGGGCTGGCGACAAGCGTGTGCATGTCTACAGCCAGAACGGCAGTGAGGTCAGGCGCATCGCCCTGCAATCTCCCTGCGAGTCCGGTGCGCTGGCATTACCCAATGGGCTTGTTGTTCTGGGCGACAGCAACGGCAGTATCTACGGCATTGACCCGTCTCTGGGCTCTGTTGCGTGGCGAAAGCAGCTTTCCTCGGTATTGCTCGGCCGTCCGGTGATGGCCGGAGACAATTTCCTGCTTCAGACGGCTGATAACCGGATTTACAGCTTTAATCCGGATGGCGAAAAACTCTGGAGCTATGCCAGCCAACTCGGCGGCATGGCCATGCATCTGGGTTCAGCGCCACTGGTCATGGGTGATCGCATTTATGCGATGTTCACCAATGGCGATGCCGTGGCGCTGGATCGGAAAAACGGCAATCTTCTCTGGCGCAGGCAGTTGGTTCTGGATGCGAGAGCGGCTGTTCTGCGTGAACTGCGCGTTCCTGTCGCCAGCCCTGTGTTTGTCTCCGGTGTGCTCATTGTATCTTTCTTCCAGGGACAACTTATTGGCCTGAATCCCGAAAACGGCGAGCAACTGTGGGCACGCAAACTGTCTTTGAAGTCAACCCCGCTTGTTCAGGGTGATCAACTTTATGTTTCGACAAACGATGGAGACGTTGCCGCACTGGATGGGGCCTCTGGCGACAGCATCTGGCGACAGCATGTGGCGGATGTGGCCCTCGTTGGCCCGGCCTTCCTGAATGGCAGGCTGATTGTGGCAGACGATCAGGGGAGTGTGCATGCGCTTACGCTGGACGGTAACAAGTCGGGAGAGCTCGAATTGCCGGGCCGGATTGACCGCGCCCCTGTGGCAACTCAAGACGGTGTCCTGATCCGCAACAATCTGGGCGGCATGTATCTGATACGCTGATGGACGTACGCGTCCCAGTTGTGGCCATCGTCGGCCGGCCCAATGTCGGTAAGTCCATGCTCTTCAACCGGCTCATCAAACAGAGAAAGGCTATCGTAGGCGACCGGCCCGGCGTAACCGTGGATCGCCTGGAGGCGCTCTGCACGCTGGGGGATCGCAAGGTCATGCTTGTCGATACCGGCGGCATCGGCGAATCGCAGCATGGTGATATGCAGGTTGCGATTGATCAACAGGTGGAAGCGGCCCTTGATGTGGCCGATATGGTGTTGTTTGTGGTGGATGGCATTTCAGGACTGACTCCAGCGGATGTAACCATTGCCGGAAAATTGCGGCAGCAGCAGATTCCTGTCCTGCTGGCTGTAAACAAGTCAGAAAAGCCTGATTTGGAAGTGGAATTCCATGCCTTGGGCATCGGCGATCCGGTTGCCGTCTCCGCCATGCACGGACATGGCATTGCTGAGCTTGCCGGGCAGGCGGATAAGCTTGTCCCTGTTTTTGATGCTCCGGCGGATACTGAGGAGCCCCTGGCGCGTATTGCCGTTATCGGCCGGCCCAATGTCGGCAAGTCCACGCTGGTTAACGCTTGGCTGGGCAAGAATCGCATGGTCGTAAACCCAGTGGCCGGCACCACCCGCGACAGCGTGGACAGTGATCTCCCATTCAAGGGCGGCTTCATACGCCTCATCGATACGGCCGGACAGCGCAAGCACGCGCGCATATCCGATGTCATCGAGTTTGTTTCACGCGTTAAGGCCGAACAGGCCCTGCGCCGCTCCCAGGCCGCCGTACTGCTGGTGGATGGAGCTGAAACCATCGTCGAGCAGGATATGCGGTTGCTGAAGCTGGCCAGCGAGGAAGGATGTGCTGCGCTGGTAGCCGTCAACAAAGGGGATTTACTCGATGATGCGCAGTGGAGGCATTATGCTGAACGCCTGAATTTCCGCATGCGCAGCCTGCCGGACATTGCCGTACTGCGTATTTCCGCCAAGGAAAATACGGGTGTAAAAGGCCTGTTGCATGAGGCGGTAAAGGCAGCGCGAAGAAACGGCGCCAGTTTTTCCACCGGACAACTTAACCGCTGGCTGACCAAGGCACAGGCGCAGCACCATTCGCCGAGCATTAAGGGCGCCGTTGTGAGGCTGAAATATTGTACGCAGCTTTCGAGTTATCCGCCGACGATCAAGATTTTCTGTAATCGTCCGAAGATTGAGAACCAGTACAGACGCTATCTGGAGCAGCATTTCCGCAAGACATTCAAGTTACCCGGCGTACCGGTGCGCTTTGTGTTTGCAGCTTCGGAGAACCCGTATGCCGACACATCCGGCAAGAAGAGGCGAAGCTGATGCCAAGCTTCGAGGAAACGCGTGTCCTGCCGTGTTCGGCCCGGCATGTCTACGATGTGGTTATGGATATCGAGGCTTATCCGGCCTTTCTGCCATGGTTGCACGATGCCCGGATACTTACCCGGAAGGATGGCGAACTGACGGCGGAACTGGTGGCCGAGTTTGCCGGCATTCACCATGCCTTCCAGACCGTTGACCGTTATCTTGCTCCGAAGCTGATCGAGGTTCGGCTGCTGGAGGGGCCTTTCCGTTACCTGGATTCGCTGTGGACGTTCGAGGAGATAGGGGAGCATTCCTGCCGCGTCCACTTTTCCATCGAATTCGAGTTTAAAAATGCAGTTCTCAGCCTTGTGGCTTCACCGATCTTTTCCAGCGCCTGCCGCTCCATGGTGCATGTGTTCGAGGAGCGCGCCATGAAACTTTACGAAAAGGCTTCCTGACCACTTCTATTTTAACAGGCTGAGGTACTCTCCAAAGCCTTCGGCTTCCATATCTTCCTTCGGAACAAAGCGCAGCGCCGCAGAATTGATACAGTATCTAAGGCCGCTCGGGGCCGGGCCATCGTTGAATACATGGCCCAGATGCGAGTCGGCTTGCCTGCTTCGAATCTCCGTACGCACTGTGAAAAAGCTGCGATCCTTCTTTTCCACGATATTGTCTGTCTTCAGGGGCTTCGTGAAGCTGGGCCAGCCTGTGCCGGAATCGAACTTGTCCGTTGAGCTGAACAGCGCTTTACCGGATACGATATCGACATAGATGCCTTGCTTTTTGTTGTCCCAGTAGGCGTTATCAAAGGCGCGTTCAGTTCCGTTTTCCTGTGTGACCTTGTATTGCAGCGGCGTCAGCCGCTGTCTGAGTTCCTGATCGGACATGGAAGAGCCCTCCTGAAAAGCATGGCTGCCAATCGGCAGCAATAACATTAGGCCGGAAAGAAACAAAAGCGCTCTTTTCATCATGGACAGGTAGTCGCCAGCGAAGGGGAATTCTTTCAAGCCGGTCCTCTAGCGGTATTTGATGGCATCGAGGCTGACGACGGACTCATCCCCAATTACCTCGGCGCTGTGCACTGCGCCCTTGGGTACTGCCAAAGTATCGCCTGCCTCAAGGATTACGGACTGGCCACTCATGCTCATTTTAAACCTGCCAGCGAGCACACCGTCGATCTTGTCCACATGATGTGTATGCGGGGCAAA
The DNA here is from genome assembly GCA_003228735.1 of Zetaproteobacteria bacterium. Classification (GTDB taxonomy): domain Bacteria; phylum Pseudomonadota; class Zetaproteobacteria; order Mariprofundales; family Mariprofundaceae; genus SZUA-181. Next base: position 11,930 of record QIFG01000080.1, read on the forward strand.
ATACGTGCCGGGCGGATAGGTGTAGCGCGAAACGGAATAACCCAGCGCTTCAAGCTGGCTGCGCATTTTCTGCTCGGAGACTTGCCCGTGTTTTTCAGTATCCCAGTGTTGCAACTGCATGGTTAATATCTAAACCCTCTCGGTCAGGCCAGGCATGAAGATGGCGATCAGCAGGATGAATTTCACGAACAGGACAGATGCCAATGAGGCGCTGCGTCTTGTTTCTGCCTGAAGGCATGATGATTGCGGCCAGAATGTTGGCCGGAAGCGCATAAACCAGCAGAGAGAACAGGTATGAACTCATACCTGAACTCTAGCCGGAATCAATCAGGAATAAACTGCAGATGCCTGTGATCAAGTTCCGCTTATCGAGATGGCTAGTTCCCGCTTCCTCCAGTTGGAGGAGGATTTGGATTGGTTACAGTCCCTCCTGTAACTGGAGCTATACCTCCGGTTGTACCGGGGGCAGGCGGGATGGCACAGGCGCAGGCTGTCGCCTGTGTACCCAGAGCGCCTCCCCACCCGTAAGGGCCAACTGCAGTGGCAGCGCATGGTGGAGCGGTGCCCAAAGGACATGCGCCCGCGCACTTGTCAGGTAAAAGATAAGCTGTGGCAACGCCGCAAGTTGCCGGTGCGCGTAACTCCTGAACGATGTAATCGCCAGCGAGCACAATAACTACTCCGGCGACAATGATGATAATGGTTTTTATTTGACCCTCCATTCAAAACAAGCATTTATCCACTGTCCATATGCGCAAATCATATGGAGTGAGTCTTGGAAGAGCTATACGTAATAATACGTACATGAAATGTTCAGGCTGGATCGTGCTTGGTAACTAAATGGTTTCCAAATATGTCCGGAACTTTTCGGCAGCATTCTCCGGGTTTCTAACAACTCCGTGGATCAGGCCGAATAGGGGACATTTCGAGGTGTCGAATAGCTGGTATTTCTCCACCATGGCCAGCGTATGCACGCCCTCGCCACGGATGTCCGCAAGATCGCCACGTGCGAGCTTCTGACCCAGTTCATGGTGGTGGGAACCGGCGCTTGTGGCCGTGGTGATGAGATCGCCGAGTCCGGCGAGATGTAAAGGCGTGGCAGGGTCTCCACCCATCGCTTTAACGATGGCGCTCAGCTCCTGCTGGGCTGTAACCGCCAGAAAGCCGCGTACGTTGTCGCCCAGTGCCAGTTCATCGGCCATGCCGAAGGCCATGGCGTAGACATTCTTGAGGATGACGGCCCAGGAAATGCCAGTGATGTCGTCGCATTCCCGAATGTGCAATCGGCTGCCACTGAAAAGTTCACGTACTTTTCGGGAAGCTGACACGTTGGAACAACCAAGATCGGCGAATCCGTCCCGTCCGGCGCGAATTTCCTCGGAAATCATCGGCCCGTAGAGAAGGCAATAGGCGTGATCCTTCCCGAACATCTCGGCATAAATCTGCGCAGGCGTTTTGCCCGCATCATCAAGGCCCTTGGCGATGCTCAGGCAGATGCAGCTCCTTTGCAGATAGGGGAGAAGCATTGAGAGAATTTCCCGGTGGGGTTGGGTCGGTACGCAGAGTATGACAAAATCGGCTCTGGAGGCTTCATCTTCGAGGTCGACGGGCTCAAGCCCTGTGATGGGTCGGTTGTCATAGATTGCGAGGTTGTGCCGTTCTCCAAGTAAATGCTGCATGGCCAGGCCCATCTCACCATAGCCAATGATCAGAACGTGTGATGGTCTACGGGGCATGGCTAAAGCGGTCGAGTATCAGGTGTCAGATCCAGAGTCGACCTGCGGTTCTTCGGCCTGAGGATTCTTTTTTTCCAGTCTACGCAGCCGTTTTTCTTCCTTCTTCTTTTGCTTCGCCAATTCTTTCTGCCGTTTTTCGTAGGAATAATAGGTTTTTGCCATGTGTCTTCCTTATTTCGTTTTTTCGCTGATTTGGATGGCTATGCCGGTTGAACATGGCCTGTATGATTCGGTCAAAACAGGAATGCACCCTATCACAGCGCCACGATTAAGGCTCCAAATCAACCTGCCTTTCATCTTACTGCCAACCAGAGCTTGCCACACTTTATGTCTCGTACCCCAGATTCGGAGCCAGCCAGCGCTCGGCTTCCTTGATGCTCATGCCTTTGCGCCGGGCGTAATCCTCAACCTGATCGCGATTGATCTTGCCAACGGCGAAGTAACAGGCATCGGGATGGGCGATATAAATGCCTGAAACCGAGGCGGCCGGGTACATGGCAAAGGTTTCGGTCAGCGATATGCCGGTTGCCTTCTCGGCATCGAGAAGCTGCCACAGCGTGGCCTTTTCCGTGTGTTCGGGGCAGGCCGGATAACCGGGCGCAGGCCGGATGCCTTTGTATTCCTCACGAATTAACGCGTCGTTATCAAGGGTTTCATCGGAGGCATAGGCCCAATCTTGCTTACGAACCCGTGCGTGCATCATTTCGGCCAGGGCTTCGGCCAGCCTGTCGGCCAGGGCCTTGAGCATAATTGCCGAGTAATCGTCATGAGCCGCCTCGAACTCGGCGACTTTTTTCTCAATACCAATACCGGCAGTGACGGCAAACATGCCGATATGGTCATTTACGCCCGAATCGGCAGGAGCGACAAAGTCGGACAGGCACCGGTTCGGTTTGCCCGGCGGCTTTTCCTGTTGCTGCCGCAGGAAGTGCAGGGTGGCAGCCTCTTTCTTATGAGCTTTGTCGGCGTAGACAATCACATCGTCATTCACGGTGGATGCGGCCGGAAACAGGCCGGTCACAGCGCGGGCCGTCAGCCATTTCTCATCGACAATCCGTTTAAGCATAGCCTTTGCATCATTGTATAACTTGCGGGCTTCATTGCCTTTTTCCGCATCGTCAAAGATGCGCGGATAGGCGCCCTTAAGCTCCCATGCATGGAAGAACGGCGTCCAGTCGATATAGGCGCTGATGTCCTTCAGATCGATATTATCGAATACCTGAACGCCGGATTTGTTTGGTGTGGCCGGGGTGAAATGATCCCAGTCAATCCTGGACTTGTTGGCGCGTGCATCCTCAAGGCTCAGCCACTTGATGATCTGCTGGCGTCCTTCATGACGTTGTCTTACCTGCTCATAGTCGTCCCTGAGCCCGGATATAAAACCTTCGCGCATGGTTTCGCTGATCAGGTTCTGGGCCACGCCAACGGCGCGTGAGGCGTCTTTTACCCAGACGACGGGCTTATCGTACTCAGGATCAATCTTCACGGCCGTATGCGCTTTGGAGGTGGTGGCGCCGCCCAGCATGATCGGCACGGTGTATTCCAGGCGCTTCATTTCCATGGCGATATGCACCATCTCTTCAAGCGAAGGGGTAATCAGGCCGGAGAGGCCGATGATGTCCACATCATGCTCTTTCGCAGCTTCGAGAATCCTGGTGGCAGGCGCCATGACGCCGAGGTCGATGACCTTGAAGTTGTTACACTGCAAAACAACACCGACGATGTTCTTGCCGATGTCATGCACATCGCCCTTGACCGTGGCCATGAGTATCTTGCCATTGGACGACGAGGCGCCTTCCGCCTTCTCCGCCTCGATGAATGGCATCAGGTAGGCGACGGCCTTTTTCATGACGCGGGCGGATTTCACCACCTGCGGCAGGAACATCTTGCCGTCGCCGAACAGGTCACCGACAACGTTCATGCCGTCCATCAGCGGGCCTTCGATCACCTGAATCGGGCGTTCAAAATGCTGGCGGGCATCCTCGGCATCCTCGTCCACAAAGGCATCAATGCCTTTAACAAGCGCATGTTCGAGGCGTTTGGCGACATCCCAGCTACGCCATTCCAGATCTTCCTTTTTCGCCTGTACGCCATCGCCCCTGTATTTATCGGCAATCTCCAGCAGACGGTCGGTGGCGTCCGGACGTCGGTTGAGAACAACATCTTCGACGCGCTGCTGCAATTCCTCCGGCAGTTCATCGTAGACGGCCAACTGGCCGGCATTGACGATGCCCATATCCATGCCGGCATGAATGGCGTGATACAGGAAGACCGCATGGATGGCTTCGCGCACAGGGTTGTTGCCGCGGAAGGAGAACGACACATTTGATACGCCGCCGGAGATTATGGCGTGCGGCAGTGTCCGCTTGATTTCGCGCGTGGCCTCGATGAAGTCCACGGCGTAGTTGTTGTGCTCCTCAATGCCGGTGGCGACTGCGAAGATATTCGGATCGAAGATGATGTCCTCGGGCGGAAAGCCCACCTCGTCCACGAGAATCCTGTACGAGCGTGCGCAAATCTTGACCTTGCGCTGTCTTGTGTCGGCCTGGCCTGTTTCATCGAAGGCCATGACGATAACGGCGGCGCCATATTTCCTGAGCAGCCTGGCGTGTGCGATAAAGGCCTCTTCGCCTTCCTTGAGACTGATCGAGTTGACGACGCCCTTGCCCTGGATGCATTTCAGACCGGCCTCGATAATGTTCCATTTCGATGAGTCGAGCATGATGGGCACGCGGGCAATATCCGGCTCCGAGGCAATCAGATTGAGGTAGGTGACCATGGCCTTTTCGCCGTCGAGCATGGCTTCGTCCATGTTGATGTCGATCATCTGGGCGCCGTTCTCGACCTGGTTGCGGCAGACATCGAGCGCCTTGTCGTAATCGCCTTCAAGAACCAGCCGTTTGAAGATGGCCGAGCCGGTGACGTTGGCGCGTTCGCCGATATTTACGAACAGCGAGTCCTTGCTGATGAGGAGCGGCTCCAAACCCGAAAGCCTGCACTGGACGGGAAGCTCCGGAATCCGGCGCGGCGCAATATCATCCACTTCCATGGCCATGGCCCGGATGTGCGCAGGGGAGGCGCCGCAGCAGCCGCCGATGATGTTCAGAAAGCCGCTTCTGGCCCATTCACCGATCTCGGCAGCCATCTGCTCCGGCGTTTCATCATAGTCGCCGAATTCGTTCGGCAGGCCCGCATTCGGATGCGCATTGATGAAACAATTCGCCGTATTCGACAACTCCTCGACGTATTGACGCAGCTCGGCCGCACCCAGCGCACAGTTGAAGCCGATGCTGATCGGGTTTGCATGCGCCAGCGAGTGATAGAAGGCCGTGGCGGTTTGCCCCGACAGGGTGCGGCCCGAGGCATCGGTGATCGTGCCGGAGATCATCACCGGCAGGCGAATGCCCTCCTGCTCGAAATAGGTCTCAATGGCGAATACGGCCGCTTTGGCATTCAGGGTGTCGAAGATCGTTTCGATCAGGATGATGTCGGCGCCACCATCAACAAGGCCACGTGTGGCTTCAAGGTACGACTCGGCCAGTTCGTCGAAGCTGATATTGCGCTTAGCAGGGTCGTTGACGTCAGGCGAGATCGATGCAGTACGGTTGGTGGGACCAAGGACACCGGCAACGAAGCGGACTTTTTCGGGCGTGGATGCGGCATCGGCAGCTTCACGCGCCAGGGCAGCCCCGGTCTTGTTGAACTCGTAGACAAGTTCCTGCATGCCGTAATCGGCCATGGATGCTGCATTGGCGTTAAAGGTATTCGTTTCGATGATGTCCGAGTCGGCATCAAGGTAGGCCTTGTGGATATCACGGATGATCTGCGGCTGGGTCAGGCTGAGCAGGTCATTGTTGCCTTTGAGATCGCAGCCCCAGCCGGCAAAGCGTTCGCCACGGTAGCCGGCTTCTTCCAGTTTATAACTCTGGATCATTGTGCCCATGGCGCCATCGAGCAGCAGGATGCGCTCGCTCAGAGCCGTTTCGAGGCTCTGTGTGCGTGCCTTGATCTCGTTGTTTCTGCTCGTCATTGCATACCTTCGTGCGCCAGCATATCCATCATGGTTTCAAACATGAGCTTCAAATACAAGAAAGGGACTCACGCTTAGCGCAGTCCCTCGTGATTGTTCCCATGGTACCGAAGGCCGGAGTCGAACCGGCACGCCCGCGAGGGCACCAGATTTTGAGTCTGGCGTGTCTACCAATTCCACCACTTCGGCAAGCTTGGGATTGGAGCGCGCTCAGTTTGTCTACACCCGTGGAAGTGTCAAGCCTGACCGCGGCTGCTAATCTCCATGTATGATCGTAATGTTCACAGACTTCGGCCTGAGCGGCCCGTACATGGGCCAAATGGAAGCTGTGCTGTACCAACAGGCTCCTGGCGTCCCTGTTGTGCGCCTGTTTGCCGATGCGCCCAGCTTCAACATCCGCGCCTCGGCCTATCTGCTGGCCGTCTATGCCGATGAATTTCCGGCCGAGACGGTGTTTCTGTGTGTGGTTGATCCGGGCGTGGGCTCAAGCCGCAGGCCGGTCATGATGCAGGCCGATGGTCGCTGGTATGTCGGCCCGGACAACGGCCTGTTCGAGATCGTCCGCCGCAGGTCTTTGAAGGCTGAATCATATGAGATTACCTGGCAGCCGGAAAACATGTCGACTAGCTTCCACGGCCGTGACCTGTTCGCGCCGGTAGCGGCCATGCTGGCTTCGGGAAAGATGCCGGACTCCAGGTTAATCGAACCCGATACGGGATTTGCGGACTGGCCGGACGATCTGGCCGAGATCATCTATATCGATCACTACGGCAACGCTATGACCGGTCTGAGAGCCGGGATGTTGGCTCATGATGCGGTAGTTGAAGTGGCAGGGCATGAATTGGCCCATTCAAGAACGTTCAACGATGCAGGGCGGGGCGTATGCTTCTGGTATGAAAACGCCAACGGACTCATCGAGATCGCCTGCAATCAGGCTAGTGCCGCAAACAATCTGGGCCTTACGGTTGGCGTCGAGGTAAGTAAAGTTCCTCAAACCCCCTAAGCGTTGTATGGTTTGAGTATGGGCGTCAGAAGAAGAAATTACGACATCATGATTGTCGGTGGCGGCATGTGCGGCGGGGCACTGGCGCTTGAGATGCAGGCGCTGGGACTCAAGGTCGCCCTTATCGAGATGCAGCCTCCCCATACCGGCCCAAGTCAGCCCGAACGTGTCATTGCGCTTTCCTACGGCTCACGCTGCCATTTCGACGCCCTTGGCGTCTGGCAGGATATCAAGGCTCTGGGCGTTGCCCCGATCAAGCAGATTTCCGTCAACGAGGCGGATAATCGTGGCTGCGTACAGCTTCATCACCAGCAGGCGAACATTGATGCGTTGGGCTATGTGGTCGAGAACGCGCATGTATTGAAGTCGCTGTACAAGCATCTGGAAGGCAAGGTGGATATGTATTGTCCTGCCAGCGTGCGATCCATGAGCCTTGAGGATGATGCCGCACATATAATTGTCCGCGACTCAAAGAGGGAGAAACGCTTAAAGGGTTCGCTGGTTGTCGCCGCCGACGGCACAAACAGCCAGATTCGCAACATGGCGGGCATCGGCGCCTTCGGCTGGGATCACAACCGCTTCGGCATCGTCGCCTCAGTCACGCCTGAAAAATCGCATGACCATACCGCCTTTGAATGCTTCCGCAGCAGCGGGCCGCTGGCCCTGTTGCCACTCGATGAGAAACGCTTCTCGATTGTATGGACGCTGAAGCCGGAAGAGGCGAGCCGAACCCTGTCGATGCCTGATGTCATGTTTCTGCGCCGCCTGAGCCGGGCTATCGGCGCTGATCTGCGCGGCAGGCTGGGGGATATGGTGGAAACCGGGCCGCGGGCTTGCTTTCCGTTCGAACTGCGTCAGGCCAGGCGGCGCACAGCCAAACGCCTGGCCCTGATCGGCAATGCCGCCCATACCCTGCATCCGGTGGCGGGCCAGGGCCTGAATCTCGGCATGCGTGATGTTCGAACCCTGGCCGATGCGGTCGGTGCCGCTGTGCGCGGCAGACGTGATGTGGGGGCTATGATTGTGCTGGAGGCATATGAAGGTGGGCGAATGGCCGATAATGCATCCGTCATTGGGTTCACGGAAGGGCTGAACGCCCTATTCAACAACGAGCTGGCGCCGGTTCGCTTTGCCCGCGGCTGGGGGCTGGAAGGCTTGCAGCAGTTGCCATCTGCCAAGGACTGGTTGCTCAGACATGCAGCGGGCCTGAGCCAGATGCGGGCATAGGAAGGGAAAGTGAAAGCTATCAAACATGATGTACTGATCGTTGGCGGTGGCATGGTCGGCCTAGGTCTTGCCTGCGCCCTGAAAGGTGCAAAGCTCAGCGTTGGCCTTTTCGAACGGGCCGAGTCGAAGCCCATGTTATCGCTGGAGCGAGACTGTCGCGTCAGCGCCATTGTGGCCGGCAATGTAGAGATTCTGCGTGGCCTCGGCGTCTGGACGCACCTGGAAGAGCATGCCGGGCCGATACGGGCCATGCGCGTCTGGGACGGACAGCATGCCGGCAGCATTCGTTTCGAGGCCTTCGAAATAGAACAGGAAGCACTGGGCTATCTGATTGAGAACAGCCAGACGTGTAACGCCATGCAGGAGACGCTGCATGATGCGGACAATGTTCATTTGTACTGCCCGGCCGAGATCGAAGATGTGCAGTGGGCGGCGGATCAGGTTTCGGTGCGATTGAACGATGGCCGTGCGTTTGCAGCGCCGCTGATCGTCGGTGCCGATGGCGCCCGATCGTGGATTCGGAACAAGGCAGGTATCGGCCTGTGTGTTGAACGCGACTATGAACAGAAGGGCATTGTCGCCACTGTGAAGCCGCAGTTCAGCCACCGCGATACTGCCTACCAACGCTTTTCAACCACCGGCCCATTGGCCTTCCTGCCGATGACGGGCGGTCTATGTTCGATTGTCTGGAGCGCGGAGAATCAGGATGCCGACCGTTTGATGGCATTTGATGATGCCGGGTTTCTTGAAGCATTGAATCTTGCCTTGGGCCCGGTGCTCGGACGCATCGAAGAGGCAGGGGAGCGCGCTGCGTTTCCGTTGAAAGCAAGACTTGCCGATCATGTCGTACGTCCACGGCTGGCTCTGGTTGGCGATGCGGCACATACGATTCACCCCCTGGCAGGACTCGGCGTGAATCTCGGCCTGCGCGATGCCATGGTGCTTGCACAGGAAATCGTTGATGCCCGGCGCTTCAGGGAGGATATCGGCGAGATGGATGTGTTGAACCGCTATATGCACAAGCGCATGCCCGACGTTCTTTCCGTCATGGGCTCGATGGAGAGCTTCCACCAGTTGTTCACTCATGACTGGCCGATGCTTCCCCAAATCCGCAATTTCGGCATGCGGCTGCTGGGCAATGCCGGGCCGCTGAAGGCCATGCTCATGCGTAACAGCACCGGCCTGTCGCTGCCGGTGCCGAAACAGATCAGCTAAGTTCTTTTAGCCTTAAGCGAACGTCTGCTTTTGACACCATAAGCGGACATTGAGCATCAGCGATTACAACAGGCCAATTATTGCCAAATCTAAGATTGCCCTGTTAGGTTGGCTAAAACGATGGAATTAAATAGTTCGGAAAAATAGGAAGATGGAAAAAGCATGAGCAGGGACAAGCGCATAGAACTCATAAAGCAAATTCAAGAGAAGCGAGGATCGCGTGTAATTGCTTACTGCACAAGTGACCGTCAAGGACTGGCTGTCCCGATAATGCCGGATGTCGTATCTGTGATTCATGAACATATCATTGAGTCGGGAAGCGATGAAAATGGTAAGCTTGATCTCTTCCTCTACAGCCGTGGCGGAGCAAGCGATGTGCCGTGGACTCTGGTGTCAATGTTTAGGCAGTATTGCCACAAAGGCTCTTTCAGGGTTCTTGTGCCGTATCGGTGCCATTCTGCAGCCACCGTCATCTGCCTCGGTGCTGATGAAATTGTAATGACGAAAAAGGCAGAGCTTGGCCCAATTGACGCAACCATCAGTCACGGACCATATAATCCAACCGAGGGAGAGACGAGGGAACGCCTGCCGGTTTCGGTTGAAGACGTAACCGGATATTTCTCTCTGCTGAAAAGGTTCGGTTGTGAGAGACCGGACGAAACGATGGAGGGGTTACGCGAATTGACTCGAAAGGTTCATCCGCTTGCGCTTGGCGCTGTAAATCGCCTGTTGGAAGAAACAAAACTCGTGGGGCATCGGCTTTTGAGCACACGCGCCGAACCTTTCTCAGAGGAAGATAATAACGATATTATTAAGAAGCTGTCGTCAGAGGTATACTCCCACAATCACGCAATCAACAGGTCCGAAGCCGTAAAATACCTTGGCTTGGGTCATGTCAAAAAGGCAGAAGATACTAGAGTTGATGATCTCATATGGCAGCTCTATCTAGAGTATCGTGACTTGTTTCACTTAGAGGAGCCCTTCCAGCCAGGGGAGCATCTGATCGAGCGTAATCTGGAAGAGCATACGTGGGACGATCTTTGCTTGGCCTCTGTTGAGAGCGAGACCCGGTTCGATATTTGTAAGAAGTCGGTGAAAGTGAGGAGATTGCGCCAAGTACCACCCAATTTGACATTGAACTTGAACAATATCGAGTCCCCAGCAATAAACCTGCCGCAACTTCCGGCTGAGATGAACCAAGAACAGATTCAAGCTTTGATTCAGCAGTTGGTACAGGCCTCTATGCAGGGATGCTTGAACAATGCAGTGCAGGTGGGCATATTGGAGTTACTTAAATCTATGCCTCAAAGGGGCTTTGAACACATTTCCTTCAAATCTGGTTGGAGTACGGAGAAGTAGTTATGCAGCCATTAACCTCTTGGACCGCTTCATCGGCCGATATTATCCCCGATACTCAGGATCTTAGTGCTCTAGCCGGACGCTGGAACGAAGCAGTAGACGTGCATGTTTCGAGTCCATTCAGAGTGACCTATGGCTCGCTCCATATCCAGAGTCCCCCTCGCGACCCGCAGCCGGTAGTCGAAGGGCCAATGGTATTGCGTTAAACTTAGGATGAAGAAAAGGGGTCGTGAAGAAAAGGGGTCGGGAATCTTTTCCGGTCACAAGGTCTAAATCGAAACCCAAACCATAAAGAAAATAGGAACACATTAGCGTTTCCTTGGCAGATGTTCCGGTTTTGTTCGTCAGCGGACGATCTTGGTGAACTTCGAGCCCTCGATGGTCAGGTTGTACATCAGGCCCTTGTTGCTGAACATGAAGCCGATGATCGGGTCTTTGATATCTACGGTGTTGATGTCTTCGCCTGCTCCCCATTCTGCGATGGCTACCGAGCCGTCCACGCCTGCCTTCCAGCCATCGCTGTTTCTGAAATCCTTAAGGGCATTCTTGTTCATGAACACCAGTATGAGTGACTTGGATTGCGCCCCGAGCTGAAATCCGAATGAGGCTGCGGCGGTGCTGTAATACTCAACCGTTTTACCATTGAGGCGGAGCGCGCCCTCGCCATATTCGCCGCCAATGACAAAGCCGGCCTTGATTACACTGGGAAATACAAGCACGCCTTCCGCTTTTTTCAGAAATGCCTTACCGCCTTTGATGTCGGCTTTGAACTGCTCCAGCGTGGCGTCAACGCCAATATTGATTTCATCCTTTGAGTCCGCCAGCGCCTGCCCGGGTATCGCCAGCATAAACGCCAGTGCGAGCATCGCATGTAAAAAACCGTGTTTGATTGCAGTCATATCTGATGTCTCCCTGTTCATGTTCTGTCCGGTCTATTCAGAATATAGCAGATGTTCCGGTTTTGTGTTGGGGACGATGTAGGCATAATGCCGCCGCATGATTACCTCGAACGACCTCTCCGAACTGAAGGGGAAGCGCGTTATTGCCGCCATGAGCGGCGGCGTGGATTCCTCTGTGATGGCGGCTCTGCTGCATCAGGCCGGGGTTGAGGTGATCGGCGTATTCCTGCATGTCTGGGACTATTCACGCGAGGATATCGCCCGTCACGGCTCCTGTTGCGCCACCGAGGACGCTTATGATGCCCGCCGCGTGGCCGATACGCTTGGCATCGACTTCTACAATATGGACATGCGCGAAGCATTTCGCCGTGATGTGATTGAGCCGTTTATCTCCGATTACGAATCCGGCCGCACCCCGAATCCGTGCGAGCGCTGCAACCGCTTTGTGAAGTTCGGCGCCCTGCTTGAAATCGCCGACAAACTGGAAGCCGAATATATTGCTACCGGACATTACGTGCAGCGGCGCGACGATGAATCCGGCGTGCACTTCTTCAAGGGTGCGGATGCGATCAAGGATCAGAGTTATTTTCTGGCGACGACCAGCCGCGAACAGGCGGAGCGCATCCTGTTTCCGGTTGGTCATATGGAGAAGGACGAGACTCGCCGTATTGCCAGAGAGTCCGGCCTGCCGACTGCCAGCAAGCATGAAAGCCAGGACATCTGCTTTATCCCTTCAGGCGACCGCATTGCCTTTCTGCGGCATGAAGGCAGCCGGGCCGGATTCGTGGCAGGAGATATTGCCGATGTAAACGGGAATATCCTGGGACGCCATCAGGGCATCGCCTGCTATACGCTGGGTCAGCGCAAGGGCCTGGGTCTGTCCGGTGGTCCCTGGCATGTGGTTGCGCTCGATGGCAAACATGCGCAGGTGGTTGTGGCGCATCCCGAACAGTCGAAAATCCGCCGGGTTGATGTGGGTGAGCTATCCTGGATTCGTCCTGCCAAAGCAGGCGAAGCCATCGAGGTAAAGCTGCGCTATCAGTCGAAAGCTCTGCCATGCATGCTCACGATTGACGGTGACACTGCTGTTATCGCTTTTGATGCACCGCAGGCGCCAACGGCTCCCGGCCAGGTGGCTGCCTTTTACTCGGACCGCGAGCTGCTCGGCGGCGGCATTGTGCAGGCGGTCTATCACGCATCTAACTGAGGAAGCTCTGAACAAGCCTCACATGGCCGCGACAGCGGCTTTGCGGGATGGGATGCAAGGCGGGAGGCGAAATGCATGGTGGTTCCATGCATGAGCCGAGCAACGCCG
>QIFG01000087.1 GCA_003228735.1 Zetaproteobacteria bacterium
CCGAATCCGTGTCTCATCCATCTGTACCAGCATCCCCCTATGCTGGACAGACTCATCTCATTTTCAGACGCATTTCATATTGGAAAAGGCTATCAGTTGCCGCCAGCTTGAGCCTGCGGCATCCTTCGCTGCTCTGACGAGTTTCAATGCCCTTGGGGGTTTCATGTCCGCAAAGTCGAAAGCCGCTGCCAAGCAGGCCTCTGGCCTGACGAATGAAGGCCGCTCTTACAGCGCCGACATACTGAACAGCATGTATGACCAGATGCTGTTTATCCGTCGTTTTGAGGAAAAAGCGGGTCAATTGTATGGCCTGAAAAAAATCGGCGGCTTTTGTCATTTATGCAATGGACAGGAAGCCGTGCCTGTGGGTGTCAGCAATGCCATGCAGGACGGCGACTATATGCTGACCGGCTACAGAGATCATGGACACATTTTGGCCAGGGGAGCTGATCCGACGGCGACCATGGCCGAACTGCTTGGCCGCAGTGGCGGCCTTGTGAAGGGTAAAGGCGGTTCGATGCATATGTTCGATATTGACCGCAATTTTGCCGGCGGCAACGGCATTGTTGCCGAACAGGTGCCCGTGGGCCTTGGCTTTGGTTTTGCCAGTTGGTATCGCGAGGACGGGCGCGTCACCCTGTGCTTCATGGGCGATGGCGCCATCAACCAGGGCGCTGTATACGAGGCATTTAATATAGCGGCGCTATGGAAGCTTCCTGTCGTTTTTGTAGTGGAGAATAACCAGTACGCTATGGGCACGGCCCTGGATCGCGCCTCGGCCGAAACGCACCTGTTCAAGCGGGGCATCTCGTTCAAGATTCCCGGCATTCAGATTGACGGCATGGACGTGCTTGAGGTCGAGCGCCAGATGAGTGAGGCCATTGCGCATGCAAGAACGGGAAAGGGACCCATTCTGGTGGAAGCGATCACCTATCGCTATCGCGGACATTCCATGTCTGATCCGGCAACCTACCGCTCGCGTGAAGAGGTAGAAGAGTGGCGCGCTGGCCGTGACCCGATCGCCAGGTTGCAGACGATGATGGTTGAAGCGGGGCTGGCCAGCGAGGACGAATTCAAGCAGCGCGATCGCGATATCAAGAAAAAAGTCGCAGAAATATCAAAGGTGGCCGAGGCGATGCCTTTGCCGGATGCCTCTGAGCTGTATGCGGATGTCTACCGCGACCCCATTGCAACATCCTATCCCTATCCCGACGGGTCTAACTGATGTCGAAAATTACTTTTCGCGAAGCTCTAAACCAGGCTATGTGTGAGGAAATGGAGCGAGACGGCAACGTGTTTCTGATGGGTGAAGAGGTTGCCGAATACAATGGCGCTTACAAAGTGTCTCAGGGCATGCTGGACAAGTTCGGGCCCAAGCGCGTGATTGATACGCCGATTACCGAACTGGGCTTTGCCGGGTTGGGTGTCGGAGCCGCAATGGCGGGCCTGCGGCCCATTGTCGAGTTTATGACCTGGAATTTCGCCATTCTGGCTATGGACCAGATCGTCAATGCGGCAGCCAAAATGCTGTACATGTCCGGCGGGCAATATCATGTTCCCATGGTTTTTCGTGGCGCTGGCGGTGCTGCTGCGCGCGTGGGGGCGCAGCACTCACAAAGTCTGGAGAACTGGGTGGCGAATGTTCCCGGTCTGAAGGTTGTTATGCCGTCCACGCCGTACGACGCCAAGGGGTTGCTGAAATCATCCATTCGTGACAACGATCCGGTAATCTTTATTGAAAACGAGATTTGTTATGGTGATATCGATGAGGTTCCGGATACCGAATATACCATTCCTCTTGGCAAGGCGGAGATCAAACGTACGGGAAGCGACATCACCATTGTAGGGCATTCCCGCATGGTAGGTTTTGCCTTGTCTGCAGCGGAGGAACTGGCCCGGCAGGGAATCGAGGCCGAGGTTGTCGATCCCCGCACCATCAAGCCACTGGATGAAGCAACGATTCTCGCAAGCGTTGGCAAAACCAATCGCGCTATAACCGTCGAGGAAGGCTGGCGTTTTTCCGGCATTGGCGCGGAAATTTCCGCCCGCATCATGGAAAAAGGCTTTGATGATCTGGATGCGCCGGTTGCTCGCGTAACCGGCAAGGATGTGCCAATGCCGTATGCGGAAAATCTGGAGCTTATGACATTGCCGAGCGTGGGCGAGATCGTTGAGGCCGCCCGGGTGGTCTGCAACCGTGCCTGAGCTTCTGGTTTTAAAGGAATTGAACCATGCCCATTGACGTATTCATGACGCAATTGTCGCCGACGATGACGGAGGGGAAGATTGTTCGCTGGCTGAAGCAGAAGGGGGATCAGCTTGAATCTGGCGAGGTGATGGCGGAAATTGAGACGGACAAGGCGACGATGGAGATGGAGGTGGTCGACGAGGGCGTACTTCACAGCATCCTGTCGCCTGAGGGTTCAACGGTTCAGGTCGGGGCGGTGATTGCGGTGATTGCGGAGGAAGGCGAAGATGTGCCGGATGACTATGCACCACCTGCTTCAGGCGAAGCTGTCACATCCCAGCCGGAGACTCCTCCTGCGCCCGAGAGTGCGCCGGTAGAGCATGAAGCTGTGCAGAAAAAGACCGCAAAGGCGGCATCAAAACCAGCAAGTAAGCGCATCAAGGCCAGCCCCCTGGCCAGGAGCTTGGCGAAGAAGCTGGGCCTGAGCCTTTCAGCAATTCGGGGTAGTGGCCCGGGGGGACGAATTACCAAGGCTGACATTGAGAAGGCAAGCAAGGCAGGCATCAGGCTCGGATTGGGGGAGGCAGTAAATACCCCACCTCCGAGGCCGCTGCCATATCATGAGGATGAGTTTGAGAAGTTTGAAAACAGCATGATGCGGAAAGCAATTGCCCGGCGTCTTGTAGAATCCAAACAGCACACGCCACATTTCTATCTGAATGCCGATATTTGTATGTCCCGGTTTCTGGATTTGCGGGCGCAGTTGAACGAAGCGGCTGCCGGCAGTTTCAAATTGTCGGTGAACGATCTGATTATCAAGGCCGTTGCCAAGGCGTTGGTTGATGTGCCGGAAGCAAATGCAAGCTGGACACAAACGCACACATTGCGCCACAAGCATGCGCATGTGTCTGTCGCCGTGGCGATTGATGGTGGACTCATCACGCCGGTAATTCGCTATGCCGAGCAGAAAAATCTGGTCGAGATTTCCGTAGAAGTGAAGGAACTGGCAGAAAAGGCCCGTGCCGGGGAATTGCAACCGGAAGAATATACCGGCGGCACTTTTTCCATTTCCAATCTCGGCATGTACGGTATTTCACAATTTGCTGCTGTCATCAATCCTCCCGAGGGCGCAATTCTGGCAGTAGGTGCAACCGAGGAACGCGCTGTTGTCGTGGATGGCGAAATTCAGGTCAGCCCAATGATGACGGTGACACTGTCCTGTGATCACCGCGTGGTGGATGGCGCTGTCGGAGCCAATTTTCTGGCCGCCTTCACGCGATATATGGAGGCTCCCGCAAGCCTGCTTCTTTAGGCTAGCAGCCATTAAAGTCCCGAATGGGTAGCAGTGGTCTGTAGCCAACATTCTTGTATGATCAGCGGATGATATTTTCCATGAACAGGCGACCTTATGCCTGAATATCCTGAGCAAATGCAGACGATCCCACTGCATGGCCCCGTATTCCGGGGAGATGACCGGGTTCGCATTGCCCTGGTCGGGCCGCCCAACAGTGGCAAGACCACCATCTTTCAGGCTGTGGCAAGCACAAGCGTTCAGACAGGCGAACTGGCGGGGACGCACAAGCCATACGGCGAATGTACCGTTCAGATCGGGCTGGATGAGGCCTATCTCGTAGACCTGCCGGGCATCCACTCACTCAGGCATTTGCAGGGAGATGATCGTGAGCCGCTGAAATATCTGCTGTGGGGAGATGCGCGCCCACCCGTTTCCCGCCATGAACGGAGCGAGCCTCCTGTGCCGTTTGCGCGTCCGGATGTTCTGATTCAGGTGATTGACGCAAGCATGCTGGAGCACAATCTTGAATTGACGTTTGAGCTAACCGAACTGGGGTTACCGGTTGTCGTGGCGCTGAACATGATGGATGAAGCTCGCAGGAAGGGTCTCAGCATCGATATCGACCAACTGTCCGAACGGCTGGGTGTCCCGGTTGTTTCCACCGTGGCCCTGAAAGGTCACGGCATCACCGAGGTTTTTGATACAGCCGTGCGTCTTGTGCGCCAGCAGGTTTGCCCCGTGCCGCAACCTCTTAGCGAACATGTCGGCATATGGGCCGGGCGCCTGCATGCCGTTATCAATAAGCCGGAATTACACGCAGCCTTTCGCGTGCCTCAGGCCTTTTTGCTCATGCATCTGCTTGAAGGCGACAACTATTTCATGCGGGAACTGCAAAGCCATTTCCCTGAATGCCTTCCCGATGTTCAGGCCATTCAGGCGGAGGCGGATAAGGCGCTGCCGCGGCCGTTGGCTGAGGAGGTGGCTGCGGACAGGCACCATCGTGCGGCCAGCCTGTTCCAGGAAGTGGCCACACTTTCACACCGGGCGGAGACAGTGGCCTGGACAGACTGGCTGGATGCCGTGTTTCTGCATCCGCGCTGGGGTGTTGTGGGCTCGCTGGGTGTGTTCGCCATGGTGCTTTTCATGGTCTTTGAGGTCAGCACAGTGCTGGATCAGATGACTGCCGTCAGACTGGTGGACTGGGTTTCAGGGTGGCGGCCGGAAAGCATACAGGGCGTCATCGGCCGTGCTGTAGCCGATGGCCTGGTTGGTCTGGTCGGCATTGTCGTGCCTTATATGCTGCCGCTGGTGCTGATGCTTGTAGTCCTTGAGGAGTCCGGCGTCATGCAGCGCATCGCTTTTGTCGTTGACCGCGTTTTCCACCGCATTGGCTTGCATGGCAAAGTTGCCCTTCCGTTTCTCCTGGGCCTTGGCTGCAACGTGCCTGCCATTGCGGCAACACGCGGCGTTGTCTCCGGGCGGGATCGGGTTGTGGCGTCATTACTGATCGCCTTTGTCCCCTGTTCGGCCCGCTCCGCCATCATCCTTGCCCTTGGCGGCAAATACCTGGGGGGTCTGGGCGTGTTCGGCATTTTCATGCTGGATCTGGTCATCATCGCCGCCCTGGGGCGTATGCTCACCCGGCGCTATCCGGAAACCAGCCCTGGTCTTATTCAGGAAATTCCGGCTTACAGTGTGCCGACGTGGAGGCCGCTTTTGCTGTCAACCTGGAAGCGAACCAGCGATATCCTGACGATCGTCACGCCGCTTCTGGTGGGTGGCAGCATTGTGCTGGCGCTATTGCAGTTTTTTGGTGCGGACGCCTGGATCAATGCCGCGTTGTCACCTGTGACTTTCTGGCTGCTTGGTCTGCCTGTAGTGCTGGGCGTGCCCATTCTGTTTGGTGTGTTGCGCAAGGAGCTGTCGCTGCTCATGATATTCCAGGCGCTGGGCACCTTTGAGGTTGGTCAGGTGCTTGATTGGGTGCAGATCACTACCTTCCTGATATTCCTGACCTTCTATATCCCCTGCATTTCGACCTTTGCGGTCATGCTCAAGGTAATAGGCCGCAGGGAAGCCCTCTTCTCCATTGTGCTGTCCGTTGGCGTAGCGATGGTTGTTGCCGGCGTTGTCCGCCTTGGACTGGAAACCATCCAGCTATGGTCGGGCTAGGTTTTCCCGAGCAAGAATAGACTCCCGCTATCCCTATTGGCAGACGAATTTTTCAGGCCGATCTAAATAGAGTCGTTTACCCAAGTCTCAAGCTCTGCCAGTGCTCGCTCGGAGACCTTCAGTCGGCGTTCACGCCTTGGCAATCTGCGTTTGCCTTCGCGTCTGGGGCCGGCAGGCAGCAGGCCGAAGTTGATATTCATCGGCTGGAAATCCTCGATGCGCGTGCCGGAGATATGCGCCAGCAATGCTCCGTGTGCGGTTGTCTCCGGTGGCGGCGACAAGCTTTGGCCATGGGCGGAATCGGCTATGAAACGCCCTGCCATCAGGCCCATGGCGGACGATTCGACATAGCCTTCCACACCGGTGATCTGTCCGGCAAAAAAGATGCGGGGATTTTTCTTCAGCCGCAGGCAGCCGTCCAGCAGGGCCGGGGATTTGATGAAGGTATTGCGGTGCAATGAGCCCAGCCGGAAGAACTCGGCATCTTCGAGTCCGGGGATCATACGGAATACGCGTTGCTGCTCTCCATACTTCATCTTGGTCTGGAAGCCGACCATATTCAGAAGCGACTTGGCGCGATTGTCCTGCCTGAACTGTACAACAGCATGAAATTGTTCGCCTGTTTCCGGGTGTTTCAGTCCAACCGGCTTCATTGGTCCGAAGCGCGGCGTGTCCCTGCCCCGCTCGGCCATCACTTCGATGGGCATGCAGCCTTCGAAGAACGGGATGTCCTCGAAGCCCTTGAACTCGACCTTGTCGGCAGCCAGCAGGGCATCAATGAAATCGTTGTACTGCGGCTCATTCATCGGGCAGTTCAGATAGTCACCGGCCTCTCCCTCCGGCACGTTTTTGTCATAGCGTGATTTCCAGTAGGCTACATTCAGGTTGATTGTTTCTGCATCCAGCACCGGAGCGATGGCATCGAAAAAGCTCAAATGATCCTCGCCGGTGATCTGCTGGATTTGGACATACAGCGCATCGGAGGTTAATGGGCCGGTGGCGATCAGCACCAGACCCTCATCGGGAATTTCGGTGACCTCCCCATGCACGATCTTGATCAACGGTTCGCCCTCAATGGCTTTGGTGATGGCTTGTGAAAACAACTCACGGTCAACAGCCAGCGCTCCGCCTGCCGGCAACTTGGTTTGATCAGCGGTCTGCATGATCAGTGAGTCCAGCCGACGCATTTCTTCATGTAGCAGGCCGACGGCGTTTTCGAGATTGTCGGCGCGGAATGAGTTTGAGCAGACAAGCTCACCCAGCTTGCCGGTTTTGTGTGCAGGCGTCTGTTTTGCAGGGCGCATCTCATGCAGGCGGACGGGGATGCCGCGCCGCGCCAGTTGCCAGGCGGCTTCAGAGCCAGCCAGGCCGCCGCCGATGATGGTGACAGGATTCATTTCCATAAGGCTAAGCGGCGAGTCTTATGGGAGGCAAGAAGATGTGGCGTTTTCGAAGGCGAGAAGCTTGCGTTTCCAGTCCAGGCCGCAGGCAAAACCGCCAAGGCCATTCTTGGCCACAACACGGTGGCAGGGGATGATGATCGGTAACGGATTGGCGCCGAGCGCCTGCCCCACGGCCCTGGCGCCGCTGCCGAGCGATGCGGCCAACTCGCCATAGGTGCATGTTTCGCCAAAGGGAATGTCCTGAAGCGCCTGCCGCAGCCTGGCCTGGAAGGGCGTTTTTGGCGTTGTGAGCGGTGGCAGTTTGGCAGGGGGCATGTCTGCAAAGTAACCATCCAGCCATCTGGACACGTCGTCTTCCTGTCCATTAAGGGCGCCGACGATTTCTTCCAGCCAGATGTGGCTGCAGGCGCCATCTTCAAGCGCATAGCTGATGGGCCCAAGTGGCGACGCATAGTGAATCAATATGTGAATTGTGATTTACCCCATGTCTTGACGATGGCGAAAGATTACCATGCCGCGATGGATTGGGCTCTTTTTGTCTCCGCACTGTTGTCTTCGACGCTGCTTCCCGGCGGTTCGGAGGCAATGCTGCTGCTGCGGCTGAATGATGGCGCCAGCCCGTATGTGGTCGTGTTGATTGCGACTGTGGGCAATGTGCTCGGCAGCCTGATTACCTATGGTATGGGGCGGCTCGGCAACGAGGCGGTTCACCGCCGCTGGTTACGGATGAATGAAAAGGATGTTTCACGTGCGGAAGGCTGGTTTACCCGTTTTGGCCGCCCGGCCCTGCTCTTTGCCTGGCTGCCCGTTGTCGGCGATCCGTTATGTCTGGTGGCCGGCCTGTTGAGATGTTCACTCATCAGCTTTTTTGTGCTGGTGACGGTCGGCAAGTTCGCCCGGTATTCATTGCTTGCCTGGGTATTTATTTGAGTCTCTAATAGAGATAAGCAGCGATCCTTAACGCGTTTCCAAGGAGAGAAAAGATGAGTGTTGATATGGCATGGCTGGAAGAGAATATCTTCAAGAAAGAACTGCCTGACAGCAAACGTCAGGCGCTTGCCTGTCTTAAAGAGGTAACTTTTGCCAGTGGCGAAAAGATCATTGAGGAAGGCCAGGCGGGGGGAACCCTGGAAATCATGCGTTCAGGCCGCGCCAAGGTTGAAGACAATAATCGCTATGAAGGCCGGGTAACCCTGACAGAAATCGAACCTGGCACTGTGTTTGGCGAGCTTGCCTTCCTGAGTAACAGAAGCAGGACTGCTGATGTAACAGCCATGGAAGAGTGCGTGGTTTACTCCCTGTCACAGGATGATTTCACCCAGCTTATGAAGCATCATCACGAACTGGCCTACGCTATTCTTATCACCATCCTGGAACGCCAGACCAGTGTGATCATGTCGCAGCGCATCACGATTGCTCCGATATTGCGTCGGCTAAATGATAAAACCAATAAGTTGCCGCTGATCGTCAAGCTTGTCCCAATCATTTTTACCCTCATCTATTTCGGGGGACTGGCATTTGTCTCCCTGAGGGATCTTTCGTACTAGGAAAGGTAACCCAAACTCGAGGTCGGTGGTTAACGAATAAGGCTTAACCATATCGGCAGGGTGATCAGGGAAAGGGCGGTAGTGACGGTGACTGCTTCGGCATAAAGGCTGGAATCCAGCTTGAAGCGGTCGCAGATCACCAATCCCAGCACCATGCAGGGCATGGCGCCTTCCAGCACTGCCGGGGCCAGATAATTTTCCGGCATGCCGACGCCGATACAGGCTCCCCAGACCACCAGTGGCATGAATACGAGTTGAATAGCAATCACCGGCAACAGCACGGGGATACGTGAAGCCCAGCCGGATTGCCAGCGCATGGCCAGGCCGATACATAGCAGCATTAACGGGATAACGGCGCTGCCCAGCACACCGAGAGTTTCATCCAGCCACGGTGGCATGGGGATGGCGAGAATGCTGGCCAGCACGCCGAGCACCGCCGCCCAGATGGCTGGTACACGCAATACCTCAATGCCGGGATGCAGAGGGTTGTTGCCAGCCTGGCCGTAGTGCTGGGCGATCAGAATGCCGACGGTGAACAGCAGCGGCGTGCTGGCGAACAGGTCGTATGGAATAGCGATGGATTGCGCCCACGGGCCGAAGGTTTGTGTGAGTATCGGCAAACCCAGATAGGTGAAGTTGCCGAAGGCTGCGGCCAGCAACATGGCGCCCGCCGCCCGTTTTCCGCCCAGCCGCTTGCCATCGCCATAGATGAGGGCCGCGGCCAGCAGCGAAACCAGAATGCCAACGCTGGCTACAACCGGGACGCGTAGCACATTGATGTCCATTTCCGTCTGCCACATAACATGCAGCACCAGGGCCGGCAGGAAGATTTCGTAGACGGCCTTGGTCAGGTGGCTGCGGATGATTTCAGCATTCTTGCCGCCAAGGAACAGGCGCCAGAGTACGCCGATAAGAATAATGCCGGCCATGCCAGCCAGAATGGGGAACATGATCGGAGTCTAACTGAAATATTCCACGGTATCAGGATGCTTTCCTGCTGCGTTAATATTGAGATATTGCGCAAGCGCGGCTCTGGAGGGACAACATCAGCAAACCCGGCTCAATCAAGGAATTGATCGTTCAGGGCGTCGACTGGTTCAGGCATCAGGATGCTCTGTATCTGGCCCTGCTTTCCGTACCGGTTGGTGTGCTGGCGGCATACGGAGCCTTGGCCCTGCGCTTTGGCATTGAATGGGTCAGTGTGCTGTGGATCGGGGATCGTTCCTGGTCGATCGCTTTGGATCATATTCCCTGGTATGTCTTTATCGTTGCCCCGGTATGTGGCGGCCTGTTGGTCGGGCTGATCAATACGCGCTGGCTGCATGAGGGACAGGCCCGCGTCATTCCCGGCGTGCTGGAGTCTTTGTCCGAACGTGGTGGCCGCATTGATTTCAGGAAAGCCACAGGCGAGGCGGCCAGCAGTATTCTGGCCGTAGGCAGCGGCGCCAGTATGGGCCGTGAGGCACCGACGGTAGCGCTGGGCGCATCGCTGGCCTCCATCCTGGGTCAGCGCCTGGGCCTTGCGGAGCAGCAGGTACGCATCCTTATCGGCTGCGGGGTGGCCGCTGGTATTGCTTCTTCGTTCAATGCACCTATTGCCGGTGTGTTGTTTGCGCTTGAGGTCATCCTTGCCGATTACGCTATCGCCACCTTCAGTCCGATTGTGCTTTCGGCTGTTATTGCCACGGTGATTACACGCGCCGAGCTTGGCAATTTCCCCGCCTTTGCCATTCCGGAATACCGTCTGATCTCCGGCTGGGAGATTCCTGCCTATATCGGCCTGGGCATCTTCTGCGGACTGCTGGCTGCCGCTGTTGTGAAGCTGTTGCCGTATTCACGCGCCATGTTCAGAAAACGGGTGGCAAAGCCGCTTTTCCGGCCTGCTGTTGCGGGCTTTCTGCTCGGGCTTTGTGCACTGGCGCTGCCTGAAATCATGTCCATCGGCTACGGCACGGTGGAGCAGGTGCTTTCCGAAAGCGTTTCGGCACAGGTCTTCGGCATCTCAATTCCGCTGATTCTGTTTCTTGGCCTGCTCATGGTGGCCAAGATTGTAACCAGCGTCATGTGTTCCGGCGGTGGCTTCGGAGGCGGCATGATCGGTCCCTCCATCTTTATCGGCGCTGCCGCCGGCGCCATGTTCGGAGGTATTGCCCATAGCATCTTTCCCGGCGTATCGGAAACCTATGGCGGCTACGCCCTGGTGGCATGCGGCGCCATGATGGCGGCCGCCTTGCAGGCGCCGATGAGCACCATCCTGATGGTCTTCGAGCTTTCCGGGAACTACGAGATTATGGTGCCGCTGATGGCAGCCTGTATTACGGCCACCGTCGTTAAACGCGCCTTCGGTCCTGGCTCGGTGATTACGGAATCTCTGGAAGAAAGAGGCATTGAAACAAGCTGGGGCCTGGAGCGATCCTGGATGCGGGCTGTCGGGGTGGGCCGCATTCCACTACGTCCGATTCCCAGCGTTTCCGAGTCGACACCGTTGAAGGAGTTGAAGCAGCTTTATGTGAATTCCGGCAAGGGTTGTGTGGAGGTTGTGGATGATGAGGGCCTCATGGTCGGCATTGTCACCTTTTCCGATTTGCAGAAGTGGCTGCTGGATTCAAGCCTCGATGATGTCGTGGTGGCCAGCGAGGTGGCCAACCGGAATGTGCTGACCATTGCCGAGGACGGGAGTCTTTTGGATACTATTCATATCATGGATCGCGAAACATTCGAACAGATGCCGGTGGTTGCCAGGGATAACCCACGAAAGTTATTAGGGATTCTTTCGCGTAATGCGGTCTTTTCGACCTATCACAAGCTGATTGTCGAGCATGGCGAACAATTAACAGGCTGATTCTTCCAATGGGGCGCTGGACAAACCAGTCTAGCAGACAGCATCATCGTTGGTGTTTGAACAGCTTTCAATGGAAGTAGAGCAACATTCTTCAGGCCGCAGGTTTCTCCACCACGAAAACCATAAAGGGCCATAGCGGGATTCCGATGCGTTCGGTGAAAATGAGAGTTCCGCCTGCCTTGACCAGGGAGGGAAGAACTGAAACCGACCGGCATCCCAATGAGATCATTGGCATGCGCCAGACAGCGTCCTCAATTTTATCTGCAAGCCACTTTATCACCGGTGTTTCTGGATCGGCAGAATGAGCAATGCCGATGTGGCCTCCTGGCTTAACGACGCGATAGAGTTCCAGCGCTCCCCTGGCCGGGTCGCGCAATGGGCACATGCTGTAAGTCGAAAGAACAGTATCGAACATCTCGTCTTCAAACGGCAGATGCTCTATATCGCCGTTCTTGAATAGCATGCGATCAGCCAACCCTGCTGATTTTAACTTTTCTTTTGCAACTTCAAGCATCGCCACACTCATATCAAGCGACAGCACTTTGCCATGAGGCCCAACCTTTTCTGCTGCAAGTAAGGCTGTGCTGCCAGTGCCGGCACCTGCATCCAGCACGGTGCCACCTTCATGTACGGCCCTCTCAATAAGCATCATCCGGCCTCGCTGATCGGACATGGCTGTGAAAAAAGCATGCTGGAAGTCATATCGCATTGAGGCCCGGTCATAGATATCTCTCAACCTTTCCATATCCAAAGCTTTACGCATGTCAGGCCACCTCCCGGCAACCTGAGTATAGATTAGCAATTGATGGAACAGGGAAGTTGAGCACGAAAGGTTGAGTGCTATCCGTAATCTTTCTAAAACGATAACATCCAAAACATCTTTCGGGCACATATGCAACCCACGGGAGGGCATATTAAACAACTCGTTTTCACTTCAGTATGGCAGGTTTAATTAGTGCGGTGGCCTAAAACCTTGATCGACTGGATCAGGCATAAGGAGACGCTGTATCTGACCCTGCTTTCCATACCCGTGGGCGTATTAGCGGGCTATGGCGCACTTGGAGTGCGCTTTGGCATTGAATGGGTGTCGATTTTCTGGACGGGAGACACAACCTGGGAGGCGTCTCTCGACAGCTTGCCCTGGTATATTTACATCGTTGCACCTGTCTCCGCTGGCTTGATGGTAGGATGGCTTACTCAGCACCTCCTCCCTCATGGACAACTTCGGGGGGTTCCCGGTGTACTGGGAGACCTGACTGAAGGCGGCAGGGTCAACCCAAAACAAATGGCGACCGAAACGATTGGCACTGTCGTCAGTGTCGGTAGTGGCGCAAGCCTGGGCAGGGAAGGGCCAACCGTGGCGCTGGGCGCAGTGCTGGCGTCTGAAATGGGTGCCAGGCTTGGCTTGGCCGAGAATCATCTTCGCACGTTAATCGGATGCGGTGTTGCCGCTGCCATTGCATCTTCGTTCAATACGCCTATTGCCGGAGTGTTGTTCGCGTTGGAGGTGATTTTGGCTGATTACGCCATGACTACTTTTAGTCCTATCGTTATCTCAGCCGTCATCGCAACGATTATTACACGCTCGGAACTGGGGAATTTCCCAGCGTTCATAATTCCCCAATATCAGTTGGTCTCCAGTTGGGAGGTTTTGTTTCATATCGCCATTGGTGCGATTTGCGGCCTGATCGCAACTATTTTGATTAAGTCTCTGGCTCCGATCCGGGGACTGTTCAGGCGCTGGATAGTTCGGCCGCATCTTCGCCCTGCAGTTGCTGGTTTCATCATCGGATTAATTGGGTTGTTTGTTCCCGAGGTGATGTCCATCGGTTACGGAACCGTTGAATCATTTTTACTGGAGAAAATAAATCCTGAAATCATTGGTATTGCGTTGCCGGTGACCGTATTTCTTGCAGTAGTTCTGATATGCAAGCTGACAGTTACGATCATATCCGCTGCAGGAGATTTTCCGGGAGGCCTGCTAGGCCCTGCCCTGTTTCTTGGCGCGGCTACCGGGGCGTTGTTCGGGGGTATTGCGCACTCGATTTCGCCGGAATATTCAGAAACATTTGGTGGCTATGCCCTGGTTGCCAGCGGCGCATTAACTGCCGCTGCACTGCAGGCGCCGATGACAATTATCATCATGGTATTCGAACTATCCAGTGACTATGAGATCATGTTGCCATTGATGGCTGCATGCATAGTAGCCACACTTGTGAAGCGTGCCTTTGGCCGCGAATCGGTGTTTACCGAGCGTCTGCAGGAAAAGGGCATAGAGACCGGATGGGGCGTACAAAGAGCTTGGATGCGGTCGGTAAAAGTGGACAGTATACCCTGGCAGTCGATACCAAGTGTGCCTGAATCAATGCCTGTCAAGGGATTAAAGAAGGCATATGTAGATTCCGGTAAGGGCTGTGTGCAGGTGGTGGATGACGAAGGCCTTATGGTCGGCATTGTCACCTTTGCCGATCTGCAGAAGTGGCTGCTGGACTCCAGCCTTGATGATGTCGTGGTGGCCAGCGAGGTGGCCAACCGGAATGTGCGGACCATTGCCGAAAATGGGAGCCTGCTTGATGCCATTCACGTTATGGATCGTGAGACGTTCGAACAGATGCCGGTAGTGGCCCGGGATAATCCTCGCAAGGTTCTCGGAATTATTTGGCGTAATGCTGTCTTTTCGACCTATCACAATCTGATGGTCGAGCACGGCGAAATGTCTGAGAAGTGATGTATTCAGCCAGTGAACTGAATGCGGCTCAGATACAGGCCGTAGAGGCAGGCGACAGCCCGCAACTGATCCTGGCCGGCGCAGGCTCTGGCAAGACGCGCACCATCGTGCACCGTATCGGCCACCTGATCAGCAAGCGCGGCTTTGCGCCGCACCGTATTCTGACCGTGACCTTTACCAACAAGGCCGCAGCGGAGTTGAAAAGCCGTCTGACCGGACTCATCGGCGATGATGGCGGCGGCGTGGTTTCCGGCACCTTCCATGCTATCTCGCTGCGTTTTTTGCGCCGCTATGCCGGTCATCTGGATTTTCCACGCAGCTTTCAGGTGATCGATGCCGACGACCAGAAGGCGCTGGTCAAGCGGCTTCTGAAGAGCCGCAACATAGATTCGGAAAAACTACACCCGGGCTACCTGATATCCTGGATCGAACACTGCAAACATGAGGGGCTGGGGGCGGATGAGGCGCCGGCCCAGATCTGGAACAATATTGATTTGCGCGAACTGTATGTCGCCTACCAGGATGAGTTGAGACGCCTGGAGCGCATGGATTTCAGTGATCTGTTGCTCAATGTCGTACGCCTGATGCGGGACTTTCCCGATGTGGCCAGCCTGATCCGCAGTCAGTTCGATCATGTGCTTGTGGATGAATATCAGGATACAAACCCGGTACAGCATCAGTGGCTGCTGCTGTTATGTCAGGAGCATCGGAATCTGACGGTCGTCGGCGATGACGATCAGGCCATCTACGGGTGGAGAGGGGCGGATGTACGCCACATTCTGGATTTTGAGCGGGTCTGGCCGAATGCCGGCATCCACCGGCTGGAGGAAAATTACCGCTCCTTTGAGAACATCCTGAAGCTGGCCAACGCCGTCATCCAGGCCAACCCGCACCGGCACGAGAAGGCGCTCAGGACAACCCGTGGCGATGGCAAAGTTCCGGACTGGATTGTTTGCAACGACGAATATGATGAGGCGCGCCGAATCGTCGGCGTACTCAAACAGCGCCGGGCGCACGGCGTCGGCTGGCAGGACATGGCCGTGCTGTATCGCTCGAACCGGCAGTCGCTTCCCTTCGAGGCCGTGCTGCGGGAACAGGATATTCCGTATCAAGTGATTGGCGGCGTCGGCTTCTTCTCACGCATGGAGATCAAGGATGCGCTGGCCTATTGGGCCTTGCTGCATCGCTGTGCGGACAGCCTGCAACTGTTGCGTATTTGCAAC
The DNA here is from genome assembly GCA_003228735.1 of Zetaproteobacteria bacterium. GTDB lineage: Bacteria > Pseudomonadota > Zetaproteobacteria > Mariprofundales > Mariprofundaceae > SZUA-181. The sequence goes on from QIFG01000087.1 coordinate 15,398, forward strand.
ACGCCAAAGCGTGGTATTGGCGCCAAGGGCCAGGAGGCAATCTCGCGCATGCTGGCGGACTCCGACCTTTCAGCTGCTGGCTGGCTAGATCAGGTGGCCGAAGGGCGTGGCGAGGGCCCGGCCAAGAAGCTTGAGCCACTGGCCCAGTTGATTTCCGAACAGCGCAGCACGGCAATGAGCTGTGCCGATCTTGGGCTGGGAGATCTGCTTGAATCATGCGGCTATGTGGAAGCCCTGCAGGCCAGAGGCGAGATTGAGGCCGTCTCCCGAATGGAAAACATCCGCACCTTGCAGGACTTTATCGAAACCTCGATGGGTGAGGGGTTACAAGTGGCCGATTTCATGGATCAGGCGGCCCTGCTGCAAAGCGGAGAAGAACAGGATGTGGATGAGGCCGTATCCCTGATGAGTCTGCACAGGGCCAAAGGGCTGGAGTTTGATACGGTCATTATCGCCGGTGTGGAGGATGGGTTGCTGCCGCACCAGCGCTCTCTCGACGAGGGTGAAACGGGCCTGCATGAAGAACGCCGGCTGTTGTACGTCGGCATCACCCGCGCCAGGGATTATCTTTTGCTCACATCCGCCCGCATGCGCAGAGCCTTCGGCGACATGGTTTATCCCATCCCAAGCCGTTTTATTTCGAGGCTTGGCGATGATGTGCTCAGACGCGAGGCATCTGTCAGTCAGCCACAGCAGGAGGCATCGTATTCGACACAGGTGCAGTCAGGCAGGCGTGTGCGTCACCCGAGTTTTGGCGAAGGCGTCATTCTGAGCATGGAAGGGGCGGGCGATGCCGCACGCGTTACAGTCCGCTTCCAGCAGGCCGGAACCAAGCGGCTGATGCTGAAATATGCTGCTTTGGAAGAAATTTAGAGATAGAAGGCACAAGAGCCTTTACCACCAAGACACAAAGGCACGAAGGATAGTGAAATCGCAGGGGAGGTTGTTTTAGCGTTTGTGTTCAGGGGCATGAAACCAGCAACTGCTTTATGAAGGCACAGAATATACCCCAAAGATTTTTCTTTGTGTCTTCGTGTCTTTGTGGTTCAGATTTTTACCGATTCAGGAGGAAACGATGGCCATTATTATTTATCACAATCCACATTGTTCCAAGTCGCGGCAGACGCTGGCGCTGCTTACGGAGCGCGGCATTGAGCCTGCGATCATCGAGTATCTGAATACGCCCCCGAGCGAAGTCGAACTGGATCAGATTCTGGATATGCTGGGCCGTGAGCCAGAGGAGTTGATGCGCAAGGGCGAGGCGGAATTCAGCGAGCACATTAAAGACAAAGGCCTGTCACGTGAGGAACAGATCGCCCAGATGGTGAAATATCCGATTCTGATCGAGCGTCCGATTGTCATCAACGGCGACAAAGCTGCTGTCGGCCGCCCGCCGGAGTCCGTGCTGGATATTCTCTAGCATTTAGGTGGCCTGCACATTCAGCGCATGGCTTTCGGTCAATCTGGGCGAGGAAAATATTCCCGACCCATTTCCTCCACAGGCGACCCATTTCCTCCACAGGCCCCCGTTCTGATGTTGCGATCCTGACTCATCCATAGTATCGTACCAAATATTGTACAAGGAGACTATGATGCCCCAGGTTAGCGTGAGTGAGTTGCGTGGAAATTTAAAAGCAATGCTTGATCGTGTAAATGATGACCATGATCAGGTGTTGGTTACCCGCCCCAATGGCCGGGCGGTGGTGATGCTGGATGCCGGCGATTACGAGAGCCTGATGGAAACCGTGCATCTGGTACGTGTTCCGGCCAATGCGGCCCGTTTGCAAAAGGGTGCAGAGCAGTACCGCAAGGGACAACGAAAAGTGATTGATGTTAACGCTTACCTGGACTGATACCGGACTGGAGGATTTGGCCTGGTGGTCAAAGAACGATGCAAAGAAACTTAAACGGGTGGTCAATATTTGCCTGGATTGCTGCAAACATCCTGAATCCGGCATCGGCAAACCTGAGCCTTTGAAATATGAGTTCAAAGGCTTCTGGTCTCGCAGAATAGATCAGGAGCACCGCCTGGTTTATGCCTTTGATGATAAGTCAGTAACGATTATTCAATGCCGCTTCCATTATGATTGATACGATGGCGTACGATGCGTCGGTCTGGGCGAGAAAAAGATTCCCGACCCCTTTTCTCGTTTTTTCTCGTTACATGCAAGTTGTTCGGGAAGAAAAATGGAGGAAAACAAAAATGCGAAGCATGATGTCGTATCATTCAATACATGTACTGCTTCTTATTCTGACTGCCACATTCTTTGCCTCTACCGCAGATGCACAGGTTATATGCAATAAGTTTAAGTTAATCACGAAGGCCACTGGCTCCAAACTCGATCTTTCTGTAAATACCGACCTGCCTGACAATACGGTTGTCATGGTTAGTGTCTCACGATCTTATTTAGAAAAGGGTAACCCAGTTATGTACTCGGTGGACTATTTCTCAGAGAAGAGCACTGTCGGAAAATGGATATCAGAACATCAAATATCCGTTGATAGTAATAAATGGAAGGCCGCACTCAGGGCAAAGCAAGAAAAGATGTCCCGACTCGGGCTAGGTTTTGATGTTGCCTCCATCAGCGATAAAATCACCGTGCGAATGGTAGTTCCTATTAGCCAACCAGACCCTCGGTTTGGAAAACGGAACTCAAAGCTTACGGGCAAGGCAGTAAGGACTACTGGTCTCCGTGTCGTCGAGGATGAAATTGAGATAGACTATCCATTGGATTCACCACCTGTTGGAAAGTCTCCATTCCCAAGTTTGAATCCATTAGAACTTGAAATTGGTCAAGCCTACGTCGTTTCAAGGCAAACACCCCTCATGCCTTCTCATAACCCTGCTGATCCCATGGAAGCCCTGCAACAAATGAAGAAGATTCCTAAGTGGGGAGTATTTAAGGTTCTCCAAACAGTTAAGAAGAGAGGGAACCCTTGGTATAAAGTAGATGCGTTTAACCAAAGGAAATACCGAATTGGAACAGGCTGGATCAACAGCACAGCCCTTTTGGGTCAAGAACTCAAAGCATACAAGTAAGTCTGCCAAATCCCGAACAAGGCGCTGTACCTGACTGCTATTCCGCTGCACTTCGTAGTGGCAGGTGAACTGGCGGAGAAAAGAGAGTGGAAAAGGGGTCGGGAATCTTTTCCGGGGATAAAGCCCTGGTTGTGAGATCGGGTTGATATAATGCGCCTGGAGCCTTAAGCAAACAGGTCTCCTGCTCCCGGTCAAAATACCTCAAAGTTTATAGGGAGCGCGTACGCCCGGATGATCTGCGGGAAAATCCCGCGTGTTGCGACTTACCAGCAAACAGGATTCCGCCAGTGCGGTTCCCCAGATAATGGCGTCCGGCAGGCGCATTCGATGCTGCTGGCGTAATTCAATAGATTTTTCAGCCACCTCGGCTGTCAGCGGAATGACCCTGAACCGGTTGAGAAACCCCTGAAGGACATCCTGTTCATCATCAGATTGTGCGCCAATCCGCACCTCCATCCATGTGATAATGCTGATGACAGGATCATCATATAAAGCCAGCTCTTCCCTGGCCTGCTCCATGCCGTTCAGGTAATCGATCAGGATATTGGTGTCGAAAAGCGCCTTCATGAGCCGGATGGCTCATGCACAGTCGGGTCATTCCATTCATCGCGCAAGGCATGCTGGTATGCAAGGGCATCCTGCCTTTTGTCCTTCCAGAGGCCAAAGGCTGCATCCTGGCCGGTTTGGGCATGAAGCCGCAAATAGTCCTCAACAGCCTTGCGGATTGCTGCGGCCCTGGGCATATGCTCCTTGCGGCAAAGCTGATCCAATGCCTGAATGTCGTGTTCAGGGATATCTACTATTGTGCGCATGGCGTCATCATATGACGATATCAATCATGCTTCAACTGGAAAAACAAGCAGAGTTCCAGAAAGGGGGCTTTCCCGGTTACAAGGGCAATACTGTAAGTTGAGAACTAACGTCCCGAGACTTCGTCCAGGATCAGGCTGCGCAACTCGGCGATGCCGTGTTTGTTGAAGCTGGATGTGGGCAGGGGTTCAAGCATGCCACCCATGGCCTTGGTCATTTCCTTGAGGCGCTTGATCCGGGCATTGCCAGATAACTTGTCCGATTTGGTGGCTACCGGTTGCCATCGCAGTCCCTCGGCATTGAGCCATTCGATTAGTTGCAGGTCTGTATTCTTGGGGCCGTGCCGGATATCCAGCAGCAGGAGCACAAGATCGGGTCCGGGCTGATGCTGAAGATATCCTTCGATAAGCCTTGCCCATCGGTTCTGTTCTGATTTGGGGGCGCGGGCATAGCCATAGCCCGGCAGGTCGACGATCAGCAGGCGTTCATCGGTTTCGAACAGGTTAAGCAGGCGCGTGCAGCCCGGCTGCTTGGAGGTTTTGACCAGGCCCTTGCGCTCGAACAGGGCATTCAGCAGCGAGGACTTGCCGACATTCGAATGTCCGGCCACGGCAATATGCGGCAGCTGTGACGCCGGGAACTTTTCGGGGTCAGCCACGGATACCACAAAGCGGGTGTTGGGCCAATGGACTTTCTGAAGCATGGCCGGAGGCTGGCGGTTCCCGGTTTGCGGTTCAAGTGCTGACAGGGCATGCCTAGCAAACTAGCATTGCCTAAATCATGTGCAGTTCACCCGTTCCCGTTCGCCAAGGTTTTAAGCTTGGCCGTCATTTGATTGATCCGCCTGTGGCTTTGGCGCCAATGGCGGGCATTACCGATCTGCCGTTCAGGCGAATCTGCAAGCGTTTCGGCGTGGGCCTTGTGGTCACCGAGATGGTTGCATCGCGCGCTGTTGAACAGGGCCGGGAGCGAACCGAGCGCATGGCTGTAGTGGCCGATGATGAGCGTCCGGCATCCATCCAGATCGCAGGCTCCGATCCGGCCTACATGCAGGAAGCAGCACGCTGGGCTGCGAATCACGGAGCCGACTTTATTGATATCAACATGGGTTGCCCGGTGAAGAAGATATGCAAGCAGGTCGCCGGATCGGCCATGCTCAGGGATGAGCCCCTGGTGGCGCGCGTGCTTGAGGCTGTTGTCGCGGCTGTTGATATTCCGGTGACATTGAAGATACGCACCGGCTGGGATGAGCGGCACAAGAATGTGCAACATATTGCCAGGATTGCAGAAGACTGTGGCGTTGCGATGCTGACCGTGCATGGGCGTACGCGGGCGCAGATGTTTCACGGCCATGCAAACTGGGAGGATATCGGGTTGGCCAAGCAGGCGGTCTCGATTCCGGTGATTGGCAATGGCGATGTCGTGGATGCGGCCTCGGCTCTGGAGATGCTGCGCGTATCCGGTTGCGACGGGGTTATGGTCGGGCGTGCCGTGCAGGGTAATCCCTGGGTGCTGGCCGAGGTCAGCGCAGCGATTTGCGGTAAGCCGGCTCCTCGTGCTCCAGGCCCGGAAGAGCGCTGGTCTGTAATCAAAGAGCATATGGATGCACTGGCGGAGCATCACGGCATTGCCACCGCATCTAAACTCGCCCGCAAGCATGTGATCTGGTACAGCAAGGGATTGCACGGCTCGGCCGAGTTTCGCCAGCATTTCCAGAGACTGAATGACTGGCAGGCCCAACTGCGGGTTGCCGAAGCCTTTTTTGTGCATGGCGGTGAAACTGAGGATCGGTTGCGTGCAGCCTGATTTTATCGAAACGTCGGCCCTGCCGCTTCCGATGCTGAGGCTGGATGCGGGTGGCTCCATCCTGACAGCAAACATTGAGGCACAGTCGTGTATCGGCCTGTCGGAACGCAGGCTGGCCGGTTGCCACCTTTCCAAGCTGTTTGCTCCGGAGGGCGAAATTGAACGCATGCTGGAACAGGCAGGGCAATCCAGCGGCAAGACTTCAAGTCACGGCCTGAGCCAGCGAGCCAGCGGGGCGCCCTGTTCGTTGCATATCGGGGTATGTGAGGATGGCTATGTGCTGTTGATGGTGCCGGAAGCCACGCGCTCTGCTGTCGAGCAACAGGCCAAGCGGCAGGAGATGGCCGAAGCCGTAGCGCGTATCGCCCTGGAGATGGCGCACGAGGTAAAGAATCCACTGGCAGCTCTCCGGGGAGCTGCCCAGTGGCTTTCGGAGAAAAAGGAAGATGCAGAAAACCGGGAGGCAACAGAAATGATTCTGGCTGAAGTCGATCGTATCAGAGAGCGCATCGACGCCTTCCTGCAACTTGGCCCCCGCGCTGCTGTCGAGATGGGGGCGGTCAATATTCACAACCTGATTGACGAGGTATGCAGACCTGTGGAAGGCGTGGTGTTGCGGCGGGTATTTGATCCGAGCCTGCCAAGTATCCAGGCCCATGCCGGCCGGTTACGCCAGGCCATCGAGAACCTGTGGGTCAATGCCCTCGAAGCGGGCGCCAGCAATATCGAGTGGCAGACACGCATCGCGCCAACAGTGCAACTCCCCGGCCACAAGGGCGCAGTAATTGAGGCGCGCATTACCAATGATGGCGCAGCCATTTCCGATGAGATCAAGTCCCGGCTGTTCGAGCCTTATGTCACGGGCAAACAACGGGGCAGCGGCCTCGGTCTGGCGCTGGTGCAGCGCGTCATGGTTGAGCACGAGGGGCGCGTAAAGCTTGAAACCGATCCGTACCGAAGCTCTTTCATTCTTCATTTTCCTGTAAAGGGAGGCGCCTGATGCGCGTACTTGTTATTGATGACGATCAGGGAATTCGCTGGGTTCTGGCCCGCGTTCTCGGTGAGGAAGGCTATGATGTCGAGCAGGCCGAAAGCCTTGCAGAGGCAAAGAAGGCTTTGGCTGATGGGGATATCGACCTGGCTTTTCTCGATGTCTACCTGCCGGACGGCGATGGGATGGAGGCATTGCAGTCGGGCATGTTCGAATGCCCTGTCGTGCTGCTGACGGCGGAGACCACCTTTGATAACGCCGCACGGGCCTATGAGGCTGGCGCCATGGAATACCTGCCCAAGCCGTTCGATCTGGATGAGGTGCGTTCGCTGGCCAAGCGTGTGAAGCCACAGAGGCCTCCATCGAAAGAATCCCCTAAGGAAGCACAAAAGGATGCACCTATCATCGGTCGCAGCCAGGCCATGCAGTTGTTGTTTCGTACACTGGGACGAGTGGCTGCTTCTGACCTGACCGTGTTGATTACGGGCGAGTCCGGCACGGGCAAGGAACTGGTGGCGCGCGCGCTGCATGACAGAAGCCGCCGGGCCGAAGGCGCCTTTGTCGCCATCAACACGGCCGCCATACCCGCAGAGCTTCTGGAGTCGGAGCTTTTCGGCCATGAACGCGGGGCATTTACCGGTGCTGACCGCGCCAGGGCCGGGCGTTTCGAGCAGGCCGATGGCGGCACGCTGTTTCTGGATGAAATCGGAGATATGCCGGCGGCCCTGCAGGTGAAGCTTTTGCGCATTCTGGAAGAGGGCAAGGTGCAGCGCGTGGGCGCCAGTCAGGCCAAGCCCGTGAATGTCCGTCTGCTTGCCGCCACGCATCAGGATCTGCCGAAAAAGATTCAGGCTGGAACTTTCCGGGAGGATCTGTATTACCGGCTTAATGTGATTCCGGTGCATATCCCTGCTCTGAGGGAGCGGCAGGATGATATCGGACAACTGGCCGAGCACCTGCTGACGGAAGCCGCCGGGGAATTGCATATGCAGTCTCCGATCCTGCTTGATGAAGCGGTGGATTCACTCAAGAATTACGATTGGCCGGGCAATGTGCGCGAGTTGAAGAATGTCATGCGGCGCTTGGCCGTGTTGACGCCGGGGGCTTCAATCACCCTTTCCGATGTGGCGCTTGCCCTGGGCTATCAGAGTAATCATGGCCAGGAGCAGGAAACCTTGTCCGACGCGGTAAGCCGCTGCATGAAGCATTATCTGGCACGGCTGGGCTATGCCGAGGCAGTCGATTTGCACCGGTACCTGCTCGAACAGGTGGAGCCCCCCCTGCTTCATCTGGTGCTGGATGCAAGCGACGGCAATCAGATCAAGGCAGCCGAGATGCTCGGCCTGAACCGGAATACGGTACGCAAACTCATCCGCAGGTACGACATTGATCCCAGGCAGTACCGCAAATAAAAAGAGGTGTCAGGAGCCGGTCGGATTTATGGCAAAGCTACCGCCCCGTCTGTTCGCCACGCTTCCCTTAAGTCCGATAGACTCCTAGATTGTCGGTTGAATATGAGGCCACGCGTGGCATGTTTTCATGTGGCGGCACATGCATGGTGATGCCGGGCTTCGGGAGGAATCAGATGACAACAGGAAGACATTTTTCTTTGGCGGTAATTTGCCTGGCGATTGGCATGTCCGGTTGCGCCGCGATTGATTTTCCGAAGGCGTCCACCAAGCCCGCCAGCGAAAGTTCGACGGAGATGGGTGGGGATACCACGACCACACGAAGGATCACGATGATCGAGGAGTTCGGGGACATTCCGGTGCCCTCCGAACTCAGGCGCAATGAAGATCAGAGCTTCGTTTATGAGGCTCCGGGCGTGGTCATTGGGGTCGTTATATACGAGGGACGGTACAAGGGTCGCAGCATCGCCCAGTTCTTCCGCAATGAAATGCCCAATAACGGCTGGCGTTTTCTGAACGCCTTCAGCGACGCGCGCTATGTCATTTCCTTTCTCAAGGAAAATCGCTCCTGCCAGATCAGCGTGGAAGAGGGCACGTTTGGTACTCGGGTGGTGATCAAGGTCGGCCCGACCAGCGGCTAGACTGAAGCGTACCGTTTCCTGAGCCGGGGCTAGACTCCGCCTTGCTCTAACAGGTGATCCAACAGCGGCCCGGCGCTGTTTTCCAGAATTTCATAAACCTGCTCAAAGCCGTTTTCCGGCCCGCTATACGGATCAGGAATTTCTTGTAAGGAACCGCCACCCTCGAACTGCCGCATCAGCAGAATGCGACCAGAGGGCGCCCCCAGCGCTAAGAGGTCGGCCCTGTTCTGTTCATCCATGGCGATAAACCAGTGCCAGTTGCCGATGTCCTTCTCTGTAATCTGGTAGGCGCGATGGCCTTCCATACTTAGATCATGCTGACTTGCAATTCGGGTCGTCCTGGGATCAGGCGGCATGCCAAGGTTCCAGT
>QIFG01000078.1 GCA_003228735.1 Zetaproteobacteria bacterium
GTACGTAGAGGGTCAAGGCAAGCCCAAGGGCGAGCTTCGGCAGTTGAAGCTCTTTTGATACCCCGTGGTCTTGCCACGGGGTTGTTCATTGTTGAATCCAGATAGCCCTCTGTTCTTCCTTTCAGTTGTGAGTGGCCAGCCAGCCTTCTACCAGTTCCCGCATCTCGGTCATGCGTTTCTCATTCGGGACTTCAAATCTTAACACGAGGCTGGCGTAGGGGCTCAGTTCTCCAAAAGGGCGCGTACTTTCGCAAGCGTTTCTAACACCACCTCTGTTGGCGCTTTCCCTTTGCGCTTCGCCTTCCTTGATTGCCAATCCAGACTCTTCACCTGATCCGCCAGCACGACTCCAGTGATTTTTGATGTGGCAGGAAATGCCACCTCAAATGGATATCCCTTTACTCTGCTTGTCATGGGACAGCACAGCATCAACCCGGTTTTTTTGTTATATGTGGAAGGAGATAGCACTAAAGCGGGCCTGTGGCCAGCTTGTTCATGACCTGCTTGCGGATTGAACTGCAGCCAAACAATATCGCCTCTTTCCGGGATGTATTTCCTTGCCGTCAAAGAGTTTCCCGCCCCTGGGGGGCGCCAAAGTCCGTTTCGTCATGAAGATTGGAAGGTGTAATACCAGCCAGGAGGTTCTCAAGATGGTATTTCTTTTGGCGGCATGGAAGAAGAACTACTTTGCCTGTATCTTCAACATCAATATCAACTTCATCTTCGATGACAATATCTGCCTTTTCAGTAATGGCTTTAGGCAATCTCACCGCAAGACTATTACCCCATTTTTGTATCTTTGCTTTCATGATATCCACCTCTAATGAATTTCAGCGCCATAGAGCATAGCTGGCACTTTTATCGTGTCAACATTGTATAAACATCAGGGTGAGAAGAAAAGGCGGGTCTTTCTATTGCATGCGGGGAAAAAATGGGGTCTTGAATGTTGAATTCAGATGAGCCGCTGTTCTTCCTTTTAGCTGTTATCTGCCAGCCAGCCCTCTACCAACTCCCGCATTTCGGCCATGCGCTTATCATCCGGTGCCTCAAAACGTAAAACCAGACTGAGGGAGAAGGGGAGCGGGAGTCTTTTCTGACATGTAATCAGCGGCCCTTTCAGGAAGTTCTATGCTGTGAGGCATAAAAATCCAATAGTTTGCGGATCATGACCTGATAGGATGTGTGGTGCTTCTTCGCCTCATCCTTGAAGAACTCCACACTGGCCTTGCTCAATGCCATGGTCACCTTGACCTTCTCCTCATTGAACGCCAATTCGCCGGGTGAGGGGAGAAAGTCGTTAATTACACGCACGTTGCCGAGCGGTTCGTTAGTGTATTTTATGCTGTTCTTCATAAATCTTCTTTCCTTGCCGCCAGTAGCCTGCTCCAAAAATGCGAATCACGCCTTCCCGGTAAGTGAAACGGACAGTTAATATGCCTCCCCCTGTTTTGCCAAAGCAGTAATATCGCTGTTCCTCATCACTGTGCTTCTCATCCTCGGCAATGACCCTTTCCGGATCGGCAAATGCGTATTGCGCCAGTTCGAATGGAATGCCGTGTTTTTCCTGATTATCACGGTTTTTATTTTCGTCCCATTCAAATCTTTGTCTTTGTCACATTGAAAGGATAGCTGAATTAACCACTAATAGCCATATATAAAGCCATACATGTATACACTGGTGAAGAAACAGGATTAAGGGTTTTGAAAGTTAAATCCGGATGGGCCTGTTGTTTTCCATTCTAGCCGTTAGACGCCAGCCAGCCTTCCACCAGTTCCCGCATTTCGGTCATGCGTTTCTCATCCGGCGCTTCGAACCTCAGCACCAGACTGGGTTGGGTATTTGAGGCGCGAAGCAGTGCCCAACCATCGTCGAACTTCAACCGCATGCCGTCCACATCAATAATGTTGTAGCCAAGTTCGGCGAAGTGGGCTTTGGCCTCTTCGACCAGGTCGAACTTGCGCTCATCGCTGCAATCAATGCGTATCTCCGGAGTTGTGACGGAGTGTGGCACGTCCGCCAGCAGCCTGGATATGGGTTGATCCTGCTCGGCCAGCATCTGCATGACCCTGGCGCCGGCATAGATGGCATCGTCAAAGCCGAAAAACCGGTCGGCGAAAAACATATGGCCGCTCATTTCGCCGGCCAGCAGGGCGCCGGTTTCCTTCATCTTGGCCTTGATCGGAGAGTGTCCCGTACGCCACATGATGCCGTGGCCGCCGTGCGCGGCGATGTCGTCATACATGTGCTGCGAACATTTAACCTCGGAGATGATGGTGCTGCCGGGATGTGTTTTAAGAAGGTGACGGGAAAGCAGCAGCAGCAGCATGTCCCCCCAGATGATCTGTCCGTTTTCATCAACCACGCCGATGCGGTCGCCATCGCCGTCAAAGGCGATGCCGATATCAGCGTCATGTTTACAAACGGCTTCGGCGATATCACGCATATTGGCTTCGACAGTGGGATCGGGGTGGTGGTTGGGAAAGGCGCCGTCCGGTTCGCAGTATAGCTCAACAACATCGCAGCCCAGCTTTCGATATAGTGGCGCGGCAATGATGCCTGCCGGGCCGTTGCCGGCATCGATCACAACCTTCAGCGATCTGGCCAGTTGAATATCACCTGTTACAAAATCGTTATAAGAGGGAATCATATCCTTTTGGACTAACACCCCTTTCTTCCCGGCTGGGGTCTCATCTGTATGCTCAATCCACTGTTTCAGGCGCATGATTTCTTCACCATACAGGCTGTCTTTTCCCCGCATCATCTTGAAGCCATTGTATTCGCCGGGATTGTGGCTGGCCGTCACGATGATGCAGCCGCAGGCATTGAGGGTGAATACGCCGAAGTAGGCCAGAGGGGTTGGCGCCATGCCGATGTCCAGCACATCCCTGCCTGCATCCAGCACGCCCTGCATCACCGCCTGTTGCATGGCGGGCCCTGTCAGCCTGACATCGCGGCCGACGACAACCGGCCCGCTTGAGTCTTCCGTTAACGAACTGGCAAAGGCTGCGCCCAGCTTGTAGGCAAGAGACTCAGTGATTTCGCTGCCTGTGATGCCGCGTATGTCGTATTCACGGAAGCAGTGATGGGGAAATGCGCTCATAAGTGGGAACCTCAAGAAATTGGTGCGGAAGCCTAATGCCGATAAGCCTACAATAAAACTGTCTGCACTCCGGTCAGTGGGTTTCCACGCTTTCGATCAGGCACAACACATAATTTGGTCCCGAGGCCAGAATGTCGCCAATGCAAATTCCCCTCCTTTCGCCATGGTCGAGAATCTCGAAGGTTGTGCCTGACTCCAGATTGGGGAGGGGGAAAATCGCCGCCTTTCCCATTTCCTGTGTGGGGATGAGGATTGGAATGACGCGCCGCATCGAGTTGTTTCCGGTCGTGACGCACTGCTTTGCTTCGACTTCACGGCCGAAAAACTTGATACCAAGTCGGCATCCACCCCGTTCTCTCGACTGGTACCAGCGCAGGAATCCGAACCTGGGCCGGTTTTCAGCATTGTCTGACCACCTGATGCCGACCAGGGAGTTAACCTCAGCCTTTACGGCATCAGAGCTTTCACATTCCATGCCGGCGCCGTGTTCGTGTATATCGGAGACAGTCCATAAAACCCTGTCACGATTTTTGGCTGGCCTGTTTTCGAGACAAGCGGAAATAGCCTCGGCAGCCCTCCATTCAAGGGCGAGCTGAAGTCCGGCCATAACCTGCCTGTTCTGTTGCCGGTCGCTCTGACTCAATGCTTCCAGAAAACATTCGGCGCTGGCCAGGGCGTGCTTATGCTCACTGGAATCGGCATCAAGTCCTTCCAGAAGCGCCTTGTGTTGCCGCCTGGTCTGATGAATAGAGTTGATCAGCGGTTGTACGGGGAATATCCATGTTTTGTGCGGATAGCTTTTCGGTAGGTTGGAAACGGTGAGGGGCCGAATAGAAGGTGTGTGCAAGCGGCTGACCAGAAATGCATTGCCTTCAATCTGAGGCAATGGTTGACCCGCGCCAAAGCAATGCAGATCAACCATTTCCGCCAGTCTGTTCACATCAAGCCATATGTGTTCCTGTACTTCCCTGGGTTGCCCGAAAAAGTCCAGCTTGCGAATGAATTCGTGTCTGCTGATTGCTTGCTTCAGTTCAATCATAGAGGCGTCTTCCTGATTGGCCTCTGAATGAAACTCCGAGCATGCAAGGTGCATGGCCCGGTCGATGACTCTTGTGTCCAGCATTTTATGGGCGAGAAGGCAATGGCAATAGAAGCTTATAACCAGATTCAGGGCATCCGTGACAATCGGTGGGCGATAGCGGGCTTGGTCGCCGGGCAGGTAGACAAGAACCTGCTGGTAAGAGGTCAGCATGGCGAGGATGATATCGGCATCACAGGTCTTGCATGCCGGGGCCAGTTCATTCAGCACCTGTAGCCGGAAGCCAAGCGGCAGGCGGGAGTAAACATTCAGGCTGACAAGAAAGCCCTTAATTTGCCGGCATGCTTCACCTTTTTCAGCCGCTGCCTGACGGGAGAGCCATGTATTGAGATGTGTGGTGGCGGCGTCGAATTGCTGAACCAGTGAGGCGTTCAATTGCTTGTCATCCCCGAATTCAAGGATATCTGAAGGAAGCTGCAGAGGGGGCTGCGTGGGGGTGAAGCTGTTACTCATGACTAGAGGCGTGCAGTCACTGCCGCCTTATGGTCATAAGGCCTAGTTACCTGTAGCAATACGTTCGACAAGCTGTCCTACAGTGGGGATGAATCCGTTGGCGTAGAAGGGATCATCGGCAAAACGGTAGGCAGTATGGCCGGCAAACATCAGGTGTTTATCCGGATCGGCGCCATGGGCGATTTCCTGCAATGTTTTCTGGATACAGAAGCTCCGTGGGTCGGCCTTTCTGCCGGTTGTACCCAGGTCATTGCAGGCCCAGTTGGAAAACTTGCACTGCGACAGGCAACCCATGCAGTCGAGTTGATCGCGCCGGATTTCCAGTGCCTTTTCCGGCGTGACGAAAACCAGGGTGGATTCCGGCGTCGGCTTGGGCTTGGAAAATCCCGCATTGATCCAGGCCAGGGCCTGCTCCCTGTCGTGCGGCGTGAGATAAACCTTCTTGTTCCTGACGCCAAAAACAAATTCGGCTGTGTGGTCGCCGGTGGCGTGCTCCACGAAGGCGACCTGGCGTTTATCGCGTTCTCGCAACTCCTGCATGAAGGCGTTGTTTACGGCCGAAGAATAAAAGCCTGTGGGGCTGAAGTGGTTCAGGAAGATGTCTCCCTCTTTCAGGGTGAGAAGTTTCTTTTTCCAGGCATCTGAAATAGGACTTTCTTTTGTGAGCAGCGCGCGTGTACCGAACTGGAAGGCGATCGGGCCGATTTCAGGGTTGTCCAGCCAGTCGCCCCATTCGCGCAGGAACCAGACACCGCCGGCCATGAAGATCGGTGTATTGTTGAGGCCGTATTCATTCATTGTTTTCCGTAATGCGGCGACGCGCGGGAACGGGTCTTCCGGTTTCTCGGGATTCTCCGTGTTTGACAGGCCGTTATGGCCACCTGCCAGCCAGGGATCTTCATACACCACACCGCCAAGCCACTCGCTGAATTTTCGGTAGGACCTGAGCCACAGGGCGCGGAAGGCGCGGGCGGAGGAGACGATGGGGTAATAATAGACCCGGTATTCAGCCGCTAATGGCGCCAGTTTGAACGGCATGCCGGCGCCGCATGTTACGCCGTGGATCAATCCTCTGGCCCCTTCAAGTACGCCACGCAGTACGCGTTCGGAGCCCCCCATTTCCCACAGCACATTCATGTGCAAACGGCCGTTGCCGCCGGAAATATCGTGGGCGATTCTGGCCTGGCTGATACCGCCGGCGATGCCCTGCGCAACAAGCTCATCGAAACGGGTTAAGCGGCTTTTACCGTGGTAGACTGCACGTACAATGTTGCCGTTCTCGTCGACACTGTCCGCATTGACTGCCGAGAAGGTGGCGACTCCGCCGGCTGCCGCCCAGGGGCCGGAACACTGGCCGGTAGATATGGCAACGCCCTTGCCGCCTTCAATAAGGGGCAGCACTTCTTTTCCTGAAATGAGCAACGGCTTGAGGTTGATCGACATATTACATCCTTTTCGTTGTCATCCGGGTCACAGGTTCCCATTATTATTCATATCAAAACTGTAGACTAGCAAGGTGTACAGCTAGCCGGAACAAAAAGGTTTAGGTATCCATTAGCGCCGCATTTTCTGAAGACCCCATTACAGCCCGGCGATGAGAACCCTGCATGCAAAATGTTCACGTGCAAGTTAACGTTGGCGGGTGAGAGAAATCCGTTTTTATCGAAACGGGGAAGGTCTTGTATCTCGCTAACGCGGGCCAATGCCGCATCCTTTACATGCGGGATGGATCAGGACGAAACGGTAAGAATTATTGGAGAATGCATTGCGGCTGGTACGCTCAGACAAGGCAAAGCGCGGGCGCAAGCTGGTGGGCAGGATGCGCGGCCAGGCCGATACGCAGATGACAACGGATGAAATCCTGGCGTTAACGAGACAATAAGCTGTGCCAGGCATGCTGGTACTCGCCGCAGCCTGCGAATAGCCCAATTGAACAATATCTCCCCGACAGGCTCCTAGCCGGGGCTATTTATTTTTCCCGTGTGAGTATTCCTCCAATACTGCCAGATGGCGGATCACTTTTTTACGAATCGGCGTATACAAATCCACCCCTGCGCTTAAGCGCAGGAATGTCCTGTAAGCATGGATTGCCCGGTCATGCAGTCCCAAAGCTTCACTGGACCAGGCGATATTCAGTTGAACCGCCGGCAGCCCTGGCTGCGACGCTTCGGCCATTGCCAGCATTTGCAAGGCTGCCGCATGATGGCCGCGCTGTTGTGCCACCAGGGCGCGCTGGACCCATGGGGCGGCATGCTGCTGCCCATCGCGCGCTAGCGCTTCCTCTATGGATGCCGCGGCCTGATCCAGATGACCCAGCATGAGCTTAGCCGTGCCGTTCCAGAACCATGGACGCCAGTCCGCTTTTTTCTTCGTAAGCAAGGGTGCAAGGGCAAGAACGGCTTCCTCGTACTGCCCGTCCTGAATCCATAATCTGGCATACATCAGGCGAGCAGCGGCGAGTGTTGGTTGTCTGACAAGCACCCGGGCCAACAGCGTCATGGCCCGGCTCCGGTCTCCGGACGCATCCGCCGCGCGCGCCATGGAAAACAAACGGGGAACGTCCGGTTCCCGGGGCGATAGCGTTACGGCATGTGTCCGGGGTGTATGCACAGGCTGGCTGGCTGGCATGTGGGGCGCCGAAGTCCGCCCTTTGTCCTTTGTCCTCTGTCTTCTGCCATTCGCTCCCTGAGCACTGTAAGTTTTGAGTTTCGGGTTTTTGGTTTCGGGTTGAAGGGCATCAGTGCTGAGTGCCGGCTTCTGACCCCTGATCTCCGGCCCCTGATCCCTGACCCCTGCTCCCTGTCCTCCGCCGGCGGGTGGATCTGCGCCGAATGCCGTGCCGGGCGCGGCCAGCCAGAGCATGGCAGCGCAAGCGCAAAACCGGATATCATCTCTCATGCCCCGCCTCTCCTCCGCCTTCAGGCGCATACTGACCCACAAGATGCGGCGTGATGAAAATCACCAGTTCGGTTTTCTTCTTGATTCTGGACACGCTCTTAAAAAAAGGCCCCAGCAGCGGCAAATCCTCCAGAAACGGCACGCCGCGATCCGTCTTGCTGATGGTGTCCTGTATCAGGCCGCCGAGGACGATCGTGCTGCCATCCCGCGCCCGCACCAGCGATGACACCTGGCGTATATCAAGATTGGGAGCGGAGGATTGCACCGTTCCAGCCGCATCCTTGACTTCCGTTACGCTGGAGACGCGCGTTATCACGGGAGAAATATCCATCATGATCCATCCGTCGGCGGAAATTTGCGGCGTAATGGCCAGCACAATGCCCTCGGTGACGACCTGCGGCACATCGGTGGACGCAGTCGTCGTCGCCGTTCCCGTAGTTGTTTCCTGCTCCTTACGAAAGAAGGTTTTATCCACCCCCACCTTGATCATGGCCGGCTGGTTATTCAGCGTGCGCACCTTGGGCTGTGAGATAACCTTGACGTTTCCCTGTTCGGAAAGGGCCTCAATGACCGAGTTGATGTCGCCTTTTCCCCTGTTGGACTGATGCCCGACATTCAGCGCAAATGTTTTTGGCAATGCCAGAAAGCCTCCCGCCGGCGAGGCAATCGCATTGGCGGTGCTGAATGTGACCTTGTTGGCGAGCGATCCTATATCGATGCGGTTCCAGTCGATGCCCAGACGGTAATCGTCGTTCAGCGTCACCTCGACGATCTTGACGTCGATTTGCACCTGGCGGTTAATGGCCCGGTTCAAACGCGTGAGAAACTGCCGGACATTGCGCACGCGGGATGGGCGGTCTGTCACCTGGATGACGCCCGCTATGCGGCTGATCACCAGTCTCCCTTCCTTTGAAACAAGAACGGACAACTGCGTCTCCAGTTCGCCCCAGAATTTTACGGTGTCTTCCTGAGAAATCGTAATGGAGCCGGACTGCCCGCTTCCGCCCGAGGATGACCCGCCGCCCGAGGAAGCTCCGCCTCCCGAAGACGTATCGCCGCTCGAGGACGCGCTCGCCTGGCTGCTGCCGGACGTGCTCCGGACCAGGCGGATATAATTTACGGTAAAATTACGCGTTTCCCATGCGCGGACGCGAATCAGATTGCCTTCGCGCTCCCATGCATAGTTCAGACTGCCCAGTATGGCCTCCATGGCCTGCTTGAACGACAAGCCATGAAAATCAATGCTGACTTTACCCTTGATATCGGCATCGGCGATGATATTCAGCTTATAGGCCTTGGCAAACATGGCCAGCACCCTGGCGACATCCATATTTTCAACGCGCAGCGCATACAAAGGCTCCGTTGCCGCGGGCGGAGACACGCTCCCGTTAACGGGGAACGCCAAGCGATCCCTAAGATCAAGGTTAAGCTGCGGGCCTGTGGCGGGCACGGGATGAGCGATTGGCGCGGGCGCCTTTTTCCCGGCGCAGGAAACGATCAGAGGAACAAGGATTACTAACAACAGCAAGTTCTGTCTGCGTACACACATGCACAGGTACGCCGCGCGACAGATCATTGATGCTTCATCCCGTTACGCAGGGAGCGAATCCGGAATATGGAAGTATCGCCATTATAGCATACGGCATTCTCCATTACTGTCTGCTTTCCCCCTTCCGCTTATCCAGATGCAACCGGACCGTTCCTTTCCGGTTCGTCAAATCTACCCTATTTTCAGTAATTTTCCCAACTCTATAACCGTGGACAACATCTCCTTTCTGAACGAAATGATTGTTAATCACAGCATAGTTTAGCGTTGGTCCGGTGACAATGGCCTGAACAACAGGGGCCCGGAGCGCCTCAGGCTTGGCGGTATGACCAATCGCGCCAGCGCTCCCGCTTGAATATTGCGGCGTGAACGGGCGGAATGGATCATGGCTGGCGGCGCCTTGCGCCATCACGGCCGGCCAGTCGGCCGATACGCCATGCGTTACGGGACGGGCCGCCTGTGCGCCGGACAATGCCTGCAATGGCGCCGGTGACGTTAACGCCGTCACCGATGAGTGACGCGCGCCGAGCATGGGACGGATGAGATTGATATAAACGGCGCCCATGGCCACCAGCGCCAGGCAGGCGGCAACCCACGGCTTGCGCAACCATGTCTTCATGCCGGCTCGTTTCCTTCCTGGCCCAGTTGACGGATTTCATCCGAGCTTTTCAGCCAGATGCGAAACGTGACGGTGACATGTTCCATGCCCTTGCCGCCGCCTTTCATATCCGCCCGCGATATGTCCACATGCCATCCGCTGGATGTCATGGATTGCAGAAATTCCAGCGCTGATGCAAAGCCAAGAGGGCCGGATACTGCGTCAAACTTCATCAAAACAGGCAGAATTTGCACATCCGCCGGGGCCTTGGGTTCCGGCGCTTTGATACGCCAGGAGACACGCATCCCCCGCGCCAGCGCGGCATGCGCATAGTTGCGCAGCCATGCGTCCAGAGTTTCCAGATCGGGCATCAGCATCAGTTCATAGCTGGCAAGCGTATTACGCTCTTTTTTCATCTGATCCTGACGCCAGCCCTGTTTGAGGCTCTCAACCTCCTGTTGAAGACTGTAAACTCGCCTGATATGCGCCTGTGAGTCCTTGACCAGAGGCAGACGTACGGAGACGCTCCACCACACGACACCCAAACAACCCGCAATCAGCGAGAAAAAAACTGCCCTGCCCAGCCAGTGATGTTTGAGGCTGTCCAGCGTATATACAATCGCCTGGTCAAATCTGACTGCCAGGCTCGGTCTGGGAGGCCACGGGCGGGGATTTCTGCGAAACTCAGCCATGATAACTTTTTTGACTCATGGAATCGCGCCTTCAATGGTAAACGGCACATCGTCGGCATGCGTAGCGCCTCCCTGCCGGATATAGCGCAGCCAGCTTTCGCGCCAGCTTTGCGTGATGTGCGCCGACAAGGGAGGAGCGGCAAGCGCGGCTTCAAGGGCCGCAAGCTGAGTGGGCAGGCGGCTCGCATGATCCTCGCTTTGAGGTCCCTGAAGCTTAAACGTCCAACTGGCGCCGGCTATTTCCGCTCCGGCATCTTGCCTGAAAATTTTACCTCCGGCCTTCCGGATGCTGATGTGGGTGAGAACCAGCCCCGCCGGCATGATGGCGCCGGCATAACGCGCAAACCATACGGGCGCTATGGCGGAGATGGCGGCTGCCTCAAATGCCTTCCTGTGCCGGATTATTTTTTCGAGCGCCTCTATTTTGTTGATCCACGCTGTTTTTTCCTGCTGCAACTGCCCGATTTCAGCTGCCGCCCTGCTGGCCTGCGGTCCTTGCTGCGCCACCAGCCATTCCACATTCAACACCGTGAATGCGGACGACAACACCAGCACAAAGACAAGCGCCGCGCTGGCGCGCATTATTCCGCGCAGGGTGCGTTTTTTCTGAATGTCGTGTTGAA
This sequence comes from Zetaproteobacteria bacterium, assembly GCA_003228735.1. Taxonomy (GTDB): domain Bacteria; phylum Pseudomonadota; class Zetaproteobacteria; order Mariprofundales; family Mariprofundaceae; genus SZUA-181. The sequence goes on from QIFG01000078.1 coordinate 11,011, forward strand.
TCATGTTGCTATGTACATATGGAGGAAGCGTCCCCGTTACAAATGCCCATTCGAAGGCGCCGCTTGATTTCAGGGATGTGACGGGAATTTGCACCTGTCCGCGCAACTGCTCCGCCATCTGCTCACTGCCGCTTCCCAAAACCCAGATCCGGGATATCATCTGGGCGAAACGTTGCCTGGTGAAAAGATGGGAGCGTTCAATTTCCATGCCGAGACGCGTTTCATTGCCAGACCACGTATAGACCAGATCGCGCACAAACAAAATCGTTCCATCGCCCCGGGCTACGAGAATTTGACATTGATCGGGAAACAGCGCCACCAGCATGCCAATGGCGTCCACATCTTTTGAAAGGCCGCGAATATGCAGGGCCATAGCGTCGGAAAGCGGTAACAGGCTGACCGGATAAAGATAAAACTCCTCGCAAATGCGGATAATGGCGTTCACAAACGGCATGGGCAGGAGATGCAACACCACGCCTTCTCCCTCACGCGAGGGCAGCGTGCGCGTATAGCTCCATGCGGCATCTTCCTCAAAAGCCTTTTCCTGCTGCGCCTTGCGCGAAAGAAACGCCGCCATGTCGCGCGTATTCATGGGTGGCGCCTGCACCAGAGAATGAGAAATCATATCGGATTCATAGACAATGGAGACATCGCCGCCGCGGTAAAAGCCAAGGTCCTTGCCGGCGGCGGCCAGCGCCTGATTAAAACCGGGAAGATCCGTGACCGGTGCGGGAGACTCCCATGCCTTTATACGTTTCCCACGGATGATATGCACGGCGATGAATTGCCCCCGTATCCAGCTAATGCCCAGCTTGCGCCGGCTCATTGCCGCTTCCAGAGCCAGGTGCTTCCAGCATCAGGCGTGTAGTACAGCGGAGACTCATCCGCCAAAACCAGCAGTGCATCATTCAGGCCCCCGGTATGAAGGAACAAGGATAACTTGCTGCCATCCAGCACATAAAGATCAAGCGAACCTGTGGGGACGTTTGGCTGCGTTCCAGTCTCAATCCGATAGGATGGCGGCGCTGGTGGACCTTGGAGATTACTCAATAGCACATGGTGAAACAGGTGCCCCAGGTGCATGCGCTTTATTTTGACATTGGGCCCCTCGGTGAGGTCCTTGTCCGCGGTCTGATCCCATGTGGCATTGAAATTACTGAGCGCCCCCAGCGCGTTGGCCGTTAAATCGGAAACAATCATGATGCGCGGCGAAACCGGTAGAGCAATATTGCCCGCGTCTTGCGTATAGGGAAGCGCGGGTGAAAAGTTGGGATCAACGTAATAACCGCGTGTAAAATTCCGCTCATTGCTGGTGATTTTACTGGCCGGAATCGGCAGTACGGTGGCCACATCAGCAGCCCAGGATCCCGCCGCCGGAATGATTTTCTTATCCTTGATATATTCTTCCAGACCCTGCGCAATGGCATCGAGATTCTGCGTCTCCGAATCCGCCACGGCCCTGTTAATTTGCTCGATAATCGGGGGCGCGATCACCGCCGCCAGAATGGCGATCACCGCCAGCACGGCGATCATTTCGATCAGCGTAAAACCCGCCTGCTTGCGAACGCTCAATGGTGAAGCTCGTACTGTCATTTAACCGCCCCCATCAGACTCATCATGGGCAGGAAGAGCGCCAGCGCCACGCCGCCGACGATCGTTACCAGCGCAATAATAATCACGGGTTCAATCACGGCAAACAGCCGGTTGATGCGGCGGGGAATTTCCTCATCATAAAAATCCGAAACATTGGTCATGGCGCTATCCATGCTGCCCGTGCTCTCGCCCACCGCAACCATGCGCAACAGCATGGGAGAAAATACATCATGCTTGCGCATGGCCTCGGAAAGGGTTGATCCCTCACTGACATCCAGCCTTGCCGCATTCAAGGACCCGGCGATGGCTTCGTTGCCGACCAGATTCTGCGTCATGTGCATGATATCAAGCAACGGAATGCCCGCCCGGTACAACACGGCGAAATGGTGCGCGAAGCGGGACAAGGCCAGCATGCGGTTGATTTCGCCAAATAAAGGAAGGGATAATTTTGCATGATCCAGCAGCCGGGCAAACCAGGGTATGCGTTTGCGCGCCAGGCGCACGCCCGCCCAGGCACTCAGGGGTATGATCAAAACCACCCACCACCAGTGCGACATAAAACCGCCGATGGCCACCACTATGCGCGTGGGCAATGGTAATGGAATATTCAGGCCTGTTAACAACGCGGCGAAACGCGGCACGACAAAAGAAAACAGCAGCATGACAAACAGGCCGACGGCAAGCAACGCCACGATGGGATAAATACTTGCCTGCTTGATCTGGCCGGCCAGACGGTCCACCCATTCCAGGTAGCGGCGTAATTCGATAAATGATTCCGGCAGGTTGCCGCTGTGTTCACCGGCGCGGATAAGATAGCGCATATAGGCGGGGAAGGCCCTGGGATGGGCATCCATCGTTTCATGCAGGTTGCCGCCGGCGCGGATGTTGCGGCCCATATCTTCCAGCACCCAGCGGGCATCCGGTTTTTCTGATTCGCGCGCCATTTCATCCAGTGATTCCACCAGCGGCACGCCCGCCGTCAGCATCGGCGCAATACCCATCGCCATATCAATCAAATCCCGCCGCGTAAGGCGTATGCGCCGCCTTGTATCCTGCTGTTTTTCCAGTCCTTTTTTTTGGGCCTTAACCAGCCAGTAACCGCTGTCCTGGAGCATGGCTTCCAACGCGGCCTCATCCATGGCATTCATCACGCCGCTCACGGCCTTGCCGCGAATATCCACGGCGCGATAGGAAAATTCAGCCACGATTTCTATTCACCCTGCGCAACCCGCAGCACTTCCTCCACCGTGGTTTCCCCCGCAAGCGCCCTGGCCAGACCGTCTTCCATCAGTGAACGCATGCCGGCATCGGCGGCCATCTTGCGTATCGCGCCCACGCTCGCGCCTTTCAGAATGGCGTCATGAAAGCGATTGCTCAGGGTTATGACCTCGTGAATAGCCGTGCGTTCGGCATAGCCTGTCTGGTGGCATGCATCGCATCCTTCGCCGTGCCATAAGCGGAGTTTGGGGTTAACAGATTCGGATTCTCCCTCTGACTTCTGATCTCCGGCCCTTGATCTCCGGCCCTTGATCTCCGGCCCCTGATCCCCTGGAACCCTCACCCCAAGCCGTTCAAGCAAAGCGGCGGGCTGCTCGACCTCACGCTTGCAGGCCGGGCAAATTCGCCGCAACAGCCTTTGGGCGACAATGCCTGTTAAGCAGGATGGCAGCAGGTAGGGTTCGATGCCCATATCAATCAGACGCGGGATGGCGCTCGCCGCATCGTTGGTATGCAGGGTGGAAAAGACCAGATGACCGGTCAAGGCGGCGCGCATGGCAAGGGACGCGGTTTCCTTGTCGCGCATTTCGCCAATCAGAATGACATCGGGATCCTGGCGCAGCAAGGCGCGCAGACCCGCGGCAAAAGTGAGCCCCACATCGGGATTGACCTGCGTTTGGCGAATCGCCGGCAGGGAATATTCCACAGGGTCTTCCAGTGTGAAGATGCTCTTTTCCTGAGCGTCAATCTGCCCCAGGGCGGTGTAAAGGGTGGTGGTTTTACCCGAGCCCGTGGGACCCGTGATCAGAACAATGCCGTGCGGCTGGGAGATCAGACGGGAGAACGCCTCCCGGTTATGGCTGGACATGCCCAGTTGTTCAAGCGACAGCGCTTTGGGATTCTGATCAAGAATGCGCATGACAATGGACTCGCCATGCGCCGTTGGCAGGGTCGAAGTGCGCAAATCCACGCGCCGCCGCCCCAGATTGAAGCGAATGCGGCCATCCTGGGGAATGCGTCTTTCCGTTACATCCATGCCCGCCATAATCTTGACACGCGTGGAAACGCCCGCCATGAGTTCTCTTGGCAACAGGGCCATTTTGCGCAGCACGCCGTCCACCCGTAAACGGAACTGGATAATCTTTTCGCCGGGTTCGATATGGATATCCGTGGCGTTGCTGTTGATGCCCCGGGCGATAACCTGATTGACCAGCCGGATCATGGGCGATTCATCCGAGGCTTCCGCATTCGGATCCTGTTGCATCAGCAACTCGGCGGTTTCCTCGATGCTGCCGGTTTGCGCATAATGGCGTTCCAGCGCATCAAGGATGTCGCCCTCCGGCGCCCCAACGACGCGCACACACATGCCGGACTTCTTTTCCAGCGCATCCACGGCGACGATATCGAACGTATCGGCCATGGCGACGACCAGGGAATCGCCTTCCAGCGCAACGGGCATGGCGCGCAGATGGCGGGCCAGATCATAGGGAATCAGCTGCATCGCCCGCTCATCCACGCTGACGGCCAGAATATCAATCGCCGTGGTGCGTGCGTCTTCCGCCAGCATGCCGGCCAGAACCTCATGGGTGACAAACTCCAGCGAAACCAGCGTATCGCCGAGGAAGGCGCCGCTGCGCTTTTGCTCGCGCAGGGCGGCATCCAACTGGATATCCGTGATGATTCCCGCATCCAGCAGGCGCTGGCCCAGGGGCTTGCGCTGCTGGCCCTGGCGCGCGGGCTGGCCGGCCTTGTTTTCGCCGGAGGCGTCTGCAGAAGCGTTGATATCAGGCATCAGGGTATCAGGGTATCAGGGGACAGGGGGCAGACAGGGCTGAGGACTGAGTGAAAACAGTGTCCTGTTTTTTCCTCAGCACTCGTTGCTCAGCACTCAGCACTTGTTTTTCCGGTCTCTGTCTTCCGCTTAACGCGATCCCAGAAAGACGAACATCGTCACATTGGTGGAAGTGCCCGGATCGGCTGAATTGCTGGTGCGCGCCCTGCCCGCATTATACCATGCATTATTGCCCGTTGTATTATCACCGTCGCTGTCAATGATATTACTCAATTGCTTGGCCTGATCCGCGCTCAATTGATTAAACCATACCATGCTTACAGTGGCGTGGCTCGTGCCGGTGCCATAGTCATTCGTGCCATCGCCATCAATATCGAAGGTCCAACTGCCTTGCTGTGTGCGCAGATAGCCATTGGGATTGATCGGATTCACCAGCGCCTTGTCCAGATAGGGGCCGTTCCAGCCTCTTAATGCGGTAGGATTCTTTACCATCATCTGATTCTGGCTTGTGCTGTTGCCATCGGACCATTGGGTGGGAAAGTTGCCCGTATCCTTGTAGTAGCTGGTTACGGACGTGCGCACCGTGGCGATGCCCTCCGCCAACGATGATATCTTGGAATTGGCAATGGCTTCAAAAATCTTGGGCGCGATGATCGCCGCCAATATCGAAATGATCGCCAGCACGCCGATCATTTCGATCAGGGTAAAGCCCTGCTCGGCTTTTGCGTTTTTTCTAAACATGATGATTTCCTCCTGTTTTTTTAGCCTGCCGTCTTGAAAAACGGGGTGACCCCGTTTTTTGTGGTGTGCCTATTTTTGGCTATCCAATGGTATACTGATAATTAGACAGGAAATGATCAAGTCCAGTCTTGTCAATTGTCGGGAGCACATAAGTTGTCCGGATTGATGATTGCCTTTGAGGTAATCAGACATGAAGCGAACAGCAGCGCTGGGCGGGATCGGGTCTGGGCGGGATCGGGTCAGGCTTGACATTTGGGTGTTTTGATTGCAGCAACAATCTTTTCAGCTTTTTCCCGCAATGATTTACTTTCAGCCATGCGTTTACGAAGCCTTCCGGCAGCTTGACTAAGGGATGACAGTTCGCGCCCTATCTCTTTAGCCAATGATGTCAGCGTCACACCTTCCAATCCCTGAATGATCCATGCAGTCATGGCGCATGCCTCTGAGCGTTCCTTACCCTTGCCCCGTTCATACAGTGCTGAAACATCAATCGCATACGCATTGCACACAGCTTCGATAATTGTCTTCAGTATCGGCGGCTTGCTCATTCCACATTGCCCTGATGCGCCAAGCGCCCGCTCCGCAAAATGATCATCGCCCAAGATTTGTCCCAGGTGCGAGCCGGTGTGAAACTCCTTTCGTTTGGGTTCACCCATGCCTTGACAGGTAAACGAACGGAATAACTTCCTTGCTTTGGATTCATCGCTGGAAAAGCGAGCCAGTATTTCCTGCCTGTGCAACCACGGGATTCTTACGTCCCCCATATAAGCCGGATGACTACTCCATGTATAAGTATCAATCGCTTTGCATATCCCTGCGCGTACCGGGTTCAAATGAATGTAACGTGCGAGTTCCAATAAATAGCAGTCGGCATCGATAAGAATAGCTTTGTAACGCCCTTGAAAAAGATGGCCCACCGCGTTTCTTTGCCGGTTTACATATCGCGTATATCTGAACCCCAGATTCTGAATGATTTTAGAAAGCGGCGCCGCGCCAACCTGAATCAACAGATGAACATGGTTGCGCATCAAACAAAAAGCGTGAACCCGGTGCCCGTATCGCTCAATGCCCTCCTGAATAAGCAGTAAGAACCGCGTACGATCAGCATCGGAAAAGAAAATATCGCTACCGCCATTACCACGCATCATGACATGATAATACCCGCCGGGAAGATGGACTCTAGGTTTGCGCGCCATACCTCAACGATGAATTAAAACACCCAAATGTCAAGCCTGACCCGGTTACGGTTAGCGGTTATTACCGGTTATTGATGCAGACAAGGGAAACTACGAAAACTACTTCGAGCCACCCATCGCTGATGGATTCACCTTGACCTTAAAGCGCAGCCAACTTTACAGGTAAACTGCACAATTTTCGCGTTAAATTGACCATCCACATCAGCCAAGTGCAATCATCCAATGAACTGAAATCACAGAGATTGTTGATAATATGAGAAGTGAATAAATAAGAAGACAATTGACAACACATGGTTTCATTCCATCATTGGCGCTCGCAGGTTTTGAGTGCCAAGGTGTTGGCCTCCATATCAAGGCCAAGTAATAAAAATTGTAGAGAATTAAACGAATTGAAAGAACGCTATGACATCATCCTGAGCGAGGTCGTCAGGGGCTACCTGAATTCGGGTCAGCCTGTGGGTTCCCGTACGCTTGCTGAACAGGGAGAGCTGGGCCTGAGCCCGGCCTCAATACGTAATGTCATGAGCGATCTTGAGCGCATGGGCATGTTGTACTCCCCACACACTTCCGCCGGTCGAGTACCAACCGATTCCGGCCTGCGTTATTTTATCGACAGCCTGATGGTGATCGATGACAACCTGAGAGACCATTTTGAGCAGGCTGTGGCCAAGGATTTAATGCCGGCCAATGATATCGACAGGGTTCTGCACAAGACCAGTGATGAACTGGCAAACCTGACGCATTTTACCGGGCTGGTTTCTGTGCATGAGCCTGGTTTTGCACGGATTCAAAAAATCGAACTGGTGCCGGTGTCAACGGATCAGGTTCTGGCCGTCATCATTTCAGATCAGAATGAGGTGCAAAACAGGCTTCTTCCTCGTCAGTCTGATATTTCCGACGCCAAGTTGGCCGAGGTTACCTGCCGCTTGAATGAAATGCTGCACGACTGCGATCTGGCTCAGGTGCGCGCCCGCCTGCGCCGGGAAATGGAAACGGATCGGTTGCGTATTCGCAAGCTTCTGGATGGTCTGATGCGATGGGCGGAAACGCCGGAAAGTTCGCAGACTGAGTTGTTTGTCAGCGGCCAGCGGCATTTGCTGGAGGTGCCTGAGCTTTCAGTGATTGAAACCGTGCGCTCGCTTTTGACCACCTTTGAGGAAAAGGAAGTCCTGATAAGGCTTATTCAGGAAGTGGAGCATTCACAAAGCGGCGTCAAGGTGTTTATCGGCAGTGAACACGCGCTGGTGGACATGGAAGAGATATCCGTTGTACTGGCCAGTTATCAAGGGCCGGGACAGGTGATGGGAACACTGGGCGTGATTGGCCCGAAACGCATGCATTATGAGCGCGTTATGCCGATTGTGGACTGTACGGCCCGGTGGGTCAGCCACATGTTTGGAGGAAGACTTGAGTAAGAAGAAAAAGCCCGAAGCTTCTGAGAAAAAGCCCGAAGTTTCTGCCAAATCCGAAACTGAGAAGAAAGTCGCCAAAAGTGCGCAGGCGCAGGCCCTGGAGCAGGCGCAGGCGGAAATCGGGGAACTCAGGGACAAGCTGCTGCGCACGCATGCCGAAATGGACAATATGCGCAAGCGCGCCCAGCGCCAGATTGAGGATGCCAGCAAGTTTGCCGTGGAGAAATTCGCCAGTGCATTGCTGGATGTGACCGACAACCTTGAACGCGCACTGGGGGCCGAGATCGCCGATGCCGGCGCTTTGCGTGAGGGTGTGCAGTTGACGTTGAACAGCTTGCATGAGGTAAAGCGGAAGTTTGGCATTGAGCGGGTGGACGCCGTCGGCAAGGCCTTTGATCCGAACCTGCACGAGGCCATGGCGCAGATCCCCAGCGCAGAGGCAAGCGGCACGGTCATCGATCAGCATATGGCCGGATATACCCTGCACGGGCGTTTGCTCAGGCCGGCGCGCGTCATTATTTCCAGCGGCCCGGACGACAAAGAAGACTAGGGCTTGAAATCCGCATTCTGCGTCCCCATATAACCTCTACAGAACAAGTCTTAAAGTTAATGGAGTAACAAAGATGGCAAAAGTGATCGGAATCGATCTTGGAACGACATATTCATGCGTATCTGTCATGGAGGGCGACAAGCCCAAGGTAATCCCCAACAGCGAGGGCGATAACACCACGCCTTCGGTGGTGGCATTTACGGACAAGGGTGAGCGTCTCGTCGGCGCCCCCGCCAAGCGGCAGATGGTGACGAATCCCAAGAATACCTTCTATGCGGCCAAGCGGCTTATAGGGCGCAAGATGAACTCCAAAGAAGCCAAGCATCACCAGAAGCTGGTTTCCTATCCGCTGGTGGCGGCCGATAACGGCGATGCATGGATGGAGGTTGATGGCAAGAAGATGAGCCCGCAGGAAATCAGCGCCATCGTGCTGCAGAAGATGAAGCAGACGGCCGAGGATTATCTGGGCGAGAAGGTGAGTGATGCGGTGATTACCGTACCGGCCTATTTCAATGATTCCCAGCGTCAGGCCACCAAGGATGCCGGCGCCATTGCCGGCCTGAATGTGCTGCGCATCATCAACGAGCCGACAGCGGCAGCCCTGGCTTATGGCCTGGACAAGACCGAGGAAAACCACCTGATCGCCGTTTATGACCTCGGTGGCGGCACCTTCGACATCTCCGTGCTGGAGATCGGCGATGGCGTGTTCGAGGTAAAGGCCACCAACGGCGATACCTTTCTGGGCGGTGAGGATTTCGACCAGATTCTGATCCAGTATCTGGCCGATGAGTTCAAGAAGGAAAGCGGCATTGATCTGACCCAGGACAATCTTGCCCTGCAGCGCCTGAAAGAGGCGGCGGAGAAAGCCAAGATCGAGCTGTCTTCGAGTACACAGACCGAGGTGAATCTGCCGTTTATTACAGCCGATGCATCCGGCCCGAAACACCTGCTGATCAAGGTCACAAGGGCGAAGTTCGAGTCGCTGGTGGGTGATCTCATTGAGCGAGCCATCGGGCCATGCAAACTGGTGCTCAAGGATGCCGGTGTGAAGGCTTCAGATATCCATGAAGTGGTGCTGGTTGGCGGTATGACGCGTATGCCGCTGGTGCAGCAGCGGGTGCAGGAGTTCTTTGGCAAAGAGCCCCACAAGGGCGTCAATCCGGACGAGGTCGTATCTATCGGCGCTTCGATTCAGGGCGCGGTACTGACCGGCGAGGTCAAGGACGTACTGCTGCTTGATGTGACGCCGCTGTCGCTTGGCATCGAGGTGGAAGGCGGGTTGTTCAACCGCATCATTGAGAAGAACACGACTATTCCGACCAAGAAGAGCCAGATTTACACGACAGCATCGGATAACCAGACAGCCGTAACCATCAAGGTCGGACAGGGTGAGCGCGAGATATTTTCCGACAACAAGGCGTTGGGCCTGTTCAGTCTCGAGGGGATTGCCCCGGCTCCGCGTGGCATGCCGCAGGTCGAGGTGACCTTCGATATTGACGCCAACGGCATTATCCATGTGCATGCCAAGGACAAGGGTACGGGCAAGGATGCGTCCATCCGCATCGAGTCCGGTTCCGGCCTGTCCGATGACGAGATCGAACGCATGAAGAAAGAGGCCGAGGATCATGCCGACGAGGATAAGAAAAAGCGCCAGGATATCGAGGCGCGCAACCGGGCCGATGCCCTTGTCTACGCCACCGAGAAGTCCCTGAAGGAGCACGGCGAGGCAGTGGATGCGGATACCCGCAAAGCGATTGAAGACGCTCTGGCCGAGCTGAAGAAGGCGCTCGAAGGCGCCGACATCGAGGCCATCAGGAAGGCGGAAGAAACCCTGTCCGAGAAATCGCAGAAGCTCGGCGAGGAAATCTACAAGAAGATGCAGGAAGAGGCCCAGCAGGGACAGGCCGGCAGCGATGACGCATCGTCTGGCGGTTCCGGCAAGAAAAATGATGATGTCGTGGATGCCGAGGTGGTCGACGACAAAGCGGATGACAAAGTGGACGACAAAGTGGACGACAAGAAATAAACAGTGAGGCGTGAGGAGTCATGCGAAGGTACTAACACCTTTCGCCTTAGCCGGAATCAGGCTAGGAAAAGGTTGAACCACAAAGGCACAAAGTGTAAAGGCATGGGAACCTACTTTTAGTGCGGCGTGCTTCAGGCATCTTCTGATGAATTCCCGGCCGTTAGCTCTGAACCAGTCCGCTCTGACTTCGTGACTTTGTGCCTTAGTGGTAAATGTTTTACGTTTTTTCATTAGTAAGCGGCTAAGGGGCGCAGGTGGCAACAACAAGAGATTATTACGAAATTCTGGGCGTCAGCCGTGATGCGGAGCTGAATGACATCAAGCGGTCTTACCGCAAGCTGGCCATGAAATACCATCCGGATAAAAATCCGGGTGACGAGGCGGCGGCAGAGAGTTTCCGTGAAGTCACCGAAGCTTATGAAGTACTGTCGGACAAGGGTAAACGCGACCGCTACGATCAGTATGGTCATGCCGGCGTGGATGCCCAGATGCACGATTTCTGGTCCGGTGGCGGCTTTCAGGACTCACATGCCTTTCGCGATTTCGGCGATATCTTCGGCGATGTGTTCGGCGACATTTTCGGCGGCAGCATGGGACGCAGCAGCCGTGGCGCCGACCTGCGATACAGGCTTGAACTCAGCCTGGAAGAGGCGCATAGCGGGCGCGAGGTCGAGCTCAAGATTCCCAAGCACGCAAGTTGCGAAACCTGTGACGGAAGTGGCGCCAGGCCCGGCACCCATCCCGTTCCCTGCCGAACCTGTGGGGGAATGGGCCAGGTTCAGGTATCGCAGGGCTTTTTCGCCATGCGCCGCACATGCCCCGAATGCCGTGGTGAAGGCAAGCGTATCGAATCCCCATGCACAACATGTGCCGGTAGCGGCCGCGTACGCACCACCAGGAATCTCAAGGTTAAGATTCCCGCCGGCGTATACGAAGGCGCACAGGTTCGCGTGTCCGGAGAGGGCGAGGCGGGCATGCAGGGTTCGTCGCCAGGTGATTTGTATATCGTCATTGCACTGAAGAAGCATTCAATTTTTGAACGGGATGGCGCCGATCTATATTGCAATATGCCGATCACCTTTCCGCAGGCGGCTTTAAGCGCTGAGGTGGATGCACCGACGCTTTCCGGCAAGGTCAAGATCAAGGTGCCGGCCGGCACCGAGAGCGGCAAGGTCTTCCGCCTGCGCGGGCATGGCGTGGCGGATATCCGCGCCCGGCAGAAGGGCGATTTGTTTGTGCGCGTACAGGTTGCCGTGCCCAGGAAACTAACCGGTGAACAGGAAGAACTGCTGCGCGCCTTTGCCCAGGCAACCGGCGATGAGGTTTATCCGGAGCGTTCGTCATTCCTTGGCAAGGCCAAGCAATTCTGGGACGATCTGTCGGCGGAGGTGAAATAATGCGTGTGATTGTGGCGGGCTGCGGTGGCCGCATGGGCCGAATGCTGGTGCGGGCGGTATCCGAGGCCGAAGGGGCTACGCTTGCCGGAGCAAGTGAGCAGGCCGGTCCCAGTCAGTTTGGCCGGGATGCCGGAGAGGTTGCTGGTGTTGGCGCGCTCGGTGTTCCCATTGTTACTGAAGCATCGCAATTGCCGCCAGCCGATGTGCTGATCGATTTCACCGCACCATCAGCCACGCTTGAACATGCCGCATTGGTGGCGGAACGTGGCATGCGCATGGTGATTGGCACCACCGGCTTTACGGATGCCCAACTGGAACAGTTGCGCAATACACTGACTGCATCGCCGGTTGTTATGGCCTCGAATTATTCGGTTGGCGTCAACCTTGCCCTGCAACTGATTCGTGAGACGGCCGGTGTGTTAGGCGATGATTATGATGTCGAGATCACCGAGGCGCATCATCGGCACAAGGCGGATGCGCCATCCGGTACGGCGCTGTCGATGGGAAGAGCTGTAGCCGAAGGCAGAGGCGCCGATTTCGACAAAGCGGTTGTTTACAACCGTGAGGGCCTCACAGGCGAGCGGCAAAGCGGCGAGATCGGATTCTCGGTTATCCGTGCCGGCAACATTGTCGGCGAACACAATGTCATGTTTGCTTCGCCTGAGGAGCGGTTGGAGATTCGCCATATCGCATCCGACCGCATGGCCTTTGCGCGCGGCGCCGTACGGGCCGCCGCCTGGCTGATGGATCAGCCTGCCGGCTGGTACGGCATGCAGGACGTTCTGAACCTGAAGTAACATCCGCCTGCGCTTTTGTGGCAATACCAACGGATTTTACATGATTGATCTTTTCCTTTGTGCCTCTGTGCCTTTGTGGTGAATATGCAGCATCAGCGATTATTCATTCCCGGCCCGGCAGGGCAATTGCAGGCCATCCATCATCCGCTGGAGGATGCGCGGGCAGCGGTCGTGATCTGTCATCCGCATCCGCAATTTGGCGGCACGATGCGCAACAAGGTGGTTTACGAGATGTCGCGAGCATTCGCCGAAGCAGGTTGCGCCACCCTGCGCTTTAATTTTCGGGGCGTGGAGGGTAGCGAAGGCGCCTGGGATGAAGCCAGGGGGGAAGTGGATGATGT
>QIFG01000018.1 GCA_003228735.1 Zetaproteobacteria bacterium
CTTCTGCGGCCAGAACCTTCGTGATCGCTGCCGTCAACGTCGTCTTGCCATGGTCAACGTGACCAATCGTGCCAACGTTGACGTGCGGCTTCGTTCGCTCAAATTTTTCCTTGGACATAACGCCCTCCTTAACCCTTCACCCGCGCAACAATCTCTTTGGCGATGTTGCCCGGAACTTCTTCATAGTGTTTGAAATGCATGGTATAGGTGGCGCGCCCCTGGGACGCCGAACGCAGGGATGTTGAATAACCGAACATCTCCGCCAGCGCCACCTCGGCATCCACAACCTTGGCGTTGCCACGCTCGTTCATGCCCAGAACCTTGCCGCGGCGGCGGTTCAGATCGCCGACGATGTCGCCCATGTAATCTTCCGGCGTCACGACCTCAACCTTCATGACGGGCTCCAGCAGTACAGGCTTGGCACGCGCCGCGCCTTCACGAAGACTCATCGAGCCGGCAATTTTAAAGGCCATCTCGGAAGAGTCCACATCATGATAGGAACCGTCGTACAGGGTCACGCGCACATCCACCATCGGATAACCCGCCATGACGCCGTTCTGCAGTGCACCCTCAGCGCCCTTGCCAACAGCCGAGATATATTCCCTCGGCACCGCACCACCGACAATCTTGTCGACGAATTCGTAACCACCGCCAGCCGGCAACGGCTCAATCTCAAGCCAGACATGGCCATACTGGCCACGGCCGCCGGACTGCTTGATGTACTTGCCCTCGGACTTGACGCTGCTGCGAATCGTTTCGCGATACGCCACCTGCGGTTTGCCGACACCGGCCTCCACATTGAACTCGCGCCGCATGCGGTCAACGATAATCTCCAGATGCAACTCGCCCATGCCGGAAATGATCGTTTGCCCTGTTTCTTCATCCGTATTCACGCGGAAGGACGGATCCTCGGCGGCCAGCTTGGAAAGGGCCACGCCCATCTTTTCCTGATCGGCCTTGGTCTTCGGCTCGATGGCAACGGAAATCACCGGATCGGGGAATTCCATGCGTTCCAGAATGATGGGATCAGACTCGACACACAGGGTGTCGCCAGTAGTGGAAAACTTCAGGCCCACGGCAGCGGCAATATCGCCGGCGCGAACTTCCTTGATCTCTTCGCGGTCGTTGGCGTGCATCTGCAGGATACGGCCAATGCGCTCTTTCTTTCCCTTGGTGGAATTGATGACATAGGAACCGGCGGCCAGGGAGCCTGAATAGACGCGGAAGAATGTCAGCGTACCGACAAAGGGATCGGTCATGACCTTGAAGGCCAGAGCGGCAAATGGCGCATCATCGGAAGAAGGACGCGTGTCCTCAGCTTCGGTATCCGGATTGATGCCCTTGATAGCCGGCACATCCACCGGGGCCGGCATAAAGTCGACAACGGCATCAAGCAGCGTTTGCACGCCCTTGTTCTTGAACGCGGTTCCGCACAAAACAGGAATAACTTCGATATCGAGCACGGCCTGGCGGATGCATGTTTTCAGCCTGGCCTCATCGACTTCTTCGCCTTCAAGGTAGGCTTCCATCAACTCATCGTCGTAAACCAGCACGGCATCCAGCAGCTTCTCGCGATACTCATCGGCCTGATCGGCCAGTTCGGCCGGAATATCCTCAACCGCATATTCCGCGCCCATGGCCTCATCGTTCCAGACAATGGCCTTCATGCGCACCAGATCAATCACACCCTTGAAGCCTTCCTCAGCGCCAATCGGCAGGTTGACCGGTACGGCGGTATGGCCCAGCCGCTCAGCGATTTCATCAACAACACGGAAAAATTCGGCGCCGACGCGATCCATCTTGTTGACGAAAGCAAGGCGCGGAACATTATATTTGTCAGCCTGGCGCCAGACCGTCTCGGACTGCGGCTCCACGCCGCCAACAGCGCAGAACACGCCGACGGCGCCATCGAGCACGCGCAAGCTTCGCTCCACCTCAATGGTGAAGTCCACGTGTCCCGGTGTGTCAATGATGTTGATCTGATGATTATTCCAGTTACATGTCGTAGCTGCCGAGGTAATCGTGATGCCGCGCTCCTGCTCCTGCGCCATCCAGTCCATGGTCGCAGCGCCATCGTGAACCTCACCAATCTTGTGGGTTCTTCCGGTGTAAAATAAAATACGCTCGGTGGTCGTCGTCTTGCCGGCGTCAATATGCGCCATGATGCCAATGTTACGAACACGCTCCAGCGGTGTCTGTCGGGCCACGATCAGCTACTCCTCAACTACCTCAATAATGTTTAGAACAAAAAAACTAACTACTGCTGTTACCAGCGGTAGTGTGCAAATGCCTTGTTTGCCTCCGCCATGCGGTGCGTTTCGTCGCGCTTCTTATACGCGCCGCCACGCTCATTCAGGGCATCCACAATCTCTGATCCCAGGCGCTCTTCCATTGTGTTTTCAGAACGCTTGCGTGCATGTTCAACCAGCCAGCGCACAGCCAGAGACATCTGACGGCGCGACGTGATTTCTATCGGCACCTGATAGGTGGCGCCGCCAACACGGCGGGATTTAACTTCAACCAACGGCTTGACCGCCTCAATGGCGCGATGCAAGGCGCTGACAGGTTCAACCTTGGAGCGGCTGGCAGCCAGTTCCAAGGCGCCATACATAATGCCCTCAGCTACTGTTTTCTTACCGTCCCACATCAACTTGTTGATGACGCTGGAAACAATCACATCGCCATATCTGGCGTCTGGCACAACCGGACGGCGGCTTGGTGGACCTTTGCGTGGCATGGCTTACCCCTACTTCGGCCGCTTGGCGCCGTACTTGGAGCGGGCCTGCTTGCGCCCTTCCACGCCGGTCGTATCCAGCACACCACGCAGAATATGATAACGAACGCCAGGCAAATCCTTCACACGGCCGCCGCGGATCAGCACGACTGAGTGCTCCTGCAGCTTGTGGCCCTCGCCAGGAATATAGGCTGTGACTTCAAAACCATTGGTCAGACGCACACGCGCCACTTTACGAAGGGCCGAGTTCGGCTTCTTCGGAGTCGTGGTGTATACGCGGGTGCAAACCCCACGGCGCTGAGGACAGGCTCCAAGTGCAGGAACTTTATTGATCTTGCGCTTGTCCGTCCGCCCCTTGCGGATCAACTGGTTAATCGTCGGCATCGTTACCTCATTAAAAACTTTAACCCACGCACCCGGACACCGGCTGCGGAGGGCGGCGAAACATAGTGGTGCAACCGGGTCATGTCAACCGCTTCAGGCCATCCATGACAGGCTTGTCTTTTAAGGCTTAAAGCACAAAAAAATCCGGTCAATTCTCCAGCTTCCGGCCAGCCGTTTCGAAACGCACTGGATGTATTTACCACAAAGGCACAAAGTCACGAATGAGTACAGATACAAACAGGGCGGATTTATTCCTGGAAACTCATCGGAAAAAGCCTGAAACATGCCACACAAAAAGTGGATTCATATGCCTTTACGCTTTGTGTGATTCTGGGCGGTTCGCCTCTCACCCTTCGGGCGCACTTGCGTGCGTCCAAACGGCAAGACTGCCTTTTTGTCTTGGTGCCTTTGTGGTTCAATCTTTCCCTGTTTGGTTCCGGCTAGCCGGGTTAGGACAGCGCCTTTAATATAGATTCACAGGCCTTCTTGGCATCGGAAAACAGCATCATGGTCTTGTCCATATAGAATAGATCGTTGTCGATGCCGGCATAGCCCGGCGACAGCGAGCGTTTGACCACAATGACATGCGCGGCCTTGTTCACTTCCAGAATCGGCATGCCGTAGATCGGGCTGCCCGAATCATTCTTGGCGGCCGGATTGACCACATCATTGGCGCCGATAATCAGCGCCACATCGGCATCTGAAAACTCCGGATTGATTTCATCCATTTCCAGAACGATGTCATAAGGCACGTCGGCCTCGGCCAGCAACACATTCATATGCCCCGGCATACGCCCGGCCACCGGGTGAATCGCAAACCTTACGTCTACACCCGCACCATTTAACGCATCGGCCATTTCCTTCAGGGCATGCTGGGCGCGCGCCACGGCCAGGCCGTAGCCCGGCACAATGATGACGCTGCGCGCATTGCTGAGCAGAAAGCCTGCGTCCTCGGCGCTGCCGCTATGCACCGGGCGCTCACCTACTGCGGCGGCTCCACCGCCAGCAACCGCCTCACCGCCAAAGCCACCCAGCAGCACATTGAACAATGAGCGGTTCATGGCCTTGCACATGATGTAGGACAGAATCGCACCGGAAGAACCAACCAGGGCGCCGGCGATAATCAGCATGTTGTTGTTCAACGTGAAACCGATACCGGCCGCAGCCCAGCCCGAATATGAGTTCAGCATCGAGACAATCACCGGCATGTCGGCGCCACCAATCGGCGCGATCAAGAGCACGCCCAGAACCAGGGCGACGCCTGTCATGATCAGAAACGGCGTCCAGTCCTGCGTAAAGCAGAAGGCAATGCCTGCCGCCAGCATGATCAGGCCCAGCAGCAGATTTACCGCATGCTGCCCCTTGAAAACCAATGGACTGCCGGACATTAACCCCTGCAACTTGGCAAAAGCCACGATGGAAGCCGTGAAGGTGATGGCGCCGATAAAGGTGCCCAGGAACAATTCAATGCGGCTGGCAATGCTCAGCCCCCCACCGACAGTAGCAATGCCGTAAGCGGCCGGATTGTACAAGGCGGATACGGCGATGAGCACAGCCGCCAGACCAACCAGCGAGTGCATGGCCGCCACCAGTTGCGGCATATCCGTCATGGGTATCTTGCGCGCCACCACAACGCCGAAGGCGCCGCCGACAAAAACAGCGGCAAAGATCCAGGCGTAATTCACCACACCGCTCATCAGCAGGGTGACAACAACAGCCAGCGTCATGCCTAGAATACCATAGAGGTTGCCGCGCCGGGCCGACTCCGGGCTGGACAGGCCCTTCAGGGCCAGAATAAACAGAACTGCGGCGACCAGATAGGCCAGCGCCACCATATTTGCGGACAGCATGGCTTACTTCCTCTTCTTAAACATGGACAGCATGCGCTGGGTGACCATAAATCCGCCGAATATATTGACCGAAACCAGAGCTACCGCTATCAGGCCGAGAATGGTGGCAAGATTCATCTCGCCGGGCCCGGCGGCCAGGATGGCGCCGACGATAATGATGCTGGAGATGGCATTGGTCACGCTCATCAGCGGCGTGTGCAGTGCCGACGTAACATTCCAGACGACGTGATAGCCAACGAATATCGCCAGCACAAATACGGTAAAGGCGAAGATAAAGGGATCGACTGTGCCCCCGGCGGCTGTCTGTGCCGCCTGGGCGGCGTCTACTGCTGTTTGCGCGCTGTTCACTTCCCGGTCCCTCCGTTACCCACGAACTGTGGCTTCAGCATCTTGCCATTGCGGCTCAAAAGGCTCGCTTCAATAACCTCATCCTCCAGATCGATATTCAGTCCCTCACCTTCCCCGTCCAGCATGGGCTTCAGGAAATTGTGCACATTGCGGGCGAATAACTGGCTGGCATCCGCCGCCATCAGGGCCGGGATATTGGTCTCACCGACAATGATTACATCATGCTTCGTTACCACGGCATTCGGCTCGGTCAGCTCACAATTTCCGCCCATCTCGGCCGCCAGATCGACGATCACCGAGCCCGGCTTCATGTTCTTCACAACCTTTTCGCTGATCAGCAGCGGCGCCGGCTTGCCTGGAATCAGTGCGGTCGTAATCACGATGTCGGCGTTGGCAGCACGCTTATCGATAAGTTCCGCCTGCCGCTGTTTATATTCCTCACTCATTTCCCTGGCATAGCCACCGGCATCCTCGGCTTCCTCGCCGCCCTCAACCTCGACAAACTTCGCACCCAGGCTCTCCACCTGTTCCTTGACGGCGGGCCGCACATCGAACACCTCGACGACGGCGCCCAGGCGGCGTGCCGTAGCAACGGCCTGGAGGCCTGCCACGCCCGCACCCATGATCAGCACGCGCGCTGGCGTCACCGTGCCGGCAGCCGTCATCATCATCGGCATGAAACGCTTATAGTGTTCGCATGCCATGAGCACAGCCTTGTAGCCGGCGATGTTGGCCTGACTGGAGAGTACGTCCATGTTCTGGGCGCGAGAGATGCGTGGCACGAGTTCCAGAGAAAAACAGGTCAGTCCGGCACTGGCATAATCTTGGAGAAGTGGGTTGGTAAACGGTGAGAACAGGCTGATGACTGCGGTTCCCTTGCGAAGCGCTTTAAGCTCACCGGCCTCCAGAGCAGACACCTTGAGTACGACATCGGCTTTCTTGTACAGATCAGCAGCCTTGGCAACGATCTTCGCGCCAGCCGCTTCAAATGCCCCGTCGGCAATGTCGCTGGCAAGGCCAGCACCGGCCTGCACAGACACGTCGCAACCGGCGGCAATATATTTCTTGACCGTTTCCGAGGTAACAGCAACGCGCGTTTCACCATTTTTTATTTCGGCTGGAACCGCAATGAACATGCTTATCAATTCTCCTGATTTCGCATCAGCCCCGTCAAGCCGGGAAGAAATTCGCTGCGAAGTGTAAGCCCGCCTTTCTGATTTACAAGGAGAGCGACTGCAGGGTTAACACATCCAAACCATGAGCCGGAAATTCCGTATCCACGAGTTCCGAGGCCGGTACAGAGGCATGTGCGTATTTGTACACATCTTCATCGACGACGGTTTCGCCCAGCATGAGCAAATCCAAGTCCAGCGTACGCGGCTGCCAGGAGCCCTGCAAACGCTCACGTCCCTGCACATCCTCCAACTCCTTCAGCCAGTTGTGCAGTTCGGACTGAGCCATCTCCGTATCAAACAGGCAGCAGGCATTGAGAAAATCGTCGCCGTCCATTCCCACAGCCGCCGAGCGGTAGACACGGGAAAAACGGGCTTCGGGAAAGCGGTTCCGAATGACTGCTGCCGCCTGCCTGAGATTTTCTTCCGGCTCGATGTTCGAGCCCATGCCGATAAGGGCTTTCTGTTTGTTCAATCCAGATTGCCGCGCTCGATGACTACGGCCACGTTCTCGCTGCCGCGCACGGCTCCCGGCTTGGACATCTTCAGCCGCAGCCAGGGCGTACCGAATTCCGCCAGCACAATACGTGCGCATTCTTCGGCCAGTGATTCAACCAGGCCGAAGCTGGAGCCTTCAACAAAGGAGATCAGACGTTTGGACACCTGTTTGTAATTCAGGGCATGTTCGATGTCGTCCGTTTCCGCTGCTTTTGAAATATCCCAGGCCATCTCCAGATCGAGGCGCACAGTCTGGCGAATCTCCCTTTCCCAGTCGAAAATGCCGATGACGGTGCGCACCTCCAGACCCTCGATCAGCACCCGATCCCAACGCTTCATATCATAGTCTCCCATACATGCAGACTTGACAGACTGCCGCTACTTATGAAAATGCGCCCCTCAAATTCAAAGGCGGAGGTATAACACATGAGTTCAGAAACGGTCAAAACCACAGAAGTCATCATCTCCTGCTCAGACAATGGCCAACACCCGCTGGTGTACATTAATCTCAAGAGCGGCAAGGGTTCGTGCCATTACTGCGGCCGGAAATTTGTCCGCGTTGAAGCCGACAAGGAAGCCAAGCCCAAAGCAGCCTGATTTATCCGTAAGGCGCCAAGGGAAGGGCGCAAGGAAAGAAAGCTTTCCCCCTTCATCGCCCGCCTTTCGCCTCATTCCTCACTCTTCTTCCGCTGGCGAACCGCCTCGAACAGCGCCACACCTGCCGCAACCGAGACATTTAATGATTCAACCCTGCCCGGCATCGGGATGCTGGCGAGCTGATCGCAATTCTCGCGCACCAGCCGTCTGATTCCCTTGTCCTCGGCTCCCATCACAATACCAAGCGCGCCTTTCAGCTTCGCCTCATAGATCGAGCCTTCCGCCTCACCGGCCAGACCGCATAGCCAGAAGCCATTGTCCTGCAATTTCTGCATCGCCCGAACCAGATTAGTTACAGACAAGACGGGCAGGCGGGACAATGCTCCGCAGGCAGCCTTGGCCACGACAGGTGAAAAAAGGTCGGCAGAATGATCCCGCGGCAGGATAACGGCGGCGCAGCCAGTGGCTTCGGCTGTGCGCAGACAGGCGCCAAAATTGTGTGGATCGGTCACCTGATCAAGCAACAGCAGGAGCGGCGCTGTTTCCATATCCAGTGAATCCAGCCAGTCATCGAAATCCGGCCGCTTAAGCGCTGAGCCTTTGGCCACCACACCCTGATGCACAGCCCCCCCGGCCAGACGGTCAAGCGCCGGACGCGGCACAAAGCCCACACGAATTCCGGCCTTCCTGGCCAGGTGAATCAGTTCATTAAGACGCGGATGCTTCTTGCCCTTCTCAATGACGAGTTCCTGCAACGGCTCGCCCGCCTCAAGGGCATGCTTCACGGCATGAATGCCCGCAATCAGGCGGCTCATTGTCCTTTTCTCCGCATAATTTTCCCCTGGCTTTATTGAGAAGCCAGCCGAAATGATTCCGCAGTTTGCACAGTGTTGCGGCCGGAATGCTTGGCTTCATACAACGCATCGTCGGCGCGCTTTAGTAACTCGTCAATATCCTCGCCTTTGATATGCTGCCCAATCCCGATGCTGATGGTGATTCCGCCAACCCCGTCAAACTTCTGCCCGGCAACTGTGGTACGCAGACGCTCAGCCAAAGCCCAGCTTTCCTGGATGCCGGTTTCAGGAGCAAGCACCAGGAACTCCTCCCCGCCCCAGCGGAAGAAATAATCGCTTTCCCGAAGCTCTTTCTGTGCGATTTCCACGATCTGCTGCAAAACCCGGTCTCCCACCGCGTGACCAAACTCGTCGTTCACCCTCTTGAAGAAATCGATGTCGAACATCACCACTGCCATATTCCGCGAATAGCGCTCATGCTTAGCTTTTTCCTGATGGATGACCTGATCGAATTTGCGTCGGTTGAAAATGCCGGTCAGCGGATCAATCACGGTGGCCTCCTGCAACTGCCTTACCACTTCCTTTTGACGTCTGACAATTGCCTGTGTGTAGATGCCAAACCCAAAAATAGCCGCAATGGAAAACAGGCGAATCCACCACTCACGCGGCGAATCCGGAATCAGAACCAGACCGCCTGCGCCAGGCTCAAGCCAACCGTCGATAGCAGCATCTGTGAACCAGAAAACAAGTGAAATCAATACGGCAAGCAGAATCATTCTGCCGCGGACGTAATTTCTATAAGTCAAAACTGTAAACATCGCGGCGGGTGCGCAATTTAGACGATGATGGTCATCGAATGGCTTCCAAGAGTTCGATCAACTGTTCCATCTTAAAAGGCTTTTGCAGGGAGTGATCAATCAGGCCATCGGCCCGATGCCGCTTGCAGCATCGGATATTGCACTGTTCCAGAAAGCCGCTCATGACAACAAATGACACATCCGGGTATTTGCTTTTGAGCGGATTACAAATAGTACAACCAATCAAGCCAGGCAAATAAATATCTGTAATCAATGCTTTTGGTGGAATGTAATCGTGGGATTTTAAATATTTCAAATAACTGTCCGCCGAATAAAATAATTTTGTCTCAAGCCCGACAAACTGGGCAATACCAGTAAGCATTTCCCGGATATGATCTTCGTCTTCAACGATGTGAAGCATTGCATCTTACCTAAATCAGAAATGGCTCTGATTAGAAATTCCCCTGTTAGAACTGTATACTAGCCGCGTATGAAATCAAGGCAATACCCTGCTATTTGATGGCATTCTTATGCTAACTGTGAGATTGGAAAATTGAATAATGACAACTCAAAAATGGTTGGTTCATTGCAAAAATCAGCCATCCATAACGGTGCTATGAATATGCATCAGAGAATAAAAATATGTGCGAATATGGCAGGAAGTGGCCATTCCCTGTCAAAGAAAACAGGCATTCCTCGCAGAACTCTTGAGACTTATCTTTCCGGCAAAGCGGAGCCAAAGGCCTCCAAACTGGAGGCAATAGCCAAAGCTTCCGGAGTTACCATTGATTGGCTTGTTGCGGGAAGAGAACCAAAATACCGGCAGGATACCGATCAACCAAGAAGTGATGTGAATATGGAGCTACTGAAGCGTGTTATTGAAGTCGTCGAACACGCCATCTCAGTTACCACACAGAACCTATCTCTTGAAACCAAGGCAAACCTTATTTCTATCGTTTACGATATCCATAACAAACCGAACTCCAAGATTGTTCCGGAGCATATCATCCGCCTTCTCCGTCTGGCGAAATAAAGGAAAGTGATGGGCTGCGTGATGCAGCCCTTATTTATGCGGTTAAGGAAAGCGGATCAATGCATCCCACCATGGCCCATACCCTTGCCTTTGTGGCCGCCCCTTGACCCACCGGAACGCATGTCCTTCACCTCGGCCTCGAAGGCCAGCGTGCCGCCATCGGAAAGCTTCACCGTTATTGCCACCTTCTGACCGGCCTCCAGTTCCTGCTTCAGGCCAATCAGCATGATGTGATTGCCGCCCGATTCGAACTCAATCTTGCCGTGCGCCGGCACAGTGACCTTTTCCATCTCATGCATGTACATCATGCCATCCTTCATGGTCATGCCGTGAAACTCTGTACTCCCGGCTACCGGACTTGAAGCACCAACCAGCACGACATCCTTATCCCCGTGGTTCAGCAGTGTGACGTAACCGGCCGCCGTATCGGCCACCGGCGGCGGCATGCGGACATGCGCGCCTCTGGCCTCAATCTCGGCAATAGCCGAAAATGGCAATAGCGTTAGCGCCAACAAAAAAAGTCCAATACGAAACATTCGATATCTCCTTCGTAATTATTGAATCCTGTCAGCCTGGACAAATTCAGAGCCGAGCAGATGTTCTATCAGTAAGCGGGCCTGACTTCCTCCCCAGTCCCGCTCACCAATGATGCGGCCAATAATCTTGCCATCCCGGCCAATGATATAGGTTGTTGGAAAGCCACGAACTTCATATACATTCCGCACATCCCCCTCAGGATCAAGTAAGGTATGAAAATTCAGACTGATATCCTGCATGAACTCCCGCACCCCATCCCGGTTGCCACGATCGACATTGATGCATAGCAATTCCAAACCGCGCTCAGCATTGGAATGGCCCAGATGATGAATCACCGGCATCTCGGTTCGGCACGGCAGACACCAGGTCGCCCAGAAATGCAGCAGAACCACCTTGCCGCGATAATCGGACAGATGCCGCTGTTCGCCTTTCAAGTTCGCGAGTGTGAAATCCGGCGCTGGCTTCTGCACCTTTGGCCTGATGACACCGAAATCGGCAAACGGATCGGCCTCAGTTGGTATGGCCCAGGTCATCATCAGACCAGCCAGTAACAACATATGTATATAACGCAACATCGACCTCTCCTTTACGCATTGAAGATGCTTGTCCGGGCATTCACAGACAGCCCGGACAAGCACACACTTCATCAGGCCTTCAGATGCGCCTTGCATTCCTTCACACATACCGCACAGGCCTCGCCGCAGGCCTTGCACTCAGCATGCTTCTTCGCATGTTTTTCGCATTCCTTCTGACAGTCGCCGCAGATCTTGATCGCCAGTTCACACATGGCATCCAGATGCTTTGAATCAGAAGCCGACAGATAGGCATGACCGCCGCAGAAGGCTACGGTCTCCTGTACGCTCTTCAGACAGTCAATGATGCTGGCGTCACCCGCCTTGATCAGATCAAGACAATGGGCGATGCAGGCGTTGCCCGTCTTTACGCAGTTGTTCACCGCATCCGTCATGGCCTGATTCTTCCTGCCATGATGGCCGTGTGCACCGGCGGCAAATGCTTCAGGCACACCGGTAATACCAGTTCCCGTGGCAACCGCAGCCAGAGCGCCAAGCCCCACGGCCCCCGCGCCGATCAACACCTTCCGCCTGTCGGCCGAAAATGCCTCGCCTGCTTGCGTATCACGACTTGTTTGTATGTTCTACTTTCATGGTTTCCTCCTTTTTATCTTTTGCATTAGCGCGCATGGCGCTTCAGATAGGCTATAATGGCCTTTTGATCATCATCACTGAGCGGCTCCACATTGCGCTCGGATATGCGCATGTACATAAGATCGAGCATGTGGCTCCATTCACTCAGATTATGGCGTCTGGGGTCAGGCACCGAGTGGCAACTTCCGCAGCGCACTGCATAGACCTTGGCATCCTTTGAGTCCGCCTCCGGAATCGGCGTTGGACTGCCAGCGCAGGCAGTCAGAACGAAAACCAGCGCTGCTGTAGTAATAAAGTATCTCATGTTTGTCTCCTATGCCTAAAAACCAAGATTACTGGGCTTATCTTTACCGCCCATATAACGAACGCTCTTGCTGGTTGGGATCTCCACGTACCAGGTGAACTGAACACGGTAGTCCTTTTCCAGTTGCGGCCCATTCAGTTTGCGGTACACGGGCAGGCCGACCTGCAGATTCAGGATATGCAGCGGCGCCGGCTGCCACTGCACGCCAACGGTGGCGAACACATTCTTGCCGCCATAATTCGCGGGATTCCACAACGGCGTCATGTACGGAGAACTCGCACTGCCTTGCGTGGCATGGCCGGAGGCGCCGGTCAGCGCCTCATCGGCCTCGCCGCGAATGTCGCCCTGCCAGTCTGCGTTGATCTGCAATTCAAGCACCCAGTCGTAACGCGGCTGATACATGGCATAGGCATCGGCATTGTATTTGTCGCCAAGCCTGTAGCCGCGATCGTTATTCGCCCAGCGGCCTGTATACATCGCATTCAGCCCCCACCACCAGGGCGAAGCCGAGCCCTGATAGAGCAGCCCGAACATCGGATCAAAGCTGCCCGATCCCAATTGCATGCTATAGGGCAAAAGCTCCGTCTGCCGTGCCGCCAGCGGATGCTCGGTATTGCGCTCGTCAATGGAGCCGGTCGGCAGGCTTAAGCCCACAAGCAACGATGCCTGATTCGTGGGAATCAGCGGATCATCGGCGAACAGCCGGTACTTGGTCATCAGCATCGTGTCGGCAAAGCCGTCGGACTTCATCGTAAAGCCAGGTACACCGGTTGTTCCCTGCATCATGGTGCTGAACTGCATATCCATGCTGTTGTCCTGATACATGCCCATAACACCGGCAAAGAAGTCATCCGTGACGCTGTAACCAAGCGCCAGGTTGAGCATCTTCATGTCCATGGACGTTGGCGCAGCCATGTACAGCCCGGTAGGGCTGCCCATCATGACCGGCATACCGAGTATGCTGCCCGGATCAACGTTACTGGTTCCGTCCCTCAATCCGTCCATGCGCATAAACATGGGACTGATCTTGAAGCGGAACTCGTGCGTTTCCGGTACGCCGCCGCCAGGAATGTTCATCGGCATATTGCCGCCGCATTTGCCGCAGCAGATGCCGATATAGGCGTTTGCTTCTTCCGGCCAACTGACAAGGCAGAGCCCGGCCAGAATAATCAGACTAAAATAACGTTTCATCATTTCCTCCAAAACTAATTCCCCGCGGCGCACTACATGCGACCGCAGGCTTAGGCACGGCCCCGAAACATACGGGTCGTGCAAGCACATCAAGGTGTGATTAACTAAGTTTTAGATAGAAAACGGTTTGGGAGGGGGTGAAGGCGGTGCGGCCGGGAAAAACACCATTTGTGACGCCAGTGCCACCGGCTCTACGGCCGTAAACTCCGGCGTCAGCTTAAAGACAGGCGCCAGTGCATGCGGCGCCAACTGGTACGGCAAATTGTCGAGGCTGGCATTGCAACCGCAACCACATTCAATACGGCATTCCTTTTCGGCAGGAGACAGCTTCTTGCTGTGCTGATGAGAGGCTGCGTCATCATGATGCATACTATGTTCCGTACCGTGCTTCATGGTCATGCTGTGATTCATGCCTTCATGACAGTCATCGCAATTTTCCATCTGCCCAACCCCGTGCGCACAGGCAACGGAAGACGGCAACAACGGCAAGCTGCTGACTGAGAGCAGGGCTGCGATCATGCCAAGTGCAATGAATCGACGCATGCGCACAACCTAGCGTTTAACGCCTGCCATGCAATAAACCATTGCGGAAAATCAATCCCGGCCAAGCGTAGGCCGGTAACAGGCATAAGCATCGTGTCCAAAACAGCAGAATACGATGCGCTCAATGCCCGTATCCCCTTCGACATGCCGCTTTGTTTCACCCACGGCGATGCGTGTGGCGCGCTCCAGCGGAAAGCGGTAGACGCCGGTGGAGATGGCCGGAAAGGCAATGGATTTCACACCGTGCTCCTCCCCCAGCTTCAGGCTTTCCCGATAACATCCGGCCAGCAGTTTATCCTCACCATGACTGCCACCGTTCCACACCGGCCCGACCGTATGAATCACCCACTCGACCGGAAGATCATAGCCTTTAGTGATCTTCGCCTGGCCGGTATCGCAACCACCGAGCGTGCGACATTCAGCCAGTAATTCGGGGCCGGCGGCTCGATGAACAGCGCCATCCACACCCCCGCCGCCAAGCAGACTCCGGTTGGCGGCATTGACAATGGCGCCCACGGCCAGTTTCGTAATATCGCCCTCGACAACCTCAAGCCTTGTGTGCATCTTACCCTCCCCGTTTGCAGGCCCCGGCATTGGCGCCTGCCCGACATTTCCACCCAAGAGGTCTGACATGATACGAGCCGCGACACTGTTGTGCATCCTGATGCTGGCCCCTGTTCCACCTTCCCTGGCCGAAACATCAAACCAGTTGGCCGAGGTGGAGAAAGCCATTCGCGCTCAGATCTCGGATTTCCCGATCGACTGGGTCAAGCCTTCAGTCATCAAGGGGCTATACGAAGTCAAATCCGGCACCAATCTCTTTTACGTGGATGCAACCGGAAAACACCTGATTGCTGGCAGCATTTTCGACACTGGAACCAAGCAGAACCTGACCAAGACACGCCTGGAAGAAATCAACCGCATTGACTGGAGCGCCCTGCCGCTGGAGAAAGCCATTGTGTCCGGAGATGATGACGGGGTGCCCATTGCTATCTTCACCGATCCGGATTGCCCGGCCTGCCGCCAGTTCGAAAAATTCCTGAACAAGGCGGAAGGCCTGAAAATATATTCCTTCCTGTATCCTCTGGAGACTCTGCACCCGCAGGCACGGGCCAAGTCCGAAGCGATCTGGTGCGCCAGGGATCGGCACAAGGCGTTGCAGGCCGTGATGCTGGAAAACGAAGGCTTGGGTAAGGCCGGTTGCGAAACTCCCGTGGGTGATATCATCGCCCTGGGAAGCCGGCTGAGCATCAATAGTACGCCGACGATCATTGCGCATGACGGACGCCGCCTGAGTGGAGCGATTCCTGCCGACCGGCTCAGGGCCTGGGCCACCAAAACCAAATAGCAAGGGAGAAGCGCATGCGCGAAGACCGCAAGCCAGACGAATTACGTCCCGTTCACATCGACACAACCTTCAACATGCATGCCGAGGGATCAGCCCTGATCAGCTTCGGCCACACACGCGTGCTGTGTACAGCCTCAGTCGAAGAACGGGTGCCTGCTTTCAAGCGAGGCAGCGGCTCCGGTTGGGTTACCTCCGAGTACAGCATGCTGCCGCGCTCGACGAATACACGCGGCAGCCGCGAAGCAGTGCGTGGCAAACAGGGCGGCCGCACGCACGAAATCCAGCGTCTGATCGGCCGCAGCCTGCGAGCCGTTGTCGACCTCGACCGGCTCGGAGAACGCACCATCTATCTGGATTGCGATGTTTTGCAGGCCGACGGCGGCACGCGCACCGCCGCCATCACCGGCGCCTGGGTAGCACTGCGGATTGCGGTGAATGGTCTGCTGGCCGATGGCGTGCTGGGAAAAGACCCGATCATTGGACAAGTCGCCGCTGTCAGTTGCGGCATCGTGGACGGCAAAGCACTTCTGGACTTGCAGTACAGTGAAGATTGCGTCGCCCAGATGGATGCCAATTTCATTATGAGTTCGGATGGGGGCATCATTGAATTGCAGGCTACCGCTGAGGATCGTGCCCTGGGCTGGGACAAGGTGCTTCAAATTAAGGCATTGGCGGACAAGGGCATTGCTGATCTTGTGAAAATCCAGCTTCAGGCCGTGGCCTGCTAGGCTTGGACGTAACTGCTCTGATGCCTCGCATCCTGGCTCAGGGTAAGGCGCGAGAAATGCAGCAACGCCACCATAGGGCAAAAGACGGAGCAACTGAGTAGTTACAATGCGGCTTGTCATCGCCAGCAATAACCTCAGGAAACGGCGCGAGATCGAGGCCATACTCGGCACACCCCGTATCAATATCGTTCCGGCTGAACAAACACGATTCATCGAAGTTGTAGAAGACGGCGACACCTTCGCAGCCAACGCTGAAAAGAAGGCAAGGGCATTCGCCGGCGCCAACGGACTTCCGGCTCTGGCCGACGATTCCGGCCTGATGGTTGAGGCCCTGGGCGGGGCACCGGGCGTCTACTCCAGTCGTTACGCCGGCGAAACAGCCTCAGATGCGGATAACAACGATAAATTAATCAGGGAAATGCAAGGCGTGAAAAACCGCAAAGCCAGTTTCGTCTGTGCTTTATGCCTGATCATTCCCGGCGAAAATGAAGCCATTACAGCCGAAGGTCATGTCGATGGCCTGATCCTTGAAGTGCCGGACGGAGTGGCTGGGTTCGGATACGACCCGCTGTTTTATTGCCCGGAACTCGGCAAGAGCTTCGCCCGAGCTACGGCCGAAGAAAAAGCCAGCGTTTCACACCGCGGCAGAGCCTTAAGAAACATGGTGGAGAATTTAGGGAAGCTCTGAACTAAGGATCAGCTGGCCAGATTCAGCCCGGCGGACTTGAACCGCTCCACCTGCTTGAACACCTTGCGGGGATACTTGCTGCGACCAAGCGAGCCATTGTAGGCGCCCAGCGCCCGGGAAATCTTGCCGTAGCGGTCGATATAAATGCGCAGGATGGCCGCGCCATAACGGATATTGGTTTCGATATCGAACAGGCTGTCCTGTTCCGACCCCAACTCCTTCTTCCAGAAAGGCATCACCTGCATCAGCCCATGCGCCCCGACATTGCTGACGGCAAAATGATCGAACCGCGACTCCACGGAAATCACACCCAGAATCAGCGCAGGTGGAAGCTTAAAACGCTCCGCATAAACATATACCCAGCGCGCCATGGTTTCGGCCGTGGATTCGTCTGTCACATATGGCCGGATTAAAGCGCTGATATCCTTGAGCCGCTCCACCGGCACAACATCCTGCTCACCGGCTTCGAAGGCAGGCCTCAGCATCTCGCGCAGTTGCGCCTGCTCTTCGGGAAGTAAATCCAGCATCCTTTCGGCACCCTGCAAGGTCGTCGTAGTATGCCTCAATTGCTGTTTCTGCTCAGGCGTACTGGCCAGCCATATGGGCAGGGTGACAAAAAACCCTATGGCCATAATAGCGGCCAGCAGGGCTTTTGGTGAGAAACGCAGGCGGGAATGCAGTTCAGATGCGTTCAACGGCAAGGAATCATCTCCTCCACTTTGGCAATTACGTCGGTCAACGCGGTATTCTCCTTCTCTCCCTGGCGGGCCTGACATTCAATTTCGCCATTGGCCAACCCACGCTCACCCACCACAAGACTCACCGGCAGGCCCATCAGCTCGGCATCGCGGAATTTCACGCCGGGACGCTCCTTGCGCTCGTCCCAGAGCACCTCGAAACCGGCCGTGGTCAGACTGTCATAGATATGCTGCGACTGCTCATTCACGGCCGCACTATTTCCAATGGAAATTAAGCCAACATGAAATGGCGCCAGATGCGCCGGCCATACGATCCCCTTTTCGTCGTGACACTGCTCTACGATAGCAGCCAGCAAGCGGGAGATGCCGATACCATAGCAGCCCATCGTGGCGACAGCGCGCTTTCCATCTTCCCCCTGGAACTCAACCTGCATAGGCTCGGCATAGGCGCGGCCCAGTTCAAATACATGCCCGACTTCAATGCCACGCGACAGCGATAACTCACCACCACACTTCACACAGATATCGCCAGCCCGGGCTTCACGCAGGTCTGCAAACTCGGCGGCGGGAAAATCGCGTTTCATGTCCAGGCCGGTGACATGCCTGTCCTGCTCATTGGCTCCGCATACAAGACCTGTCGCATCCTTCAGGCTGTGATCGATAAGCACCCGGCAGCCCAGGCCAACCGGCCCGACAAAACCGGTCACGCCCCCCGCCGAGATAATTTCTTCATCGTTTGCCATCTCAACCGCATCGACAGAAAGCGCACGAATCAGCTTGGTTTCCTGCAACTGATCATCCCCGCGTACACAAGCCGCAACAACAACGCCATCATCCGCTCCCCCCTGCACACGGTAGACCAGTGTTTTCACCAGTTGAGCGATATCGGCCTTCAGAAATGCCGCAACATCTTCAGCTGAGGTGGCATTCGGAGTGTCGACCTTCGTCAATTCTGAAGCCTCCCCCGATGGAACGCTTCGAGTGGATTCAGCCTTTTCAACGTTGGCTGCATAGTCGCATACCTCGCAGTGCGCGATAACGTCCTCCCCGGAGTCAGCCAGTACATGGAACTCATGTGAGGCACGGCCGCCGATGGAGCCGGTGTCCGCTTCCACGGCCCGGAACTTCAGCCCCAGACGGGTGAAGATGCGATCGTAGGTATCAAACATATTCTTGTATTCGCATGCCAGATCGGCCTCATCGGCATGGAAGGAATAGGCGTCTTTCATGATGAACTCGCGCCCGCGCATCAGCCCGAAACGGGGGCGTATTTCATCGCGGAACTTAGACTGAATCTGGTAAAGGTTCATCGGAAGCTGTTTATATGAACGTAATTCGCGCCGCACCAGATCGCAGATCACCTCCTCATGCGTCGGGCCAAGGCAGGATTCGTGATTATGGCGATCGGTGAAGCGTAGCAATTCCCTGCCGTATTTATCCCAGCGGCCTGAGTCCCGCCACAGTTCGGCTGGTTGCACCATCGGCATCAGCAACTCCTGAGCGCCGGAGGCGTTCATCTCTTCACGCACAATCTGCTCAATCTTGCGCAGAACGCGCAGGCCCAAGGGTAAAAAATCATAAATGCCACTGGTGACCCGCCGGATAAAGCCGGCGCGCAGCAGCAATTTGTGTGAGATTACTTCGGCATCGGCCGGGTCTTCGCGCAATGTAGGGGAAAACAGTTTGGAGAGCTTCATACAGCCAAGCATAACGGCGGGCCGACCTGCACGGTAGCCTCATCATGCAACGTAATCTGTGAATCGTGATTTATCCTGACTCAGCGCAAACCGATCCCGCCTCCCGGCAGGGGAAATAATATCTCCGGCATGTAAATGGATCCCCATTGCGAGGATATTCACATTGCAACAATCTGCCGGAAAAAGGAGCCAGAGATGCGCACAGTGATCATAGCCATGATGTTTCCTGGCCTTACGGCCTGTGCCACCCAGCATCAGGGGCGTGCCGCCACAACAGGCGCTGTCATCGGCGCTATAGCCAGAGCTGTCGTGGGCGCGGCTTCCGCCGGACCCAGGATGCAGGTTTCCCGTTTCCCTTCTTATATTGCCTATCAATTCCCACCCGGCCAAAGCACATGAAACCCGGCGCCATCGTAAACATAAGCGCAATCACAGAAAGCTTCATCACGAACACTATGATGACGATGAGCTAGGCCACGAGGCCCTGTGAGACGTGTCACATCATCCGCGTATTTACAACACTAAAGTTTGTCTATCTGATGCCGGTCCCCTTCCCCCTCATCGGGCATCAGTAGGGAAAGCCCTGGCCGTCAGGTCAGGGCTTTCAAGTAAAGGCTAAGCGGAAAAGTTTGACTGTTGCTGCCCGGCATTGCACTTTGGAGGACAACACCATGGCTGAACCGGAATATATCGGCCTTGACGGACTCGAGCTTCTCAATACTTCCCCCGGAGAACTGCACAGTGGGAACTTTCCCATCCTGGAGGATATGTCCCCGGTCAATCTGCGCCTGCTGAATGCCGCCTGCCACAAAATCACCGTCAGTAAGGGTGTGCAGATTCCGCACGAGGGTGCCATGCCCTATCACCTCTTTTTCCTGAAAAAAGGAAAACTGGCGATTGCCAAACATCTGGACAGTAAATTAAGGGTGTTGGCCCATCTGTTGCCGGGCAGTGTCTATGGTGAGTTCGGTGTATTGCGGGGTCGGCCGCGCAACGCCTCGGTCATTACCATAGAGGCCAGTGAAGTTCTGCGCGTGGAAATGTCGGCGGTGCGCCAGATTCTGGATGTCGACACCACCTTCAGAGACGCCATAAACAGCCTGTTCCGACAACGGCTGCTGAGCACTTTCTTCCTCAGACACCCGGTATTCCGGGTAATGCCGGCCGAGGCGCGCAATGCTCTGGCCAATGAATTGCCCGTGCAATTCCACGAACGGGGATCGCAGGTTTTCAAACAGAGGGATGCTCCTGCCGGTGTGCACCTGATTCTCTCAGGGGAGGTGGATATCAGCCTTCATCATGAGCCGGATTCCGATGTGTTGCTGGAGACACGAAATGAAGGCGATATGCTGGGTGAGGCATGCCTGGGCGGCAAGGAAATGGCATATTCTGCTACGGCAGTCAGCGATCTGGATCTGCTGCTGCTGGACAAGGATACCATTCGCGCCATTCAGGCAAAGCACACAAGTTTTCTGACCGGGCTTGGGCCTTTTATCAACAAGCGGAACGAACAGACACAGTCACGGCTTAAACAAATCTCCGCCTAGGCAGGAAGATAGCTGCCAATTGCACGCTCGAAATCGGGGAAGTATCTCGAAATCAAAGTGATATCGAACTGTGAAAGAATAGCTTCTTTCGATTCACGCTCCAGCAAAAATACAAAGGCCGCCTCAATGAAGCCTTCCGCATTGGCCTTGCCTCCGCCCAAGCGTTGAAAGTCGGCCTGCGACATCGTCACCCGGTGCCGGGTTTCACCACTGCCCTCACACACCGTTACCCGGAAGGCCATCGGCTCGGCATCACTGATCTGTTTAACCTCAATCATCGACATCCCCTTTGCTGTTCAGCGCTTCAAGCATTCGCTGGTGAATGCCATCAAAGCCACCGTTGGAGAGAATCAGTACATGATCTCCGGCCCGTGATTCGAGCTTCAGGCAGTCAATAATCGCATCGACATCCGGCAAGACCTGCGCATGACTGCCGATTTCCCGGCAGACAGCCTCGGCATCCAGCACGTTATCCGGCTGTAAGTTGCGCCCTGAGGCCGGCACGAAAATCACCCTGTCGGCGCCATCAAAACAATGCGGCAATTGCTGCTGATGGATACGCGTACGCATGGTGTTCGAACGCGGCTCAACAATAATCCACAACCTTTCGCTATCGGACAATCCGGCGGCCAATGCTGCCACGACCCCGGAAATCGAGGTCGGATGATGCGCGAAATCATCATAAATGCGAACGCCCGCCGCCTCGCCTACCAATGTCATCCGCCGACGAATGCCGGAAAATGATTCAAAGGCTTGCCCGACCTTATCCGCACTAACCCCCAGTGCCACAGCTACAGCTGCCACCGCGCAAGCGTTGGCAGCATGGTGCACGCCAATCATTCCCCACCGAACCTGCATGACCTCTGCTCCGTCTCTGAACAGGCGGAAGCGTGAACCATCCGGCGCAAGCGCCTGCCATTGCCAGTCGGCTTCTGCCTTTCCAAATTCGGCAAAGGAGGTCACCGGCGTCCAGCAACCCCTGGCCAGCACACGGGCCAGGTTTTCATCATCGGCATTCACAACGATAAGCCCGTTTTCCGGCACGGTGCGCATCAGGTGATGGAATTGCGTTTCGATCGCGGAAAGACTCGGAAAGATGTCAGCATGGTCGAATTCCAGATTGTTAAGAATCAGGGTGCGCGCATGGTAGTGCAGGAATTTCGAACGTTTATCGAAGAAGGCCGTATCGTATTCATCACCTTCCAGCACAAAATGTTCACCACCGCCCAGGCGCGCGCCTTCGCTAAAATCTTCAAGTATGCCACCTATCATGAACCCCGGCGAAAGCCCCGCCGTCTCCAGCACATGCGCCATCAGACTGGCGGTTGTCGTTTTGCCATGCGTGCCGGCTGCAACGATCGGGTGGCGGCCACCAAGCACGTATCGCCCAATAAACTCCGGGCCTGAGGCATAGGGAAGACCACGATCAAGAACGGCCTCGACCTCGACATTGCCACGGCTCATGGCATTGCCGATCACCACGAGATCGGGCGGCGTATTCAGCCGGGCTGCATCGTAGCCGTCATGCGCTTTGATGCCCTGCTCGCGCATAAAATCCGACATTGGTGGATAAACGCCGGAGTCCGAGCCCGCGACGTCATAGCCCAGATCACGGGCCAGCTTCGCAACCGCCGCCATGGCCGTACCGCAAATGCCGATAATGTAAATCCGCTTACTCATATGCACATTACTCTAACTGATGGCACAATCTGTGCGATGCACCATCCGATTCTTCCCTGCGTGGAACTTGCAACCGGCGACAAACCCACAGCCAGCATTATCTGGCTGCACGGCCTGGGTGCGGATGGCCATGATTTTGAGCCTATCGTGCCGGTGCTTGGCCTGCCGGATGAACTGCATGTCCGTTTTATCTTCCCGCATGCACCGAGTATGCCGGTCACGGTCAACGGCGGCTACATCATGCCTGCCTGGTTTGATATCCGTCATACGGATATCGACCATGAACAGGATGAGGCCGGTATCCGTTCGTCTTCCACATCCATCGGGCATCTGATTGAACGGGAAATCATGCACGGTATTCCGGCAAAACGGATCGTGCTGGCCGGATTTTCACAAGGTGGCGCCATGGCGCTGTATGTCGGCCTTCGCCAGAGTGAACCGCTGGCCGGAATCATCGCCCTGTCCTGTTATCTGCCGCTTGAAGAGACGCTGGAATGCGAAGCCAGTGAATCCAATAAACACACCCCCGTTTTCATGGCTCACGGCGTGGAAGATCCGATTGCTCCATTCGAATTGGGAGACCAATCGCGGCGGCGGCTTACAACGCTGGGTTATCCGATTGAATGGCATAGCTACCCGATTGGCCACCATGTCTGCGCCGAAGAAATCAAGGCCATTGGACGTTGGTTGACCGCACTGCTTGGAAACAAATAACACGCTGAGCCGTCACAATTGAACTTGTCAGAGTACAACACCAACGTTGCCTTGTGCCACAATTTTTGATAATGTAACACATAGAGGTGCTCGCTATGAAAGCAATATCCATTCGTGAAATGCGCAGTGAGTTAGGCAATCTGGATCAGCTGATTGATGCGGAAGGTGAAATGCTTGTCACCAAACGAGGCAAGCCCATCGCCAGGCTGCTACCTGTTAAAGGCTCTCGCTCCATACCTGATCATGCTTCGCTTCGCGCCAGCATGCCAAAATTAGGCATCCCGAGCGCCCGCCTGATTCGTGAAGATCGGGATGAGCGCTGATGCCTGTTTATCTTGATACAAGCGCCCTGGCAAAATGGTATCTGAATGAAGCAGGCAGCGATGACTTTGCCGCCTGGATCAGGCGCCAGGACGATGTACATATCAGCAGCCTGACTGCTGTAGAAATGCGCTGCCTACTCGCCCGCCGCAAGCGGGCAGGCGATATCTCCCCGGATATAGAGCAGCAGGCCTTTGCCACATTCATGGAAGATGTACAACGTGGTTACGTCTGCCAGCACCCGCTCAGTGATGAGCATGCAATGACCGCCATCCGGCTTATCGATCAGCTTCCGCAATATGCACTCCGGACACTTGACGCCATGCACCTCGCCATTGCCCGTAGCATCGGGGCAGAAGCCATTGCCACGGCCGATCATATTATGGCAGAGGCTGCCATATCACTGGAAATGGATGTGATTCGCTTTGATTAGCAGCGATGAATTCCTGTCCTCGTCATCATGCGTCAAATGATAGACCAGACCCCTTCATCTT
>QIFG01000004.1 GCA_003228735.1 Zetaproteobacteria bacterium
GTACGTAGAGGGTCAAGGCAAGCCCAAGGGCGAGCTTCGGCAGTTGAAGCTCTTTTGATACCCCGTGGTCTTGCCACGGGGTTGTTCATTGAGATTTCGCACTCCCGCTATTTTGAATGCTCGGCACTTTTGCAGTCCGCCCATTTGATATATTAGCTGCGCTGCAATCAGTCCGGGTTTGCTGGGCTGGGCATCTATCCCCACAATCGAAAATATTTGTTTAACAAGCTCAACAACATCGAGCGCGTTAAGGGACAAGTCAGAGCGGCTTGCATCGCTAATGATTCCCATGCCCTCCGGTTCTACCCGGGCTTTATTCCATTCGAAATAGTACTGCCGCCCGTAGTACTCGTTGAGTTCAGGCACATTAGGGGCTTGAAGAGTTGCTCGCTCATTGCCGAATAGCCCGATTCCTGGGTCAATGGAAACAACAAGGTGCTGATCGTATAGCCTCATGTCTTCATCAAACGGCTTTGGCGGGAGCTGAAATGACATTTTCGGCAACCCGGAAGAGACTTCCTCGATTGCTGCAAGTGCCGAACCCTCGGAATAATACATGTAAGGCGCCTTGATGTTGAGCCCGTTCCATGTCCCGTCGCGTGCAGTGCACAAACGTAAACCTTGCCCAAATATACTGACATCCAGCGCATGCATATTTTCTTTGGTCCAGATGGCAATTGAGTTCTCCGATTCGAGCCGCCTTTTCGGTCGAGATCGAAGGAGTTCGAGCCAATTGGTCAGGTTTGGCTCGAATCTCGCTGCCTGGTTGGGGTCATAGAACATAAGCGACGTATCCGTTGCTCGCAGATTCCAGAAAGTAACAAGGTCATCGAAATCACTTGCACTTCCAACGTAAACTCCTGGATGTCCCCAGTGGTTCAGTACGGAATAGTGCTGCTGCATAAATGCATGACAAAAGGTGGATACAGTCCAGCCATTCCCAGTAAGTAAAGGCAAAGGCTCCTTAGGCAATAAGGCAACCGTTTGGGCTGACAGGTATTGTTTCAGCAG
Organism: Zetaproteobacteria bacterium; assembly: GCA_003228735.1. Taxonomy (GTDB): domain Bacteria; phylum Pseudomonadota; class Zetaproteobacteria; order Mariprofundales; family Mariprofundaceae; genus SZUA-181. The sequence goes on from QIFG01000004.1 coordinate 1,012, forward strand.
ATCAAGATAATCAGTGCCGGTTACTTGGGTCGTTGGAACAGCCCCCAAAGTGACAAGCAGAACATCCGCAAGTGGGTCTTCTGCCTGCCACTCGAAAATCGAAATTGAGGCATCAGGCAATGGATTGTTTTTGAAGTGATCTCCATGGAGACGGAGAATCGGATGATAAATATCCAGAAGTTGCGGAATGCGCTCACCATTACTATGTAGAACGAACAACTCTTCCTGAAAAAATGGGTTCGGGAGATGGGGGAACCGCTTAATAAACTCCTTGACTGCCTCGTCGTCAGTAACCGGCCATAGTACGTCAACCCGGAAAAGTTGAACCAATGAGCTTGCAGCTTCGAAATCATTGATTGGAATGATAGGATTGTAACGACCTCCCCACATCGTGAATGTAAGCTTCAGCGCTTCGCGCAGTGCCGCAAAGCCACCTGTGGACACGCACCATCCGATACGAATTGGTCGATAACGGACTGTGACACTCAGAGTGTTCATTTATGCGCCGTCTCATCTTCAAGCGCAGGAAAACCCAGCCCCTCAATCTCTTGCAACGATTTTCCTGCAATGCCTTGCAGGTCGCCGTACATGCCGACCGTTGCGCCCATCACGCGCTCGATCTGAGCATCGCGTTTGGCCCATTGTCTCATGATAGCTTTTCTTTCCTTATCGAGGTCTTCCTGCATGGTGGAGAAGGCTTCAACAATGGCTTCCACGCGATGGCGGAAACGCGGGCCGGTGAGGTACTGGTAGATCATCTCGGTCTTGGTCTGCTGGCCTTCGGAAGCCTGCCGCGCAAGGGCAACGTCCAGCAATGTCTGGCGCAGAATGGCGGCCACGGGCAGAGCGGCGCGTGGGTGCGTAACCCAGACGCTATCGACCATCTCGAAGGTCTCAACGCCTTTCGGCAATGCCTGGCTGACAATCACGGCGATTTCCGCCTTGGCGGTGCGCTGATCTTCGCGCAATTTGGTCAGCCAGCCATCGCTCCAGTTCTTGGTGCGCTTGGATTCCCACAGAATAGTGCCGCTCGGCTGGCCATCGCTGCCTGCAACCCGCTGCAACACATCCCCGCCGAATTCACCCTTGGGCACCGGCTCGATGACATCATAAGGGAACTTCGTGCGCAACAGATTTTCAAGCTCCAGTTCCTGCACTTCGCCCTGTAACTGCTGCGAACCCTGCTCGGCCTTGCGCTTGAGTTCCTCGATCTTTTTCCGCATTGAGGTAATGGTCTGCTCTTTCTCCATCACCTTCAGCTTGAATTGTTCCTCGGCCTCTTTTTGGGCCTGTTGCCGGGAAGCATCGAGTCCTTCCTCCACCCGCTTCTCAACGGTCAGTTCCAGTTCACGCTTGGCGTCATCCAGTTCACGCTGTTTGCGCACCAGGTCGGCCTGCGCTTTCTGCGCTTCGGCCAGTTTTGCATTGCGCTGCTCCAGCACATCCTGAAGCTCAGCGACTTCCTTTGTCTTCTCTTCCAGATCGATGGCCGCCGCCTGCTTGGCTTTTCTGGATTCCTCCGCAGCGATACGGGCGCGGTCTTTCCGCAATTGTTTCGCAACCTGGTCGGCAACCTGCTCATCAAGCTTGTTCTGTTGGTCATTAAGCAGCTTTTCCTTTTCACGCATGGACTTTTCACGTGCGGCAATATCACTGTCTTTCCGGGCCAGTTGCTGCTCATACTGCTGGCGGGTCGATTCGATAAGCGGGGCAGCCAGCGACTCGGTCAACTTAATTTCAGCTTTGCATTTTGGGCAAACAATTGTTGGCTCTGTCATACACTTCTCCTGATAGCCAACAACAATGATGGCCTCCCCAACTGCTCCAGCCTGAACCAGTCATCCTTCCGAATCCAGTGAAGTCTAACGGGAGTCCCTTCCGGACATCAGAAGAAATTATTCCGCATGAGTGAAGGCAGGATGCCGAAACGCAGAGCATAGCGGATGACGATTGGTGAATGCCTGGAGAAAATAGGGCCAGACTCGATCAAGGTTAGTGGCTTCATAGCCTCTGGGAAATGAAACATATAGAGATTTGACCTTGGCGCGGGGCGTATCATACTTAATGACTAGTTGCGGGAAGGGGTGAGAAATCATGGCAAAGCGGATTTGCATTATCGGCGGAAGCGGTTTTATCGGCCGCGCCATTACACGTGCGGCCAGAGCCAAGGGGCATGAAGTTACCATCGGTTGCCGCCATCCCCAGAAGGCGCGCGACATGCAGGTCGAAGGCGCCCGGCTGATCAAGGTGGATGTAACAACGGGCCGTGGCCTGGACGAGGCCGTGGCGAATACCGATTGCGTTATCAATCTGGTCGGCCTGCTGTTTGAAAGGGGCAGCCAGACCTTTGAGGCTGCGCACGTAGGCGGTACGGAGCATATCCTGGATGCCTGCAAGAAGGCCAAGGTGAAGCGATATCTGCATATGAGCGCCCTCGGCGCCCTCGCCAGTTCGCCGAGTCAGTATGCCCGCACCAAGGCTGCTGCCGAGGCCGCCGTCAAGAAGTCGAAGCTGGCCTATACGATCATCCGCCCTTCCATCGTCTTCGGCGCTGGCGATTCCTTCTTCAACAAGTTCAAGCAGATCGCTTCGTTTGTCCCTGTGCTTCCCGTCATCGAGGGCGGCACGCGCTTTCAGCCGGTATGGGTCGAGGATGTCGCCAGGGTTTTTGTTTCATGCATCAGCAACCGCAACGTCAAGGGCAAGACGTTCGAGCTGGGCGGCCCCGAGGTGTTCACATTCCGGGAATTGCTGGAGTTGATGCTGCAAACGTTGGGCTGGAGCCGCCTGCTGCTGCCCGTGCCCGGATTTGTGGCCAGAATCATGGCGACATTCATGCAGTTGTTGCCCATACCGCCCCTGACACCGGATCAGCTTATCCTGTTGCAACGCGACAATGTGGTGAAGAAAGGAGGCTTTCCATCCGCTTTCGGCAAGCCGTCCGCCCTGGGAGAGGTTTTGCCCACCTATATCGGCGGCAATCAGGCGCTGAACCTGCAAAATCGCCTGGATCACAATCGCAGGCATTATTGGGAGACCCCCTCAGGCTGACAGCGTGACCCTGCAAACCGTCCTCATTGTTGCCGGCGCCTATCTTGTCGGCGCTATCCCTTTCGGCCTGCTCTTCGCCTTCTGGTTGACCGGCAAGGATCCGCGCCAGCATGGCAGCGGCAATATTGGCGCCACCAATGTGGTGCGTACCGGCGGCAAGGCCATCGGCCTGCTTACCCTGATTGCGGATATCGCCAAGGGCGCTGCACCCGTCGCCCTGGCGCTGTACTTTGCCGACGAGATAACCGTCGCCCTGGTTGCCGTGGCGGTCTTCCTCGGCCATTTGTATCCCGTTTACCTGCGTTTCAAGGGTGGTAAGGGCGTGGCTACTCTGTTTGGCATTGTTCTGCCCTGGCAGCCCTGGCTGGCCGTTGCCGTCTTTGTCGTCTGGGTCATCGTTTTCGGCCTGAGCCGTTACGTGTCGCTTGCCTCTATCCTGGCCGGCTTGAGCCTGCCGCTTTTTGCCTGGCGGCTTGACGCTTCCGGCACCTGTATTGCCGTGATGGTGTTGCTGTGCCTGATGATGATTGCCAGGCATGGCGGCAACATTCGCCGCCTGGCCTCCGGCACCGAATTAAAGGTTGGCGGCAGGGAACGATGATGCATAAATGTGATCCCGGTCAGTTGCGAAGGTAACCGCCCTGTGCCATGTTTTGGCCATGATCGCCCGGAGGAATAGGATGCAAATGAAACGGTTGTCGTTGCTGGTTGCCGGACTGGCAATCTGCCTGTATCTGATCCCGGCCCAGGCCGAAACCGGCAAGCTTGCCACGCCGAATGTCTCCCCGGAGCTCAAGGCCGAATTCCCGCAACCCTATGTCATCAAAAGAGGCGATACCTTGTGGGGCATCTCCGAGCGCTTTTTCAAAGATCCGTATAAATGGGTGAAGATATGGGAAGGTAATCTGTATATCAGCAACCCCGACCTGATTTATCCGGGCAATGAAATCTGGTTTGAGGACGGCAAGCTGGTGATTGTGAAGCCGGGCATGAAAAAGCCCGTGAGCAGGCCCAAAAAGACAGTCGTGACTCAGGAGCCCGAGGGCTGGCCAACGGTGAAGCTTTCGCCAAGCGTGCGTGAAAAGCCGGTGGAAAAGCTGGAAGCCGAAGTAGATACCAGCCTGATACTGAACGCCCTTGCCCGTCAGGATCTGATTCGGGCAGAAGCGATTCAGGGCGTCGGCCATATTGTCGGCACCGAGGATGAGCGCATCAACTTCAGTACCAGAGACCGTGTGTATTTGAAGCTGGGCGTGCCGGCCGAAGACGGGGATTTGTTCGATGTTTTCCGAACCGGCGAGACGCTGGAGGATCCGCTCACCGGCGATGAGATCGGCATCCTTGTTTCGCATCTGGGCCAGATCAGGGTCACCTCCCAGTCGGGTGGCGTTTACCGCGGCACGGTCGTGAAGGCATTCGAAGAACTTGGCCGGGGCGACCGCCTGAAGCCTGCGCGCAGTATCGATCTAAAGGTCACGCCCGTTTACCCGGACGGTAATCTGCAGGGACATATTCTCTACATTCGCGATTTTGTATCCGAGGCCGGACAGCATCAGGTTGTCGGCATCAGCCTCGGTGACAGGGAAGGCATTCAGACCGGGACAGTGCTGTCCGTGCACCGCGTCGGCAAGGTGGAGGAGGATCGCGTCACCGGTGAGGATGTGAATCTTCCCGAAGAGAAGATCGGCGAGCTGATCGTGCTTGTTCCACAGGACAATGGCGCACTCGCACTGGTTACCCAGTCCAATATTTCCATTAATCTGGGTGATGCTGTCCGCAATCAGGCCAGTCACTGATCCCATCCATATCTACGGTCTGAATTAGTGTTAACAGGCCCTAATATTTCCAGCAAAGCTTTTCATTATCTGCGCCTGAGCATGGTGGCGGGCATCGGGCCGCAACTTGGCCGCCAACTGGTGGCCGCCAGTGGCGGCGCTGAAAATGTCTGGCAGATGCGACACGCAGATTGGCAGAAAGTGGAAGGCATTGGCCCAAAGCTTGTGCAAATCCTGGCCAATGAGGACAGGAGGCGCGCCGAACAGATTATGTCCCAATGTGAACAGTTAGGCCTGCATCTGATATGTCCCGAGGACGAGGCCTATCCCGAACGCCTGAAACCACTCGATGACTCGCCGCTTGTACTGTTTGTGTGCGGCGATGCCGGCAGCCTGAACCATACGCCGATGCTGGCTGTTGTCGGCGCGCGCCGCGCCAGCCGCGAAGGCAAGCTCGTGGCCCGCCGTTGGTGCCGGTATCTTTCGGAACGCAGTATTTGCATCGTCAGCGGCATGGCCTACGGCATTGATGCCGCGGCGCATGGCGGCGCCCTAGAAGCCGAATCTCCAACCATTGCCGTTCTCGGCTGCGGGCTGGTCTCTGCAACAAGCCAGCAGATACAAAAGCAGATGGATGCGATTGCCAGTCAGGGGTGTGTCGTCAGCGAGTTTCTGCCGGATACGGCGCCCAGGCCGGAGCATTTCCCCAGGCGCAACCGCATCATCGCGGGCCTGGCAGAGGCCACGCTGGTGGTGGAGGCGGACATGCGTTCCGGTTCCCTGATCACGGCCGGGCAGGCGGTTGCATACGGCCGCGAAGTGCTGGCGGTGCCGGGGTCGGTGTTGAACGACCAGCATGCCGGTTGCCACCAGTTGATCCGTGATGGCGCTATGCTCGTCGAATCCGCCCAGGACATCCTGACGGGTATGCACTGGCAACAGGCGGGGACTGGCCGGAAGCCGGCTGCGGCATATAAACCGGCGAATGATGACGAGCGGAAAATCATGGCGCTTTTGCAGGGTGAAATCCTGCATATCGACACGCTGGCCGAACGCTGTGGCTTGACCGTGTCCGAGCTTTCCCCCATCTTAATCGCCCTAGAACTTGTTGGTGTGGTCGAATCTCTTCCGGGTAGCCGCTATGTTCTTGCGGTCGAGGAACACAAACGATTCTGACCGATCCCGTTCATTTATAATGTCTCTGGAAGGAGCACGAATATGAGTGCTGTGGTTGTTGTGGAGTCTCCAGCCAAAGCGAAGACCATTGAGAAATACCTGGGCCCCGGCTACAAGGTGCTTGCCTCCTATGGCCACGTCCGCGCCTTCCCGAAACGGGACGGTTCAGTCGACCCCGAGAATGATTTTGCGCTGAAGTATCAGGTGCTGGAAGACAAGAAGAAGCGGCTGGATGCGATTGCCAAATCACTGAAGAGCGTCGATGCGCTTATTCTGGCCAGCGATCTCGATCGCGAAGGTGAGGCCATTGCCTGGCATATTGCCGATGAGCTTGGCTCCCGCGGCCTGCTCGAAGGCAAAAAGGTCGAGCGAATCACCTTCCACGAGATCACCAAGAAGGCCATTGATGCCGCCATCAGCAATCCCAAATCCATTAATATGCGGCTCGTGGACGCGCAGCAGGCAAGAAGCGCGCTCGACTATCTGGTCGGCTTCACGCTTTCACCCCTGCTGTGGCGCAAGATCAGGACTGGCCTGTCCGCTGGCCGCGTGCAGTCGGTTGCCCTTCGCCTGATCTGTGACCGTGAGCAACTGATCCGCGATTTTGTGCCGAGGGAATATTGGACGATCGAAGCCTCCTGCCGCGCCGGCAGTGGAGAGTTTGCAGCTCAGTTGCATGCCCTGGATGGCAAAAAGCTCGGTAAATTTGACCTCGCCGATGGCGTGCATGCGAAGATTGCGGCCAAACGGGTCGAGGCAGGCAGTTTCAGCGTTGCCGATGTGCGAACAAAGCAGGTCAAGCAGCAGCCGGCGCCGCCGTTCATCACTTCAACCCTGCAAATGGAGGCTGCGCGTAAGCTCGGCTTTACAGCGCGCAAGACCATGCAACTGGCGCAGCGCCTGTACGAAGGTGTGGAGGTGGATGGTGAGCGCGTTGGCCTGATCACCTATATGCGTACGGATTCCGTGGCTCTGGCCGAGGAGGCCGTTGCCGCCATGCGTGAGCATATTGCCGCCAATTTCGGCGTGGATCATATGCCGGATAAGCCGAGGCGCTTCAAGACCAAGAGCAAAAACGCACAGGAAGCGCATGAAGCCATACGCCCGACGGACATCTGGCGAACGCCCGGCCAGATGAAGAACATGCTCGAGCCGGATCAGTGGAAGCTGTATGCGCTGATATGGAAACGGGCGCTGGCCAGCCAGATGGCGCCAGCCCTGCTCGATCAGGGTTCCGCCGATATCGAATCGGCTGGTGTCAGCTTGCGCGCCACGGGTTCGACCCTTGTCTTCGCAGGCTTCCGCGCCCTGTATACGGAAGGCAGGGACGAGCCGGCCAAGGAAGACGATACGCGCATGCTACCGCCTCTGAAGCCGGGCGAGTCTGTTCAGATTGAGAAGTCTGCAGCCAAGCAACATTTTACGGAGCCGAAGCCGCGCTTTACCGAGGCGACGCTGGTCAAGGAAATGGAGAGCCACGGCATCGGTCGTCCGTCGACCTATGCCAACATTCTGAACGTGCTGCGCGAGCGCAAATACGTGCATATGGAAAAGAAGCGTTTTACGCCGACGGATACCGGTGAGATTGTCAGCCGTTTCTTGTGCAGTTACTTTTCAGATATCGTCGATGTCAACTTTACCGCCAGCATCGAAGACAAGTTGGATGCCATTGCCCGTGGAGAAATAGCTTATCAGCCTGTGCTGCGCGATTTCTGGGCGCCCTTTAAACAGCGTGTGGATCACACCCTGGAGAATGTAAGCCGTGCCGACGTCACACACGAGGCAACCGATGAGGCATGCCCCGAGTGCGGCAAGCCGCTGGCCATCAAGCTGGGACGATATGGCCGCTTCATGGCTTGTACGGGCTATCCGGAATGCAAGTATGCCAAGCCGCTGACCAAGAACGGCGGCGATGAGGAAGACAAGCCGGCCGATGAGCAGAGCGACCAGACATGTGACAAATGCGGCGAACCGATGGTCATCAAGCATGGGCGATATGGAAAGTTTTTGAGCTGTTCGGCCTATCCGAAGTGCAAGAACAACCAGCCGCTGGAAAAGCCGGTGGACACCGGCGTGCCATGTCCGACCTGCGGTGAGGGCACTTTCCTGGAGAAGAAATCCAGGCGCGGTAAAATTTTCTATTCCTGCTCGCGATACCCTAAATGCAAGAATGCGCTGTGGAACAAACCGCTTGAGATTCCGTGTCCGAAATGCGGCGCTCCCTTTGTCACCGAAAAGATCACCAAGCGCCGAGGGCTGGAGCATGTCTGCGCCTCCGAAGATTGCGATTGGCGTGAGCAGATCGAGGCGCCGACAGCCGCCTGATATTTTTGCTTCTGACCTTTGATGCCTGACACACTGAACTCTGAAAATATCAGGCCAGCAGGCGCTGCCGATCTGGATACGATATTCGAGTTGAACAGGGCCTCATTCCCAGAAGCCTGGTCGAAGCAGGCTCTGGGCAGCGCTCTGGCGGCGGGTTTTGTCGTGTATGTATGGCCTGCTGATGATGGCCAAATAGCAGTCTACTTTCTCGGACAGATTGTTTTGGATGAGTTGCATATTCTGCAACTTGTTGTTGCAGAGCCATTCCGGGGGCGTGGGATCGGGTCTGAACTGATGCGATTCATTTTGAATCTGATGCGAAAGCAGGGCGTGAACAGGGCCGAACTTGAGGTGCGATCATCGAACAGGGCCGCCATTAGCCTGTACCGCAAGCTTGGCTTTGAAATCACCGGCCGGCGGCCAAACTATTATTCGTCCACAGCAGCAGGAAGTGGCAGGGAAGACGCCGTACTCATGAGTTATCACCTGAAAGTGAAATAAAGCCCGTATTTAATAGGGGTTTTCGGGGCAAATCGGCTTGACACTATATGACCCGGCACCTATGTTCCCCTGGCTTTATCAATGGTAAGAAAACGCAGGAAGCCAAACGGAATCATGAAACTTAGCGGTGCAGAAATATTCGTCGAATGTCTGAAGCGGGAAGGCGTGGAAATCGTCTTCGGTTATCCCGGTGGCGTCGTGCTGCCGATCTACGACGAGATATTCAAGAAGGACTACTTCAGGCACATTCTGGTGCGGCATGAACAGGCGGCCCTGCATGCGGCCAACGGTTATGCGCGCGCCGCCGGCAAATGCGGCGTGGCGCTCGTGACCTCGGGGCCGGGCGCGACCAATGCGGTTACGGGTTTGGCCGATTCGTATATGGATTCGATCCCAACCGTCTGTTTCTCCGGCCAGGTGCCGACAGCCATGATCGGTACGGATGCCTTTCAGGAAGCGGATACGGTCGGCATCACCCGTTCGGCGACCAAGCACAACTTTCTGGTCAAGCGCGTCGAGGATCTGGCGCTGACGATTCGTCAGGCCTTTCACATCGCCACGACAGGCCGTCCGGGGCCGGTGCTCATTGATATTCCCAAGGATGTCAGTACTGCCACATGTGAATTCCATTATCCCGAAAAGGTGGAAATGCGTTCCTATAAGCCGGTGACGCGAGGGCATACTGCCCAGGTGAAAAGGGCGGTTACGGCCCTGCTCGGGGCCAAACGTCCGGTGATCTACAGCGGTGGCGGCGTCATGAACTCGCGCGGCAGCGCCGAGTTGCTGACCGAGTTGATGGGCAAGCTCAATTTTCCGATTACGCAGACCCTGATGGGTCTGGGCGGCGTGCCGTACGACGACGAGCGTTTCCTGGGCATGCTCGGCATGCACGGCACCTATGAAGCCAACATGGCCGTGTCGCATTCCGATCTGCTCCTGGCGGTCGGGGCGCGTTTCGATGATCGGGTGACCGGCAAGCTTGAGGCCTTTGCGCCGGATGCCAAGATTATCCATATAGATATCGACCCTTCCTCCATTTCAAAGAATGTGCATGCGCATCTGCCCATTGTCGGTGACGTCAAGGTGGTGCTCGGACAGATACTCAAAGAGCTTGAAGCAAAGGGGAAACAGCCGGATGCCGAGGCGCTGAAGATCTGGTGGCATCAGATTACAGAGTGGCGCAGTAAGGACTGCCTGAACTTCACGCAGGACATGAACGGCCCGATCAAGCCGCAGTATGTGGTTTCGCAGTTGCATGAGAAAACCGGGGGTGATGCCATCATCACCACCGAGGTGGGCCAACATCAGATGTGGGCGGCGCAGTTCTACGGCTTCAAGCAGCCGCATCGCTGGATCACATCAGGCGGACTGGGCACCATGGGCTTCGGCCTGCCCGCCGCCATTGGCGCACAGTTGGCCTTTCCCGATGAGACGGTCATCGACATTGCCGGCGAGTCGTCCCTGCTGATGAACATTCAGGAGCTGTCGACGGCCATGCAGTGCAAGGCGCCGGTGAAGATCGCCATCCTGAACAATGGATTCATGGGTATGGTGCGGCAGTGGCAGGAAATGTTCTTCGGTTCACGCTATTCGCATTCTTATTGTGAATCATTGCCGGACTTCGCCAAGGTTGCCGAGGCCTTTGGCGGCGTAGGCTATCGCATCGAAAAGCCGGAGGATGTCGGGCCGACGATCGAAAAGGCGCTGGCCATCAGGGATCGTTTCGTGTTGATGGACTTTTCCGTGACCAGGGAAGAAAACGTTTACCCGATGGTGCCGGCTGGTGCGGGACTGCATGAAATGGTGTTGTCATGAAGCATACGATAAGCATTCTGGTGGAAAACGAATTTGGCGTGCTCACGCGCATTGCCGGCCTGTTCTCGGCCCGCGGTTATAATATTGAAAGCCTGAATGTTGCGCCCACGCTGGATTACACGGCCAGCCGCATGACGCTGGTCACGCGCGGCAATGAAAAGGTGATCGAGCAGATCAAGAAGCAGCTCAATAAGCTGATTCCCGTCATCCGGGTGGAAGACCTGACGAATCAGTCGCACATGGAACGCGGCATGATGCTCGTTAAGGTACAGGCCACGGAAAAGACGCGCGCCGAGGTGCTGCGTATGGCCGAGGTGTTTCGCGCCAGCGTTGTCGATGTGTCCGAGGCCAGTTACACGCTGGAGCTGACCGGCAAGGAGAACAAGTTGGAGGCCTTCCTGCGCATGCTGGAGCCGCATGGCATTATCGAGATGACACGCACCGGGCCTGTCGGCATGCGCCGCGGCGCCAAGGGTTTTTCAGTCGATTAATCCGGGCTGTTTTCCTCAAGCCATTTCGAGGCTGCGCTGACAGTCAGGAACGATCCCAGAACTAAATAGCTTTTTCCAGGGTTTGGCCTTAGCTCCCCATCAAGGGCCGCCTCCAGATTTACATAGCTGATATCGCAGGCCTTCCGGTAGCGATCAGAGCCAATGAGCTTGCGGCTGTGCTGGCGGAGTTGCGGAAACGTTTCCCGCAAATCGCGATCCTTGCGCGTAAATACAAAAATAGCATCGAACGGGTTTGCCAGTTCCGGAAGTGATGGCAGCAGGCTTTCGATGGCATGCATATTATGGGCGGCATCCAGCCAGATATGGCATTTTCCCCAAGGTATATATTGCAGCCGCCCGGGAATTTCAGTCTGAGCAATTGCCTGTCTGGCACTTTCTGGCTTGATATTTACGATGCCGTTTTGTTGAAGCTGACACATTGCTGCCAAGGCGAGAGCGGCATTGATTCGCTGGTGGTTTCCTGCTGCGCGAAGCTTCGGCAGATTGGACATGGCCTCGGCGAAATCGAGATTCGGTCGGTGGCTTATCAGCATATCCGAGACCTGGGTGGATTGAGGCGCGCTGATGGCGTAAGTACACCCGTCCATGGCACAGGCCTTTTCCTCGGCAATGTCTGACAGACTGTCGCCCAGCCAAGCCTGATGATCCAGGGCAATGGGTGTGATCAAGGCCATATCAGCATCTACAGCGGTTGTGGCGTCGAGTTTGGCACCGACACCCGCTTCCAGGATTTCCACATCAACCGCAGTATCCGAAAAACAGTTGAGCGCCAGGGCAGTGGCCACCTCGAAATATGAGGCACCACAATCCAGTGCCACCGGCATCATCTCCTGCAGTTTTTCCAGTAGCATATCATCGGATACCGGGCTGCTGTTGATGCGAATGCGCTCGTTAAAATGGTGGATATGCGGCGAGGTGTACAGGCCGACAGACAGGCCGGCGGCTTCTAGGGCTGCGGCAAGCATGAATGCCGTTGATCCCTTGCCATTGGTGCCGGCAATGCGGATACGCAGCCTTGGTTTGCGCAGAGTTTGATTCCGAAGCAATGTATGCATGCGCGCATGGCCGGGACGGTAATCCCGGTCGGCAGCCGGCGCGCCAAGCTGTTCCAGCCAGACATCGACGCTGTTGGGTTTGTTCATGCCACCATTACTTGTGCTGGCGAACTAACGGGAACTAGGGTCTGTTAACATTAATTTCGAGCTTATCGACGCGGGCGTTTTTGTTGCAATCCAAGGCGCTTCGAGCGGTATGTGCTCAATGCACATCTGCGAGAAGCAACGCCGGAGTGTTCAAAAAGGCCCCGTCCCGGAGGGTTGCGCCCCAAATGAAGCCATACGACGTTGCTCGTCGTTTATTTGGAATCACCAAATATTCCTCCTCGCGCCTTGTCTGGCTTCATTTGGGACTGCAACGATATGCACCAAATTAGTGTTAACAGGCCCTAGTGGGCTGATTAACCAGCCTGACGATAGGGGCGATGGGTCAGATGGGTTAACAGTGTGCGCAGATAGGTGCGCAGTTCCCTGCGGTCGATGACATCATCGATCAGGCCTTTTTCGAGAAGAAATTTCGAACGTTGAAATCCCTCAGGCAATGTTTCACCCACCGTCTCCTGAATAACGCGCGGGCCGGCAAAGCCGATCAGGGCGCCGGGTTCGGCCAGAATGACGTCTCCCAACCAGGCCACCGATGCCGATACACCACCCATCGTCGGGTCGGTGAGCAGGCAGACAAACGGCAGCTTGGCTTTATGCAGCCGGTTGGCCGCTGCCGAGGTCTTGGCCATTTGCATCAGGGACAGCACGCCCTCCTGCATTCGCGCGCCACCCGATGCCGTGACCAGCAGATAGGGGCAATGGCGTTCCAGCGCTCGTTCCATGGCACGGACGATTTTCTCGCCGACCACCGATCCCATGCTGCCGCCCATATAATTAAACTCGAAGATCGTTGCAGATACGGTATGACCGCCGATGTCGCCAAGATAATTGTGAACGGCCTCTTCTCTGCCGGCCTTCTTTCCTGCGTCTTTGAGCCTGTCCTTGTAACGCTTCTTGTCCTTGAAGCTCAGTGGATCTTCAGAGTGCAGGGATGTATCGCAGGCTTCAAAACTGTCCTGATCGAAGAGTTGTCCAGCCCGTTCCCCGGCGCTGACGCGAAGGTGGTGCGAGCACTTGGGGCAGACCATGGTATTGCGCAGCAATTCCTTGTTGTACAGTGTTTCGGCACAGCCTGGGCATTTCACCCAGAGGCCATCCGGCGCTCCGGACTTCCCGGATTTCAAAATGCTTTTTGGTCGTTCAATCAAACGTGTAATCCAGTTATTCATGCCATGCCTTTAAAACAGTAATTCATCCACCTGCGTCAACATGCGCAGGTTTGGCAGGTTCAAAGCCTGCACTTCGACGGTCATGATATTAAGTGTTTCCGGCTTCATGTGATACAGGTATACGGGCACCTTGCCCAACAGTTCAAGCTTTGCCAGTTCCTGCGCTATTCCATTTGGTGTCAGATGGCCGCTGATTTCGCCCAGGTGTTCATGATCGTTGGGAAAGGAGCAATCGAGGATGATGCCCTTCAGGTTCGGCTGTGCATTGGCCACTTGCCAGATACGGTCGGTATGGCCGGTGTCTGCCGTATAGATGAACTGCACATCCTTTTGCTCGAGCAGAAAGCCCGTGCACGGCACCGGATGTGTGACTGGAATGGGCGTGACGGTGATGCCATCCACCTCAATAGGTACTTCCGGCTCAATGCTGGACAACTTGATAATGGGATCTTTGCTGTTCGGTATCTTGGTGAAATCAGGCCAGATGTCGTTATTGAGAAAATGCTCGCGCAGCGTCTGGAGGTTTTCTTTCAGGCTGTGAACCGTAAAGCAGGGATTATCCTCACTTCCCGTCATCTGCGTGAGTGAACGGTTGTCGGCCAGAAAGGCAATGTCCTTGATGTGATCCAAATGTGTATGAGAAATGAAAATATGGCGGATGCCATGTTGTTCTTCCAGGGTCAGTGCCTCTGTCGGTGAACCGGCATCCAGAAGGATGCTGTCATTCACCAGGAATGATGTCAGGTGGAATCCCAGCAACTGGCCGCCATAACAGCCCATAACCTTTATTCTCACTCGCGCCTCCCACTGCCGGCCCGAAAGGCCTCCAGCATCGTGCCGGCGGCATCCCCCACAGCCCGTATCATGGCACAAGAATCCGAAAGATGCTCAGCTATTTGTGAAACAAAGTGGCTGCCAATGACAACCCCGTCGGCAAAATCTGCAATGCTGGCTGCCTGTTCCGGTGTCTTAATGCCGAAACCGACGCAGACCGGCAGCTTAGTCAGATGCCTGATTTCATCCACCTGCTTTCGAATCGAATCGAGTTCCCCTATTTCAGCACCGGTGATGCCGGTCAGGGAAATATAATAGATAAAGCCGCTGGCATTGGCGGCCACCAGTTTGCGGCGCTCTTCCGAGGAGGTTGGAGCAAGCAGGCGGATGCTGTGCAGCCCTTCTGTCTTCAGGGCTGCATCAAGATCGTGCGACTCCTCCGGTGGAATATCGACAAGCAGCACGCCATCGGCGCCATGGCGTTTGGCGGATTCGGCGAATTTCTCATAGCCCATAACGTAGACAACATTGGCATAGCCCATGAACACGATGCCAATATCCGGATGTGCCTTGCGCACCGCGGCTGTCAGGCGAAAGACATCATCCATATGCGTGCCAGCCGCCAGTGCCCGCTCACTGGCTGCCTGAATGGACGGGCCATCGGCCATCGGATCGGAAAACGGCATGCCGATTTCAAGTATGTCGACCTTTTCGGCCAGGGCGCAGAGCAACTTTTCAGATGTTGCCGGATCGGGGTCGCCCGCAGTCAGGTATCCGATCAGGGCTGCACGGTTTTCATTCCGGCAGCGGCCAAAGCACTCCTGCAAACGGTCGCCGCTCAAGTTAATGACTCCATACCACCCATGCCGAGCTTTTCGCAGACGGTGTTCAAATCCTTGTCGCCCCGGCCGGACAGGTTGACGAGCAGGATTTCATCCGGGCGCATATCTGCCGCCATGCGGATGGCGGCAGCCACGGCATGGCTCGATTCCAGCGCCGGCAGGATGCCTTCGCAGAGGGATAGCTGTTGGAAGGCTGCCAGCGCCTCTTCGTCGGTGGCGGACATCAGCTCCAGCCGACCCTGTTCATGCATATATGCGAGCTCGGGGCCGACGCCGGGATAATCCAGGCCGGCGGAAATACTGTGTGTTCCCTCGATTTGTCCGTCGCTGTCTTCGAGTAAATAGGTCAGGTTGCCGTGCAGGATGCCCGGCTTGCCGGTGCCGAGTGATGCTGCATGTTCACCGCTGTTTAACCCGTGTCCTGCCGCTTCAACGGCAACAAGGCGTACCGGGTCATCGCGCAGGGGGTGAAAAAGGCCCATGGCATTGGAGCCGCCGCCGACACAGGCAATGGCCACATCCGGCAATTTCCCCATTTGCTTCAGACATTGCCGGCGCGCCTCCTGGCCGATGACGACATGAAACTCGCGCACCATGAGCGGATAAGGGTGTGGGCCGGCTACCGTGCCGATGATGTAGAAGGTATCCTGGCAGCTGGCTACCCAGTCGCGCAGCGCATCATTCAGGGCGTCTTTCAGCGTGGCCGTGCCGGAATCGACCGGAATGACGTTGGCGCCGAGCAGGCGCATGCGGAACACATTCGGCGCCTGACGTTGCATGTCTTCGCGCCCCATGTAGACATCGCATTGCATGCCGAACATGGCAGCGACCGTAGCTGTAGCTACGCCATGCTGGCCGGCGCCGGTTTCGGCAATGACGCGCTTTTTCCCCATGCGGTGAGCCAGCAGCCCCTGGCCGATCGTGTTGTTGATCTTGTGAGCGCCAGTATGCGTCAGATCTTCACGCTTGAGCAGAATTTGGGCGCCGCCGACTTCTTCGGATAAATGTTCGGCATGATACAGGGGCGTGGCCCGGCCAGCATATTGCTGCAACAGCCGGATGCGTTCGGCCTGAAAGGCCTCATCGCTCCATGCTTCGTTAAAGGCATCCTCAAGTTCTTGCAGCGGCCCCATCAGGGTTTCAGCTACATAGCGGCCGCCGAACCTGCCGAAGTGGCCGCCGGCGTCCGGTTTGTGACTGGTGACAAAGCCGTAAATGGATTCGGAATCCGTCGGCACTTTTTCTCCCATGCTGAAGGGTTTTCTAGGCGCGTAACTGATGTGCGCTGGCAATAAACCGGCGCATCTTTTCGGCATCTTTGATGCCGGGTGACGCCTCTACGCCGGAGGATACATCCACCCCGTAGAATTGGCGAACCCTCAGCGCTTCGGCCACATTCTCCGCATCCAGTCCGCCGGCAAGTATCACGGCATGCGTATGCTCAAACCCTTCCAGCAGCTTCCAGTCGAAGCTTGCTCCGGTGCCGCCGTATATCCCCTTCGGGGCTTTGGCATCCAGAAGTATGGCGCAATCAAAGCCGCTTGCGCGTGACAAGTCGTCTGCCTTTTCAACCGGGACAGATTTGATGACGCGCCTGGCCTGGGCTGCACAGAATTCGGGCGATTCGTCGCCATGCAATTGCAGAATATCCAGCGGGCAGACGGCCAATGTCTCGTTAATGGCAGTTTGCGATGCATTGACGAACAGGCCCACAGCGTTAACAAACGGCGGCAGGGCGCCGATAATGGCAGCCGCCGCCGGCGGCGCGATATAGCGCGGACTGTTTTCATAAAAGACGAAGCCGAGCGCATCAGCGCCCAACTCAGCCGCGGCCAGAGCGTCCTGTTTTCTGGTAATACCACATATCTTTATGCGCGGGATGTGTTGCATCTGCGTAGCCTAACAAAACGTTTGCAACACGCCACTTGCTGAAAGCTCTGGTCAAATGAGCCGGGCGTTCTGTTCCCCCGGTTTTCAGGTTAGGGTTTGAGCATGTCTGCTGTCATGAACACCTATGCCCGCTATCCCGTCACCCTGATCAAAGGCCGGGGCGCGCGCGTATGGGATGATGCGGGGCAAGAGTATCTGGACTTCATTTCCGGCATCGGCGTGAACTCGCTGGGCCATGCGCATCCACAGCTTGTGCAGGCCATCTGCGGACAGGCGTCCGAGATGTTGCATTGCTCAAACCTCTTCCATATTCCGCAGCAGGTAAGACTTGCTGAACGGCTGGCCGGGCTTTCCGGGCTGGATAACGCCTTTTTCTGCAATTCCGGCGCCGAGGCCAACGAAGCAGCCATCAAGCTTACCCGCAAATACTGGCACGATCAGGAATCTTCGCGGCGCACGATTATTTCCGCCTACCGATCTTTTCATGGCCGGCTGCTGTCCACACTGACCGCTTCAGGCCAGGACAAAGTCAAAGTCGGCTTTGATCCGCTGCCGCCGGGCTTTGTGCACGTGCCGCTCGGAGATATCGAAGCGTTGCGGGCTGCCGTGAATGACGAGACGGCGGGCATTCTGCTTGAGCCGGTGCAGGGCGAGGGTGGTGTGCATGTGGCGGCTGACAGCTATCTGCAGGCCGTGCGCGAGTTGTGCGATGAGACAGGCATCCTGATGATGCTCGATGAGGTGCAGACGGGCATCGGTCGTACCGGTGAGATGTTTGGTTTCGAGCATACCGGTATCAAGCCGGATATCCTGACGCTGGCCAAGGGCTTGGGTGGCGGCGTGCCGATTGGCGCCATGCTGGCCAGTACAAAGGTATCCCAGGCATTCACGCCCGGCAGTCATGGCTCCACGTTTGGCGGCAATGCCTTGTCGTGTTCGGCGGCTCTGACCGTGCTGGATGTGATTGAGAAAGAGGGCCTGCTGGAGAATGTGCAGACGCAGAGCAAGCGGTTGTTGTCTGGCCTGAATGCACTCAAGAGCAATGATGCAGACATTAAACTTGTGCGCGGCTCCGGCCTGCTCATTGGCATGGAGTTTGATGCGGAAGTAGCTCCCCTGATCGCCGCCTGTCGCGAGCGGGGCTTACTATTGCTTCCAGCTGGCCCCAAGGTATTGCGCTTTATGCCGCCGCTCAATGTGAGTGCTGCGGAAATCGACGAGGCGCTGGCGATTCTGTCGGCATGTCTGGAGGAAACGTCATGAAACATTTCCTGACCCTGCTGGATATCACAGCCAATGAGGCCAGGAGTATTTTGGCCCGCGCAGGAGAGCTGAAGGCCATGCAGGCCAAGGGTGTAAAGCACCATACACTGGCGGGCAAGACGCTGGGCATGGTCTTCGACAAGGCATCCACACGCACACGCGTGTCGTTCGAGGCCGGCATGTATCAATTAGGTGGCCACGCCCTGTTTTTGCAGACGGAAGCGACACAGCTCGGACGCGGCGAACCGATTGAGGATTCGGCCCGGGTGCTGTCGCGCATGGTCGACGGCATTATGATTCGCACGCATGGGCACGATATTCTGCAACGCTTTGCCGAATACTCGCGCGTACCGGTGATCAACGGCCTGACCGATTTGACGCATCCGTGCCAGATTCTGGCCGACGTGTTTACCTATGAGGAGCAGCGCGGTTTGATTGCCGGCAAAACCGTGGCCTGGATTGGCGATGGTAACAATATGGCGCATTCATGGATTAATGGCGCCGTGTGTTTTGGCTACAAGCTGTGCATTGCCTGCCCGGAAGGATATTGCCCGGACGATCGCATGTTAGCTGCAGCCTGTGATCTGGGTGCGGATGTCGAAATTTGCAGCGATCCGATTACGGCGGCTGCCGGCGCCGATCTGGTGACCACCGATGTCTGGGCCTCAATGGGCCAGGAAGAGGAGCAGGCTGAGCGCGAGAAGGCATTTGCCGGCTTTCAGGTGGATGACCGGATCATGGCCGAGGCCAGCCCGAATGCTGTGTTCATGCACTGCCTGCCGGCGCACCGCGGTGAAGAGGTGAGTGCTTCCGTGAT
Source organism: Zetaproteobacteria bacterium (assembly GCA_003228735.1). Classification (GTDB taxonomy): domain Bacteria; phylum Pseudomonadota; class Zetaproteobacteria; order Mariprofundales; family Mariprofundaceae; genus SZUA-181. The sequence goes on from QIFG01000004.1 coordinate 20,082, forward strand.
CGACGGGCCGCAATCCGTCGTCTGGGATGAGGCGGAAAACCGCCTGCATGCCCAGAAGGCGCTGCTCGAACATTTCCTGAAATAAGCGGCTTGTGTCTGGGCATTTCATCCATAGCTTGTGCAGACTTACATAGGGACGAAGAGGTATATCAGTGAATAAAGTTCAAATCAACAAGGCGGTGCTCGCCTATTCCGGTGGCCTGGATACATCCATCATCCTGAAATGGTTGCAGGACGCGTATAGCTGCGAAGTTGTGACCTTCACGGCCGATATCGGCCAGGGTGAAGAGGTCGAGGCGGCGCGCTCCAAGGCCGAGGCCTGTGGTGTTTCGTCCATTTATATCGAAGACCTGACCGAAGACTTTGTGCGTGATTATGTCTTTCCGATGTTCCGGGCCAATGCCATCTACGAGGGCGAATACCTGCTTGGAACCTCAATCGCCCGGCCGCTGATTGCCAGGCGCATGATCGAGATTGCCGAAGAAACCGGAGCCGATGCCGTTTCGCATGGCGCCACCGGCAAGGGCAACGATCAGGTTCGCTTCGAACTCGGCTTTTATGCCCTGAACCCGGATATTCGTATCATTGCGCCGTGGCGCGAATGGAATCTGATTTCGCGCGAGCAGATGCTGGCCTATGCCGAGAAGCATGGCATTCCGGTCGAGTACAAGTGTGAGGACACCAAGTCCCCGTATTCGATGGATGCCAACCTGCTGCACATTTCCTATGAGGGTTACAATCTGGAAGACCCGTGGAAAGAGCCGGAAGAGTCCATGTGGCGCTGGTCCATATCTCCGGAGGCCGCTCCCGAAAAGCCGGAATATGTCGAGTTGACCTATCAGGGCGGCGATATCAACGCCATCAACGGTAAGGACATGACACCGGCAGAGGTTCTGCGGCGGCTGAATGAACTGGGCGGCAGTCACGGCATCGGGCGAATCGACATTGTCGAGAATCGCTATGTCGGCATGAAGTCGCGCGGCTGCTACGAAACGCCGGGTGGCACCATCATGCTCAAGGCGCATCGCGCCATGGAGTCGATCACGCTGGATCGCGAGGTGGCGCATCTCAAGGACGAGCTGATGCCGCGCTATGCCAAGATGATCTACAACGGTTACTGGTTCAGCCCGGAGCGTGAGATGTTGCAGCAGATGATTGATGCCTCACAGGCCTTCGTGAACGGTGTTGTGCGGCTGAAGCTGTATAAGGGCAATGTCATCGCCGTGGGTCGAAAATCGGACAACTCACTGTTCGATGAACGCCTGTGCACCTTCGAGGATGATGCCGGGGCTTACGATCAGCGCGATGCCGGCGGCTTTATCAAGCTGAACGCACTGCGGCTCAGGCTGGAAGCGTTGGCTGGCCGCAAGCTGTAAGTGTAGCCCGGCCTGTTCACAAATGTGTCCACGCGCTCGCTTGTTCCTTGCTCCGCAAAAAGCTTTGTTCTCAGCCTCACGTACTTGCCAGTACGCATCGGCCTCTAAAAAACTTTTTGCGAAACCATGCCCGGCGCGATCATCGCGGCAATTTGTAAACAGGGCGGGCTAATGCATACAGCGCAAGTCTTCAAGGCGCTAGGCGATCCCGTTCGCCTACGCCTTTTTCATCTTTTGTCACTCAAGGATGAGCTTTGCGTCTGCCATCTCACCGAGGCGTTGAGCCTTCCCCAGAGCACGGTTTCAAGGCATCTCGGGATACTGCGCAATGCAGGATTAGTTGAAACCCGCCGCGACGGCAAATGGATGCACTACCGCCTGTCCGATGGCATGGCTAATACCTTATCCACCATTGTTAAAGATCAATCTGATGAAATGCAGCGCACCGATGCAGAGAGACTTTCTGCTGCCTTGAAAGGTTGCGCCTAAAGGTAGAGAGATGTCACACGTTCAGTTCTTGGGTTTTTTCAATAAAATATTGATAATGCAAGTACACTTTAGCGCTATGGATAGAATATTTCGTCAGTCTACTGATAGGAAAGAAAATACTTTAGCTTGCCTGAAAGAGAAATTTTGTCTCTTATCTCACACTCCCAAACGACAAGGACTTCCCAGTTCATCATGTTAAGGGCGGTAATATTCTCGGAATCGCGTTGCCTGTTGCGGCTAATTTTCCTTCGCCAGTACTCAGTATTGGTTTGTGGAATACGCCGTCCACGCGTACAACTGTGGCCATGCCAAAAACATCCATGAATAAAGATTGCTTTCTTCCGGCCTATGAATGCGATATCGGGTTTTCCAGGATATTTCTTGCAGTGAATTCGGTAGCCAACAAATCCCTGATCACGAAGTAAGCGACGCACAGCCAATTCGGGCTCTGTATCGCAAGAGTGCACCGCACGCATTGTACGACTGCGCAGCTCCTCCGGCGTTTCTTTCATTGTTCGTTGTTATCTTCCTATTCGTTAGGCTGTTTGGCCATCTCATTAAAGCGCCGCTCGGCCAACCAAACCAATCGCTTTGCTTGTGTCAGCAGTGTACGACGTAAACCAATCTGTACTTGTCGTTCATTGATAACCTTGGCAAGTGAAGACAAGGTTTCAGCTCTACGTGCAATTCGCGTGTCAGGGTGATTTCGGAGTTGGAACACCTCATCACTGACAACTTTCCCCCGCCAACTCGCTGGCCTTGTGTATCCATTGTTTGGTACGTTGGGCGGGTCTTTCTCATTTAGTACGGCATCGAAATGGGACTGGTCGAGGAGAAGCTGAAAGACATCCGATTCAAGCCAATTGAGGTACCCTTTCGCCTCAGAATCTGCGGTTTTATGCTCCTCGTATTGAGGTAATGGCCAAACCTCAATTTCATAGACCTCAAAAGGGTCAAGAACTTTCATCGCAACAGCATCAGTTCTCTGATTCGTAAGATGTCGACGAATCCTCGTCCTTAGCCTCTCATTAGTCTGTCCAACATAGATTGGCTCTCCGTCATAGTCGAAAAAGGCATAGACGCCAAATTTATATTAATTACCCAAATTAGTTACTCATCAATTAACTGACCATTCTCCCACAAGCCGGTTGTTGAACTTCCATTTGGATAGGTGATTGTGCCATATCCATGTCTTTTCCCCTCTATGAAGTCACCTTCATATCGACCACCATCCTTATAGAACATTTTGCCCTTGCCGTGAAACTCCCCCTTTGCAAAGTCGCCTTCATACCGGCCACCATCCGCATAGAGTTTTTTGCCTTTGCCCTGAAATTCATCCCTTACAAAGTAACCTTCATATTGGCCGCCATCCGCCCAGAAGAATTTGCCCTTTCCCTGTAAATAACCCTTTTCGAAATCGCCTTCATATCTGTTGCCGTTCGCCCAGAATATTATGCCGTTACCAGTCCGCTCACTGTTTACGAAATCACCCTCATACCTGTTGCCGTTCGCATAGAATTTTATCCCCTTACCATGAAAGGCCCCTTTTACAAAGTCGCCTTCATATCGGCCGCTACCCACATTGCTAATTTTGTCTTTTTCTTCAGTTGTGCCTGTCATTTTAAAATAAAAGTCCCACAGGAAGAAAGCCAATAAAATAACGATAATGACAAGGCAAACTTTTTTTAGCAGTTTCATCTGCTTTATTTGTTTGGCTCTTCCCCTGATCGTGTGGGTAACGTGATTACTGGAGGTTATGCTATGGGTCATGAGAGACAAAGCACTTTACACACAGATACTGGGA